>JAJXWW010000157.1 GCA_021781415.1 Planctomycetota bacterium
GTCGCCTTGCCATCGTCTTCGGCGACGATTTGATGCCCAATCTCGACGGACTACTCTCTCAAGGACATTCGTTCGTCAATCTCGACACCGGCGAGCCGTTGAACGCGATTCGCCATCGCATTGTCAGTGCCAACGCCTATCTCGGCTGTCAACCGATTGTCACCGCGTTGCGGATGGATGCGGACGTGGTGATTACCGGGCGCGTTGCCGATGCGTCGCTCACGCTTGGCCCAGCGGTTCACGAATTGGGATGGAAATGGGACGAGTGGGATCGTTTGGCGGCGGGAACGGTCGCGGGACATCTCATCGAATGCGGCGCGCAGGCTACCGGAGGGCTGTGGTGTAACGGGATGGATACCGATCTCGCTCTGGTCGGCTATCCCTACGTCGATCTGGAAGATGGCGGCGCGTTTGTCGTGAGCAAGCCGGACGGGAGCGGCGGCGCGGTGAACGGGGAAACCGTTGCCGAACAACTCCTGTATGAAGTAGGCGATCCAGCTGCGTACCTGACACCGGATGTCGTTGCCGACTTCACCGGCGTCGAAGTCGCGGAGATCGAGACGAATCGAGTGCGCGTCTTCGGAGCGCGCGGCAAGCCAGCTACCGATTCGTACAAGGTCTCCATCGCATTTCGAGACGGTTGGACGGCCAGCGGCACCCTCTTAATCGCCGGTCCTCAGGCGGCAGCGAAAGCGCGGAGATGCGGCGAAATGATCTTCGCTCGTCTCCGTCGAGCGGGCGTCGATCCGGCGCAGCGCAACGTCGAGTGTCTGGGCGCGGGTGAGAGTCTGCCGGGCGTGTTACCAATCGTGGACGCGCCCGAGGTCGTCCTGCGCGTCTCGGTGCGCGACCCCCAGCGCGCCGTCGTCGAACGCTTCAGCAAAGAGTTTGCTCCGCTCGTGACCTCCGGGCCGCCGGGCGTAACAGGGTATACTACGGGACGGCCCAGCGTGCGCGAGGTATTCGCCTATTGGCCGGCCCTGATCGACAAGAACGCCGTCGAGGCTCAGGTAGAATGGATCGGGGGCGAGAGGTAGAATCTGTTCTTGGAGTCAAACCTCGTTCTCCTTGCCCTTCCGTGTCGTGGGGCAACGGAACGAGTTAGGATCTGGTTCGTAATAACTTCCCGAATGCGGTTTCTGCAATTTCGTAGGGTGGGTCGAAGCGCAGCGAGCCCCACCCGAAGAGCATGGTGGGTCTCGCTGCGCTTCGGCCCACCCTACACCACCCCTCATTCGGGAAGTTATTCCGAACCAAATCCTTATCATTGTGAGTGGCGGCGACTTGCATCGATTCCCTCGAATGAGGCGGAGGAAATGTTATGAAAGACGAACCGATCGAATCCGAGACCGTTGATTCGTCCCTCCCGATGGACGACTGTGACGATACGGGTCTGAGACTGTCTCCGGAGGATATACCTGATGTCGAAGAATTAGTCATTGAGGATGGCAAACCCGTGGATAATTTTTTGGTCGAGAGAGAGTATCGACTGCTGACGGAGCCGTTGTACACTTGTTGGCGGTCGTCGAGGGGTAGGTTTCTGGCCACGGCTAACGTCGGACTATTTTTTGCCTATCGACAGCCGCCGCTTGTTCCCGATGTGATGCTCAGTTTGGGCATGCCTCCTGCTCGGGATTTGACGCAGAAGGAGAATCAGTCCTATTTTCTCTGGGTCATCGGCAAACCGCCGGACGTAGTCATCGAAATCGTCTCCGATCTTCGAGGGAAAGAGGATACGGACAAGCTGCTCGCCTATGCCAGCATTGGGATTCCCTATTACGTCATCTTCGATCCACGAAACCGCCTTCGTAAGGGTGCATTGCGAGCATTTCATCTGTTGGCTGGGAAATACCATCCGGTTGAGGCGTCGTGGTTAGAGAACGTCGAGCTGGGACTGACGTTCTGGGAGGGAGAGTTCCAAGGAGATCGGGCACGATGGCTGCGCTGGTGCGACCGCGAGGGCGTGGTAATCCCAACCGGAAAGGAACGAGCCGAGCAAGAAGAACTACGAGCCGAGCAGGAAAAACTACGAGCAACGCAAGAAGCACAACGAGCAACGCAAGAAGCACAACGAGCAACGCAAGAAGCACAACGAGCAACGCAAGAAGCACAACGAGCAACGCAAGAAGCACAACGAGCAACGCAAGAAGCACAACGGGTAGGTCGTTTGCTGGAACAGCTTCGTGCCCTGGGTGTGGAACCAAAAGAATAGACCAAACCCAGCGGCTTTTCGTCACCCATTCGCTCCGAGGCTCATCGTGTCGGAGACATGAGAATCGCGCGCTGGTCGCGACGGTTCCGCATGTTGCCGCTTCGCCTGGATAGACGATCCGCTTATCCTACTTCCTTTCGGCGCGATAGAATGGTGGAGCGTGTTGATGTATCACCCCCAAGTCGGGGTTGGGAAATTGCCTGTGATAGGGCTGAATCTTTGCCGAGGTCGATGATGGCTTATCGAGCGCTCTTGGGTCTGGGTTTACTTATATCAGTCTCGACTTTCAGCCTGGGCGAATGGTCGGTTTTTCGCGGCAACGCCAAGCAGACAGGAACGTCTGCCGTCGGATTGCCGGCTAAGCTTCAATTACTCTGGAAATTCTCCACGAAGGATAGCATTGAGGGCGCTCCGGCCATCGTGGACGGTTGCGTGTACGTTGGATCGTACGACGAATATCTGTACGCTCTCGACCTCGCCGACGGCAAATCGAAATGGAAGTACAAATGCGGTCCCATCAAGGCGTCTCCGGCGGTGCGTCAGGGCCGGATCTACGTCGGCAACGCCGACGGCGTGTTCCATTGCGTCGATGCCGCGAAGGGTGAAAAATGCTGGACCTTTGAGACTGAGGGCGAGATCACGTCCGGAGCCAATTTCCACGGCGATTTGATCCTATTCGGATCGCACGATGAAACGCTGTACTGTTTGACGAAGGACGGTAAGGAGAAGTGGAAATTCAAGACCCAGGGGCCGGTGTACGGCTCGGCGGCGGCGGCGAACGGTAAGACGTTCGTAGCCGGTTGCGACAGCATGGTACACGTTCTGGACATCGCCAGCGGTAACGAGGATCGGGCCGTCGATCTCGGTGGACAGACGGCGGCAAGCGGGGCGGTTTCCGGTTCGTTTCTCTACGTCGGCACGATGAACAATCAGCTTCAGGCCATCGACTGGAAACAAGGTCGCATCGCGTGGACTTTTCAGGCCGAACAGCGTCCTCAACCGTTTTATTCGTCGGCATGCGTAACCGATGAACTCGTACTCGCCGGCAGCCGCGATCGGCGTCTGCACGCGCTCGACCGCAAAACCGGCAAGGAAGTCTGGAGTTTCGCCACCGAAGGCAAGGTCGATGGCTCTCCGGTAGTCGCCGGCCCGCGCGTTTTCGCTCCCTCCATGGACGGCAATTTGTACATTCTCGATCTGAAAAAGGGAGATCAGATCGACAAGTTCAGGCTCGATAGCCCCATACTTGGATCGCCGGCCGTGTCCGACGGTCGGTTGGTCGTCGGCACCAGCAAGGGAACCGTCTACTGCTTCGGCGAAAAGAAATGATGCACTCCGCGGAACGGTCGAGTGGGCGAATCCGACCACGAGCAGCGAACAATCGGGGAGCTGAGTGGACGGTCTCACTTACCCCCGACGATCGCGCTCTGGAGCGGAAAATGGAGCAGAATGCTCGTCGCCGAAAGAATATCCTTGCACGGCAGCCTTCAATTTGCGAAGATACCCTTGTCGATTTGCTAACTCCTGCCTCCATTGTCCTCGTCGCCGCGAGGTTTGCTCTCCAACCGACGGACTGTTTTTCGAGGGATGACACATGAAATGGCTCCTTTGCCTCCTCGTATCCTGTACGATTCCGGTTCTCTCCGCTCTGGGCGCGGCGGCGGCCGAACCGGCTGAGAAAAAAGAAGCCAAGGACATTAGCTACTACAAGGATGTTCGACGTATCTTTCAACAGCATTGTCAGGGTTGCCATCAGCCGGCCAAACCGCAGGGCGGCTATGTGATGACCGGATTCGCCGACCTTCTCAAGAAGGGCGATCACGAACAGCCCGGCATCGTGCCTAGCCATCCCGAACAGAGCATGGTCGTCGATCAGATCGTCTCGAAGAACGGTAAGAAACCGGCCATGCCCAAGGGGAAGGAACCGCTCTCCGCCTCCGACATCGAAGCGATTACGAAATGGATTGCCGCGGGAGCGAAGAACGACACCCCCAAAACGCAAGAACAACTCATCGACGCCGCGCATCCGCCAGTCTATGCGGTGTCGCCCGATTTGAGTTGCGTCGTCTTCTCGCCGGACGGCAAACTCCTCGCCGTATCCGGCTATCACGAAGTCTTATTGCACAAGGGCGACGGTTCGGGATTGGTGGCGCGTTTGGTCGGCGAATCGGAGCGGATCGAGTCGATTGCCTTCTCGCCCGACGGCAAGCACTTGGCCGTCGCGGGAGGTTCGCCGGGACGATTCGGCGAGATACAGGTGTGGGACGTTGAGAAACGGAAACTGAAACTATCGGTCTCCGTCACGTTCGATACCGTCTACGGCATCAGTTGGTCGCACGATGGGACGAAGCTGGCGGTCGGTTGCGCCGACAACACCGTTCGCGCGTTCGACGCCGCGACGGGCAAACAGATTGTCTATCAGGGAGCCCACGACGATTGGGTGCTGGGAACCGTTTTCTCGAAAGATTCGACTTTTCTCGTTTCCATCGGACGGGATCGGTCGATGAAGTTGACCGAAGTTGCAACGCAGCGCTTCATCGACAATATCACCAGCATCACGCCGGGCGCGCTCAAGGGCGGATTGTTGGCCGTGGCCCGCAATCCGATTCAGAGAGACACCAAGGTTAAGAATACGGCTGCGGGAACCGACCAGAGCGAAAAATGGTACGACGAACTGCTGATCGGCGGCGACGACGGCACGCCGCGCCTTTATAAGATGCACCGAACCACCAAGCGCGTCATCGGCGACGATGCCAACAAGGTGCGCGAATACGAAAAGATGCCCGGCTTGATCTACAGTCTAGCCTTCAGCAAAGATGGCAGTCTGTTCGCGGCAGGCAGCAGCCTCGACGGCAAGGGCGAACTGCGCGTCTATCAGACGGCGGATGGCAAGGTCGTCTCGAAGTTCGAGGGCATCGGCCCGATTTACTCGGTGTCGTTCAGCGCGGACGGCAAGATCGTCGCCTCCGCCGGCTTCGACGGCAAAGTGCGTTTGAGCGACGCCAAAACGGGGAAGATCGTTAAGGAGTTCCTCCCCGTCCCGCTGACAAAGCCGACATCGGCACGATGAAGCGAGCGGGCGACGTTTTCTGCCTTGGAATTCTTCCTACGATCCGCAAAGGAGGCAAGTTGACTTTCGGGTTCGAGAGAAAAATACTTGCTCCCAGCGCTTTCATCTGCGAAGATGATTCTCATAGAAGCGATTACCTACCTGCACGCTGCCTTCGTGCGCTTGAGTATCCGACCGGGTTTTGCGTTGAGCCGAGGCGATTCAACCTCTTTGGAATCGGCCAACCCTCTGAGGACCACCATGATTCGATACCTGCCGTTCGTTTCGATACTTTTTTCGGTTGCTGCGACGGCGAATGCCGCCTCCGATGAAGCGCTGCCGAGCGGAGCGAAGATCGTGAAGCTCGAAGCGCAGCCGCCGCGCGTCGAATTGAATACGCCGTTCGAGTATCGGCAATTGTTGTTGACAGCGCATCTGGCGACTGGCGAACAACTCGATGTGACGCGCATGGCCAAGATTGAAACGCCTTCGCAGCTGGTTCGCGTCAATGCAACCGGCGTCGTTCGCCCCGTGGCCGACGGCAAAGGGAACATTACCGTTCGCATCCAAGATCAAAGTCTGACGATCCCCGTGTCGGTGGCTCGACAGAAGGATAAGTACAACGTCAGCTTTGTCCGCGATGTGATGCCGACGCTATCGCGCATGGGATGCAACGCCGGAACCTGCCACGGCGCGGCAAAGGGCAAGAACGGCTTCAAACTGTCGCTGCGCGGTTACGATCCGTCTTTCGATCATCGTTCGTTAACGGACGATCTCAAGGGCCGTCGCTTCAACCGCGCCGCTCCCGATGCCAGTTTGATGTTGCTCAAATGCACCGGAACCGTCGCCCACGTCGGTGGCGTGCTGACGCAGCCAGGCGAGCCGTTCTACGAGTTGCTGCGCAGCTGGATCGCCGACGGCGTCACGCTCGATCTCAATAGTCCGCGCGTGCAAAGCATCGAAGTGTTGCCAAAGAATACCGTCGTGCCGTTGCCGAACATGAAGCAACAAATGGCCGTTTGGGCCACGTTCTCGGACGGCAGTGTACGCGATGTCAGCGTCGAAGCCTATCTGGACAGCAGCAATACCGAGGTGGCGACGGTTGATCGCTCCGGAACGGTGACGGCCGTGCGTCGCGGCGAGACGACGATCTTGGCCCGCTATGAAGGAGCCTATGCCGCCGCCAACCTCGTCATCATGGGCGAGCGCAAGGGCTTTCAATGGCGCGACGTGCCTGAGTACGGCTATGTCGATAAGCTCGTCGATGCCAAGCTGAAGCAGATGAAAATCGTGCCGAGCGATCTGTCTACCGATGCCGAGTTTATTCGCCGGCTCTATCTCGATCTGACGGGATTGCCGCCCGAACCCGCAGAGGTCCGTTCCTTCCTCGCCGATAATCGCCCGGCGCGCGTGAAGCGCGAAGC
Source organism: Planctomycetota bacterium (assembly GCA_021781415.1). Classification (GTDB taxonomy): domain Bacteria; phylum Planctomycetota; class Planctomycetia; order Gemmatales; family Gemmataceae; genus JAJPHU01. The sequence goes on from JAJXWW010000157.1 coordinate 6,686, forward strand.
CTTGGTCGATACACTCGTCGGCAGTCCCGACTTCATCGAACATTGGACGAATAAATGGGCCGATTTGCTCCAGGTGAATCGCAAGTTTCTGGAAGCCGATGGAGCGACGGCGTTTCGCAAGTACATCCGCGACGCGATCGCCTCGAATAAGCCCTACGACAAATTCGTCTACGATATTCTGACGGCCAGCGGGTCCAATCGAGAGAACCCCGCCGCCAGTTACTACAAGATTCTGCGCGACGCCGACGCGGCGATGGAGAACACGACCCAATTGTTCTTGGCCGTGCGCTTCAATTGCAACAAGTGCCACGATCACCCGTTCGAGCGCTGGACGCAGGATCAGTATTATGAAACCGCCGCTTTCTTCTCACAGATTGAGCGCAAAGAAGATCCCAAGTTTAAGGGCAAGCGCATCGGTGGAACCGCCGTCGAGGGGGCGACGCCTTTGGTCGAGATTATCGCCGATGCCAAGAGCGGCGAGGAGAAACATCTGCGAACCGGCCAAGTGGCCAAACCGACGCTTCCCTATCGACACAAAGATCTCGCTCCGCCCACCGCGCCGCGCCGCGTCCAGTTGGCTCATTGGGTCGTGTCCAAGGACAATCCCTACTTCGCCCGCAGCTACGTCAATCGTCTGTGGAGTTACCTGCTCGGCGTCGGGATCATCGAACCCATCGACGACATCCGCGCCGGCAATCCGCCGACCAATCCGGCGCTGCTCGACGCATTGACCGACGATTTCGTGAAGAGCAATTTCAACGTCCAACACATGATAAAAACGATCTGCAAATCGCGCGTTTATCAGCAATCGGTGCAGACCAACAAGTTCAACCGCGACGATGAAATTAACTATTCGCACGCTCTCGCTCGCCGTTTGCCCGCCGAGGTATTGTACGACGCCATCTATCGCTCCACCGGATCGTTGACTCGTCTGCCGGGGCTTCCCGCAGGCGCGCGGGCGGCGCAGATGCTCGATTCGCGCGAAGACGTACCGGGCGGCTTCTTCGTCCTCTTCGGCAAGCCTGCTCGCGAGAGTGCTTGCGAATGCGAGCGCTCGCCGACCATGATGCTCGGTTCCGTTCTCGCCCTGGTGAATGGCCCCGTGGTCAGCAACCCCATCAAAGATCCGGGCAATCGCCTCGCCAAGTTAGTCGCAACCGAGAAGGACGACGCCAAAGTTGTCGAAGAAATCTACTTGGCCATGCTCAGTAGGCTGCCTACGAAGTCGGAGTTGCAGGTCGGTATTCAATCGCTCCGACAGGGCGAAGAGGATTACCTCGGTTTGGCTGCCGAAGCCAAACAGCATCGGGATGCCTTGACCGCCTACGAAAAGAATCTGGATGCCCGCCAGACGCAATGGGAGGAGAGCGTCAAGAACACCCTCCCGCCGACGTGGACTCCCGTGGAGATCGTCAAAGCCACCTCCCGGGGCGGGGCGACGCTGACGACGCAGATGGACGGTTCGCTGCTCGCGGGCGGAAAGAACCCAGAAAAAGATACGTTCGTCGTGACGGCGCAGGCGAAGCTCAATGAGGTCCGAGGGATTCGACTGGAGGTCATGCCCGATGCGAGCCTGTCGGCCAAGGGACCGGGACGAGCCGAGAACGGCAACTTCGTCCTCAACGAGTTCAAGGCTTCCGTGTCCCTGCCGGGTTCGAACAAACCTCAGCCCATCGTGTTGAAGAATGCCCAAGCCGACTTTGCTCAGGCTACATTCCCTCCGGGCAATGCCATCGACAACAATCTTGCGACGGGTTGGGCGATCGCTCCTGAGTTTGGCAAGGCTCACAACGCCTACTTCGAGTTGGCTTCTCCCGTAACTCTGCCCGCCGGGGCGAAAATGACGTTTACTCTGGTGCAGCAATTCGGCACGAAACACGTCATCGGTCGTTTCCGCATCTCGCTGACGGCGAGCAAATCGCTATCCCTTAAAGGCCCGCCCGCGCCGATTGCCAAGATTCTCCTCATCGAGCCGGCCAAGCGCACGCCCGCGCAGAACACCGAGTTGCGCAACCATTATCGTTCGCTCGATCTGGAGCTTTCTCGCCTCCAACAGCTGGCGGCGGAGCATCCGATGCCCGTCGATAAGCGCTTGCCTGGAGCGCAAGACCTGGCTTGGGCATTGATAAACTCGAAGGCGTTTCAGTTCAATCATTGATCTTGCGACATGAACACTCTCAAATTGGATCGATGACAACGGCACGGCGGGACGAGTCTCACTCGTCCCGCCGTTGTCTTTCAAGTCTTCCAAGACCACGACACCCCTTCTTTCCGCCCCGTTGGGTCGAGATAGAATGGCCGTATGACACTGCTCTACACCGATCCGCTGTTTCTACAACACGACACCGGCGATCATCCCGAAACGGCAAATCGACTGCGTTCGGTGACGGCTCGCTTGGAGAGAGCCGGTCTGCCCTCGCGCTGTCGTCTCGGCGTATCACAACCGCTGACGACCGAGGCGCTGTCACCCATCCACTCGCGACAGATGATCCGTTCCGTCCAGGAGATGGCGAAGAGCGGCGGAGGCCGCGTCGATCCAGACACCGTTGTCTCTCCCGACTCGTTCGCGGTGGCCTTGGCCGCGGCGGGGGCGTGCGTGTCCGCTGTCGAGGCCGTGCTGCGCGGAGACGACGCGAACGCGCTTTGCCTTGTCCGACCGCCCGGCCACCATGCCACACCGACGCGCAGCATGGGCTTTTGCCTCTTCAACAACATCGCCTTGGCCGCCCATCGCGCGGTGACGGCTCAGGCACTCGACCGCCTTTTGATCGTCGATTGGGACGTACATCACGGCAACGGCACACAAGACATTTTCTATTCTGATTCTCGTGTTTTCTTCTTCAGCATCCACCGTTTTGGGATGGGGTTCTATCCCGGCACGGGCGGCGGCGAGGAGACCGGCACGGGTAAAGGATTGGGATGGACCGCGAACGTCCCTATTCGCCACGGCACCTCTCGCAAAAATTACCTCGCTGCCTTTCGGAATACCTTGGAGAAGGTAGCCGACAAAATCAGGCCGCAGCTTGTCCTCGTCAGTGCCGGCTTCGACGCGCACGCACTCGATCCGATTGGCTCGCTCGGACTGGAGGTCGAAGATTTCGAGACGATGACGCAGATCGTCCTCGATGTGGCGCGCACCCACTGCAACGGCAAATTGGTGAGTTGTCTGGAAGGAGGATACAACTTGGAGATATTGGCCGAATCGGTCCAGGTTCATCTGGAGAACCTCGTAAAAAGTTCACCTTGAAGCGCGAGGATGCGTTCGCCCCTCCGCGAAAACGACTCCCACGCGAGACAAATGCCGATGCTTGAAGTCGCTTCGTCCGTTTCAACCTCGCCGTCGCGGAGTCGATGCGGTAAGATCCACAATACCTCTCCCGCAACTTGGATAGACACGGAACGCGCATGAAACTGATTCTCGCCATCATTCAACCCGCGAAGCTGGAAGCGGTAAAGGAAGCGCTCAACAAGGTCGAGGTGTTCCGCCTGACGATCGTTGATGTGCAAGGGTTCGGTAGACAAAAGGGACACTCGGAAGTCTATCGGGGCCACGAGCTAACGGTAAATCTGCTGCGTAAAGTTCAACTGCAGATCGCCGTCAACGAGGACTTCGTGGAGCCGACCGTCAATGCCATCATGGAAGCGGGGCGAACCGGACCCGAAGGACGTATTGGCGACGGCAAAATCTTCATTCTGCCGCTAGAGGATTGCGTCCGCATCCGCACCGGCGAACGCGGCCCGGAAGCGATCTAACGACGCACCCAACCGAAATCGAATAGTTTAGAGATAAAAAATAGATCAATCTCGTTGCGGCCACGTTTGAGGAAAATGTCATGCCGTCGGGCTTACTCTTGAGCGACGATCTCCTGTTCGCCAGCCGCATCGTGGGTCAGGCGCGCGCGCTCGCTTTGTCGCTCCAAACCGCTCGCTCTCTCGACCAGTTCTTCGACATGGCGCATCGTGACTCTCCTTCTTGCGCGATCCTCGATTTGTCGTTTCCTGGACTCGATCTCTCCTCATTCTTCCAAAGATTGAGTGAGACCGCGACCGCCGTGCGGCGCGTCGTCGCCTACGGTTCGCACGTCGATGTCGAGAGATTGCGTTCGGCACGTGCGGCCGGATGCGATCCCGTGTTGCCTCGCAGCAAGTTCATCGACGATTTGCCACAATCGTTGCCGCTATGGCTATCGAACGAAGCAGAGAGGAGCATTCGAGAGTAGTGCCGAACTCTGGCTCATCTCGCGCCTTGAGAGGGTTGGCGAATGAGAACGAAACCGAGTGTGACATGAAAACGATCGCAATGAGACTTGCTCTGCTCGGCCTTGCTCTGGGAGCGATCGCAGTTCCGTGTATTGGCGGCTGTCGGTCGCGGTCGAACTTGCCTTCGCCGCCGGAAGAAAAGACGACGAGTCCTATCGCTCCACCACTTTTTGAGGATATTACCGGCACTTCGGGTGTCGCTTTCAGGTATCGCAATGGCGAGGAGACGGCAGATCATGTGGCAATTCTCGAATCGTTGGGCGGAGGTGCCGCGCTGCTCGACTACAACGGCGACCATCTTCTCGACATTTACCTGCCCGGAGGCGGCTTTTATACGGGCGAGGATAAAAAAACCATCGCGGGCTACGCCGGAAAGCTCTACAAGAATCTGGGCAAGAATCGCTTTCAAGACGTGACCTTCGAGGTCGGATTGGAGAAGCGGGCGGGCGGACAGTCTTGGTTCTACACGCACGGCGCGGCAGTCGCCGATTACGACCGCGACGGTTGGCCGGATTTGCTTGTGACCGGATGGGGACACCTCGCCTTGTTTCACAACGTCGCCGTGGACGAGAGGAATCCCGCGCGAGGACGCCGATTCGTCGATGTCACCGCGGAGGCCGGGCTGAGTCGAGGTATTGTCTGGGCCACCGGAGCGGCTTTCGGCGATCTGGATGGCGATGGGTTTCCCGATCTCTACGTCTGTCAATATGTCAATTGGTCGTTCGCCAACAACTTGCACTGTTCCGATGGAAAGATACTCGATATTTGTCCTCCGAAAAACTTCGATGGCTTGCCGCACAAAGTATATCGCAATAATGGCAAAGGATGCTTCGTGGATGTGAGTGAAGCGGCGGGATTAGTCGAGGCGGGGCGCGATTCGTGCAAAGGTCTGGGCGTCGTAATGGTCGATTTGAACGACGATGGCAAACCAGATATTTATGTCGCCAATGATACGACGAGGAAACTTCTCTACATCAACCGCTCGAAACGGGGGGCGATTCGCTTCGAGGAAGTTGGCTCGGCGAGCGGCACGGCCTTCGACGACCGAGGCAACACCAACGGCAGCATGGGAGTGGACGCAGCCGATTTCGACGGCAGCGGGAAACCCTGTCTGTGGGTGACAAACTACGAGAACGAGTTGCACGGCCTGTATCGCAACGCCATGGGGTCGAATCGCATCGCCTTTCAATTTCAAACCAACGTCGTCGGCTTGGCGGAGATGGGTCAAAAGTACGTAGGCTGGGGGACGGCGTTTCTCGACGCGGATCTCGATGGCTGGGAAGATCTCTTCGTCGCCAACGGCCATGTGATGCGCTTTCAACATTTCGAGGGAGTGACGCGACAACAACCCGCTCTGCTCTTCCGCAATCTGGGCGGTAGATTCACGGACGTTCGCAGTCAGCTCGGCGAATACGGACGGACGAACCACCTGGCGCGGGGCGCGGCGGTGGGCGATCTCGACAACGATGGCCGACCCGATCTCGTGATCTGCCACCAGAACGAGCCGACAGCCGTTCTGCGCGGCATCGGTGGAACGGGAAATCATTGGCTCGGCGTTCAACTCGTGGGGGCCGCGAACGCCGACGCGGTGGGAACCAGGGCCGAATTGCGGGTCGGCCAGCGCACCCTCACGCGGTTCGTTAAGGGCGGTGGATCGTATCTGTCTTCGAGCGATCGCAGGCTGTTGTTTGGCCTAGGCGATGCAACCAAAGTGGATACCTTGACTGTGACCTGGCCCAATCGCGATAAACAAGAGTTTCACGGTCTTTCAATCGACTGCTACCACCGTATCCAGCAAGGGAAGGCGACAACGGAAGTAATTCTCTCTCCGTAATGTCTTACGTCCACTGGGCCGCTTCCTCGCCGTCGAGCCGGAGTGTCAAACATTTGGCGCTGCCGCCGGATTTGATGAACTCATCCAACTCGACCGATCGGGTTGTGTAGCCCATCGATTCCAAGTCGGACGCCAAATTAGTGCAGCCGGCATTGAGAACGACCGTCTTTCCGACGACCACGGCATTACAGCCAAAGCAGCGAGCTTCCGCTTCGTTGGCCGCGATCAGGCGCGGAATGTGATTCTCGATCACGCGCCGTCCGTAGGCATCGAACGCTTCGGGATACCACAGTGCCTCGCCCGGAGCGAGCGGGCAGAAACAGGTATCGAGGTGATAGAAATAGGCGTTAATCAATTCCAAGGGTAGAACTTGAACCCGCAAAAGGCCGCCGAGGTATTGATGTCCCTGAATGTCGCTGCGAATACGGTATCCGGCAAAGAGGGCAGGGCCACAGAAGAGCGCATCGCCGGCACCCTCGAAATACATTTCCTCCGGTAGATGCTCGACGCTGAAGCCGCGTTCGGCAAACCAGGAGTCGAAGTGTGGACTCTCGCGAGCGCGCTCTTCGTGTCGAAAATGCGAACTGAAAAAGCGGTTGCCGTGGATCAAGCCGGCGTTCGCGGTGAAGACGAGATCGGGCAAACCCTCTTGCGGTTGCAGCAGTTCGACGACGACGCCGAGATCGACGAGCGTATCGCGCAGTTGTTGCCACTGTTGCCGCGCTCGTTCGCGCGAACTGCCCCGCGCACGATTCATCCAGGGGTTGATCTCGTATTCGATGCCATAATAATCTGGCGGACACATGAGGATACGCGGTTGACGCTGCACGATCGTTGATCTCCTCGTCTAGGCGCGCGGCGGGACACGGATGAGAGACTATCCGCAAAGCCCTCCTCACCCCTGTACTCAGGGGAGAGGGGTCGAGGGTGAGGGGCGAGAGTATGCTGAAAAATCACCCCCTCACCCCAGCCCCTCTCCCCCTGAGTACAGGGGGAGAGGGGCTTTTAGGACGGCCTCGCAGTATGGGACTTATTTCTCTCGTTCCAATTCCGCGACCAATGCGCGTAGGAACGGTTCGGCATCGGTGACGACGCCGACCGTTTGAATGCTACCGCGATCGGTCAACTTCGTTACCGTGGCAGGGTTGATGTCCACGCATGCCACCTTGACCCAGGCCGGCAAGAGGTTGCCCGTGGCGATGGAATGCAACATGGTGGCCATCATGAGACAGAAGCCGACCCCGTGAATCATCTCGCGCATCCGCCGTTGGGCTTCGAGAACATCGGTGACGACCTCCGGTAAAGGGCCGTCGTCCCGGATGCTGCCCGCCAGCAGAAACGGAATCTCGTGGCGGATGCACTCGTACATAATGCCACTTTTGAGCGAGCCGCGCTCGACGGCTCGGCGTATCCCGCCGATGCGTCGTATCGTGTTGATAGCCCGCAGATGGTGTTCGTGCCCTTCTTCCATGGGCAGACCGCGATCGAGCGAGATGCCGAGGCTGGTATTAAACAGAGCTTGCTCGATGTCGTGCGTGGCCAGGGCGTTTCCGGCGAACAACACGTTCAGGTAGCCGCCGCGGATCAGTTTGCAGATGTGTTCGACGCTGCCGGTATGAACGATGGCGGGACCGAGGACGGCAAGAATTTTCTCGCCGGCATCCTTGGTGCGTTTCATGGCGGCGGCGATCTCGCGTACCGTAACGCCTTTGGGTTTCTCGCTGGAGACGGGGCTGGCCATGAACTCGAACAGATTGGACCGCGCCGCCGTCTCGGCTGGGAAGACGCGCAAGCCATCTCTGCCAACGACGATCCGGTCTCCCAGACGCACCTCCGTCATGGGCACGCAGCGGGCGGCGGACTCTTCGGTATCGACGAGGATGCCGCAGTCCATTTCCTGATCCTCCACATCGATCCATTCGCCGCTCAATCGGACTTGGGTGCGATAGTTCGTCGTACTGTAGAACTGTTCGGGAAACGCGCCGTCCATATCGGCGGCGACGGTCTGACAGTCGCGAAGAGCCAGGGGGGCCGCGCCGTGGTCGTGAATGGCATCGAGAATCTCGCGCAGCTTGTCGCCGTTGTCCGCGCGAACTTCGATGCGCGCATGGCTGGCGTCGGTCTGCCGCTGGCCAATGCGAATGTCCTTGATGACGTAAGAACCGCCGTGCGTGAGGATCTCATCGAGTACCTTGGGCAAAATCAAGGAGTCGATGATATGCCCCTGAATTTCGACTTCTTCGACGAACCCCTGTTTGCCCGTTGCGTTGTGGGCCATGACGGCGTCTCCACGTTCGAGGAACGATGCGCGGCCTCGTTGACCGCATCTTCATTCTATGAGTCGATGTCGAGGAACGCCGTGTCGGAAGATGAACGCTTCTCGAACTTGATCTTGATTCTTGGCTTTTCACGGAATATACGCCTCCTCTTGTGGTTGTGGGGAGAGTCCGCGTTGTCGCCGGAGAGGAAGGCATGACGGACAAGCTGAGGAGCGGGGCTAAAGTCGCGCTGTTGATCGTGGCGGTGTTGGCCGTGCCGCTTCGAGCAATGGCCCAACAAGCGGTGCCGGGCAATGGGGCCGTCCTGCTACCGCCGCGCACCGACGTTCCGCCGCCGCCTCCGCCGTCCTCCCAAGGACAGCCCGCGCCCTCATCTGGACCATTTGCCCCCTCGCCCCAGTCTTCTCCTTTTGCCACACCCGATGCCGAAGATCCGCTCTATCAACCCAGCGATCCCGGAATCAACGGCTGGGGATGGTACGATTTGCCTTCTCTACCGGAGCATCTTTTTTTCGATGTCGAGGTAGACATCCTCAAGCCGCACCTGAAGTCGGCACTCTCCAATGCCGTTACTTTTCCCAATGGATCGGAGGTGAACGTGCAGCCTCCGACCACGCAGATGGGATGGACGGCCGCTCCGCGCGTGGAAGTCGGCTGGTCGATGCCACAAAGCCTCGGCTACTTCGCTCTCAGCTATCGAGGGTTCGCCGATCAAGCGGAGCAAACCGCGACGGCTCCCGGAGGAGTGAGCTACGGCCTGCGCACGCGCTTGGACCTGAACCAGGTTGCTTTCGACTATGGAACGACGCCCTATTCTTTTTCGCCGCGCTGGTACACCGCCGGCCGCATCGGCATCGCGGGAGCCGATCTCTTTTTCGACAATCGCGCCGTCAGCCCGTCGCAAACGCAGTCGGCCAGCAACACCTTCTATGGCGCGGGACCCCACGTTCGACTCGATCTCTGGCGCGACTTCAATCTGTTGCCGGGATTGAGCGTGTTCGCGCAGCCGGATCTCATTGTCATGGTCGGTCAGATTCGCCAAAATTTCTACGAGCAAAATCTCAATCCCGGAGGTGGAGCCGAACAAGGCTCCTTTCTCCAACGCAAAACGCAGACCGCGCCGGTGTTCACGTTGCGCACCGGACTGTCGTACACGCCGCGCAATCTGGAACAATGGAAGTTCATGGCCGGTTACGAGTTCGAAGAATGGTGGTTCGTCGGTCAGGTCGATGGACTTAACTCGCGCGGACAGTTTAGCACCAACGGCGTTTTCCTCCGCGCATACTTCTCGTTCTGAGCCTCTCATCGCCCACGAATCCTTTCCTACGTCTCACTCGCAAACGCCGGAGTCCCTTCGCGCCGAATCGGATCGATTCAACGGCGAGCCGAGAAGACTCTCTCCCCAATACTCGAGGAAGGTAGTCTTGGGGGTGAGGGCTAAGAGACGGATGGAGACGCCAAATCCACTCGTTTTCTTCAAATCCCTCACCCCCGACCCCTCTCCCCTGAGAACAGGGTAGAGGGGAGTAGCGCTGTACGGGTAAGGTTCCGGCGACGACTCCCGGAAGGACATCGACCGCGCAACTTCGTATAATGCCTTTATGCGAATGGATCGATTCGCAGCTCTCTCCCTCCTCTCCCGAAGAGTCCCGAACGCAACCGTACGAGATACTCGTACGGAGGAGTCGTTCGCCGCGCGCGGCGATCCCTCCGTAACTTTCCCGCGCTCCGTGAACATGCTGGAATTCATTACCGATAGGCTACCGCCGTACGCCGACCTGTTCTCGGGTTACACACTGGGATCGGCCTACGACGAAATGTTCGAGGCGAAGGATCGACCGCGCCCCCACTATCGGGCGCTGTACCGCCGTCTCCAATTGCTTTCTCCCGACGAGTTTCGCCGCCGCAAGGCCATGACCGATCTATCGATGCTGCAAAACGGCGTCGGTTTCACCGTCTATCGGCAGGAAGAAGGCATCGAACGAATCTGGCCGATGGACCCCGTGCCGCGCATCATCCCCGATGGCGAATGGCGACAAATCGAGCGGGGTTTGATTCAACGTCTGCTGGCTTTGAATCTCTTCCTCAAAGACATCTATCACGACCAACTGATCCTCCGCGATCGCGTTGTCGATCCGCGTCTGATCTACGAGGGAGCCTTCTTCCGGCGCGAGTTCATGGGCGCAACCGTGCCGCGCGACATCTACATCCACGTTTGCGGCACCGATCTGATCCGCGACGTAGACGGGCGCTATCTCGTCCTGGAAGACAATGCGCGGACGCCGTCCGGCGTCAGCTACATGCTGCACAATCGACAAGTGCTGAAGCGCGTGTTTCCGCAGCTGTTCGAGCAATGCGATGTGCGCGGGACCGACGACTACCCCGCGGCACTGTTGGCCGTATTGAAGTACATTGCTCCACCGGGCCGCCTCGATCCCACCGTGGTCTTGCTCAGTCCCGGCATCTACAACTCCGCCTATTTTGAACACACGTTTCTGGCGCAGCGCATGGGCATCGAGTTGGTCGAAGGGCGCGACTTGGTGGTCGATGGCAACCGCGTTCACATGCGGACGACGCGCGGGTTGGAGCGCGTCGATGTCATCTATCGCCGCATCGACGACGATTTTCTCGATCCGTTGACCTTTCGAGCCGACAGCGCTTTAGGTGTGCCGGGGTTGGTCAATGTTTATCGAGCGGGACAGGTGGCGTTGGCCAACAGTATCGGTACCGGCATTGCCGACGATAAGGGGATCTATCCGTTTGTGCCCGACATCATTCGCTATTATCTGAAGCAAGATGCGATCTTGCCCAACGTCGAGACTTTCCGTCCGTTGGTGGCCAATCATCTGAGCCATATTCTGCATAATCTCGATAAGCTGGTGGTAAAGACCGTGAACGAATCGGGCGGCTACGGCATGTTGATCGGCCCCGCTTCGACGGCGGCGCAGCGCGAGGAGTTTGCCGCGCGCGTTCGCGCGCATCCGCGCGACTACATCGCCCAGCCCACCATCCCGTTGTCCACGCATCCGACCTTCGTGGAAGGGCGTTTGGAGGGACGCCACGTCGATCTGCGGCCGTTCGTCTTGTGCGGCGAGAAGATCACCGTGGTGCCTGGCGCTCTCACGCGAGTGGCCCTGCCGCGCGGCAGCCTCGTCGTCAATAGCTCGCAGGGTGGAGGGAGCAAGGATACTTGGGTTCTGGCGGAATGATCGGGGTTTGCCGCGACGCGGGATCGCTCCGCACCGTGTCGCGGATAGCCCGCCATGAGGGAACGCTTCCATGTTAAGCCGGGTCGCCGATGCTCTGTTCTGGATGAGCCGCTATTTGGAGCGGGCCGAACAGACCGCGCGCTTGCTCGACGTCTGTTTTCACTTGGAATTGGATCTGCACGGCGTCGGTGCCGGGCCGCACGAATTGCATTGGACGAGCCTGGCGGCGACCTTGCGTCAACGAGTGCCGTCCGCACATCTCGAATCGTCCACGCCGCAGGCGGCGCTGAGCGAATGGCTGATGTTTCGTGCCGATAACGCCGACAGCATTCTCTCGTGTGTCTCCCGCGCGCGCGGCAATGCCCGCAACATTCGCAGCGCCCTCCACCCCGCTCAGTGGCGCGAGTTGAACAAGTTGTATTGGCAGCTCAACGACGCCGAGTTTCGAGAACGCGCGCGCGAATCGCCACACGATTTCTTGCACGCCGTCGAGTGCGGCAGCTGTTTGTTTCAAGGAATCTGCGACTCGCTATGCAACCACGATGAGGGCTGGCAGTTTTTGCAGCTGGGTAGGTTTCTCGAACGCGCCGCCACCACGCTGCGCATTTTGGATATTCAATATCACTTACTCACCGATCTCTCCAGCCCGCTCGATCTGCCCTTGGCCAATCTCGAATGGGCGGCAGTGCTGCGCGGTTGTCAATCGTACGACGCCTACCAACGACTGCACGGCGGTCGCATCGAACCGGAAGGAGTGGTCGGGTTTCTCCTTGCGCGCGCCGATTCTCCGCGCTCGGTTCGCTTTTGCCTGGAAGCGGCGGAGCGCGCGCTGAAGTCGATTGAGGAAAACTCCACGCGCCGCGGATTGAGCCATCCCGAACGCATCCTCGGTCTGATGCGCGCCGATCTGGAGTATCGGGGGCTGGACGAGATCTTGACTGCTCCGCTCCACGTTTTTCTTACCCTCATGCAGGATCGCTGCGCCGAGGTGAGCCGCGTCGTTCAAGAGCGTTATTCCTTACGGTAGTCGATGGTCCATCGTGCGAGGTTACCATGATCCTCGAAGTTCAGCATGAAACGCGCTTCAGCTATTCCCGTCCCGTGACCGAGACCATCGCCGAGGTGCGCATGGAACCTACTAGCGACGCGGAGCAAAGCTGTCGCTCGTTCGCCCTTCAAGTAAGCCCGCGCACCGAGAGTTTTCGTTATTGCGATGGCTTAGGCAATTCCGTGCATCACTTCAACGTGCTGGAGTCGCACGATGAGATACGCATCTTGGCGGCGAGTGTGATCGAGACGCATCCCCGCCCTCGCGCCGTCGATTCCTGCCGCGCGCTCTATCCTCTCGATCTTTCTGGAGCGGGCCTGGAGGTTCTCGATTACTTAAAATTGCGCGGCCCCATTAGCTGGTCGCCACGCTTACCGCCGCTTTTGGAGGTGCTGCGACCCGCGGAAGGTTCCTTCGTCGCCGCGTTCGTCCGCAACGTCGCCGACTATATTCGCACCCACTTCGAGTACGCTCCCGATGTGACGCTGGCCAATTCACCCATCGACGATGTTCTCGAACAAGGCAAGGGCGTCTGTCAAGATTTTACCCATCTGATGATCGCCGTCTTGCGATACCACGGCGTTCCCGCGCGCTACGTCAGCGGCTACCTCCATCGACCCCACGAACATTCGCAGAGTCACGCTTGGTGCGAAGTCTGGCTGCCGGAATTGGGGTGGTTCGGCGTCGATCCCACCAACGATTCCCCGATCGACGAACATTACGTTAAAGTGGCGGTGGGACGCGACTTCACCGATGTCTCGCCGAACCGGGGAACCTATCGAGGCGAGGCTCGAGAAGAGATTTTTGTGCGCGTGGAGACGCGCACTCTGACGACCTTGCCTTCGCGCTCCTGGCAGGAGCAGCTGCCTCCCCTGCATGTTCCGCTTACCGCCATCGTGCCCCGCAAGCGCCCCTCGTCGAACCAGCAAGACGAACAGCAACAACAATAAGACTCGGCTCGAAGCGTGAGACGCGGACAACGCGGAAAGGCTGTCCCAATTGCTCGTTTTACCGATTTTACCCGATCGACGGAGGATGAGACTCCGTAGCAAAAGTCCCTCTCCCCCGTAGTCAGGCGGAGTGGGATTGGGGTGAGAGGGCGAGTGATCCGAGAGTTCTTGCCCCTCACCTCTGAGTACAGGGGAGAGGGAAGCCTATGAGACGGTCTCTAGGACTTTCCCTCGACTTGCAGCTGCGGCAGGCTGAAAATACTTGACAAAAAATGAATTCTTCCTTGCCCCCGATCCATTAACCGATATACTTTTTAAGCAACTGAGGGAGGAGAGTTCCATTCATTCTGTCGAGAGGGAAATGCTTTATGTTAAGCAGTGTCGAGGCGGAGGTTGATTTCATCGAAGAATTGCGCCTGCGTCGGTGGGCGCGCGAACACTATGTTTCGCGGAATCAACGGGATGAATTCTGGCACCCGGTCATTCTCGACGAGATGAACCGAAAAGAGCGGGAAGTGGCCAACGCCGAGCCGGTCTTCACCTGCGCTTGATGCTCTCCCCCACAAAAAAGTAGAACCCCGAAGCGGTCGAACCCTCGATCCTTCGGGGTTTGGCGTTTCTAGGGTATCGCTTTTCGACTCGTCCCTTCGCTTCTTCGCCGCTTTTTATCTTCTCATCGTCGATTGACACCGCCGAGGCGGCGTGGGAAACTGCATTTCCTCGCCTTGCCGTCGGTTTGCATCCCGAACCCACCCGCTTGGAGGTAGATCATGCGTCCGCGCTTCACTTTACACTCGCTTATCGTGGGTACACTCCTTCTCGTTTTCGCTCTCCCGTGGGTTCCGGCAGCAGAAGACTCTGGCGCACCGGGATTAATTGCCACGCTCAAGGGACACAGTGAAGCCGTTTACGCCCTGGGTTTCTCGCCGGATGGGAAGTACGTCGTGAGCGGCAGCGGCGATAAGATGGTCAAAATATGGGACGGCGCGACCGGCAAAGAATTGAAGAGCTACGGCGGGCCGACGGGCCACCAAAGTCTCGTACTCAGCGTCTCTCTGAATCGAGAGGGAACCCTCATCGCCACGGGCGGCTCGGACAATACGGCCAAGTTATGGGACTTTCCAGGCTCCAGTCCGATCCGCGCCCTTGCAAAAAGCGAAGGTGCCAAGACTCTCGCGGTCAGCAGCGATGGGGCGAAATTGGCTGGAGGCGAAAAGGACGGAACCATCAAGATATGGAACAGCGCGGATGGCAAGGAGCTCCTAAGGATACAGGGACATCGCGGCGCGGTGACTGGCTTGGCGTTCAGCGGCAACGGGCAACTACTCGTCTCCTCCGGCGCGGACAAGACCCTTCGCTTCTGGAATCCTGTCAACGGGCAGAGCCTCGGCGTCGTGGGGGCGCACGCTTCGGAGGCGCGAGGCGTCGCCTTCCATCCGAACGGCAGTGCGGTCTATAGCGAGGGTGCGGACGGTCTGTTGAAATTCTGGTCGCTTCCCCCGGTGGCTTCCAAGCCGGTCGGATCGCCTCACGGGGACGCCGTGTCGGCCTTGGCGCTGTCCGCCGACGGAAATACCCTCGTCTCCGCCAGTGCCGACAAAACGGTGCGCGTGGCAAACGCTGTCAGCGGTCAAGTCGTCCGCGAGTTGAAGGGTGCGAACGCCGCCGTCGAAACGGCAGCGCTCTCGCCCAACGGTGCAATTGTCGCGGCGGGGACGGCGGACAAGCACTTGCTCGTTTGGCAAACGAAGGACGGCCAGCTGCTCGCCGACGTGGCCAATCCGACCGATGGGCTTGCGTTCCATCCGAACTCGAATCAGCTGATAACGGGCGGGGGTGACGGAGTGCTGAAACTCTGGGCCATGCCGCCGACTCCGGATCGCGTGTTGGCGCATGCCGATGCCGTTCGAGCGGCTGTCGCCAGCGCCGATGGGAAACGACTCTTCACCGGAGGCGCGGACAAGATCGTTCGCTCGTGGAATCTTGCCGACACGAAGCAACCGGAGCGTCAATTCTCCGGCCATACCGCGGCCGTCAATGCCGTATCGATTAGCGGCAACGGACAGTTGCTCGCCTCGACGGGAGACGATGGAACCATCCGCTTTTGGAACCAGACCAACGGCCAGCAGACGGCATCGATCGGGGCTTACGAAAGCCCCGCGACGAGTCTGGCCTTCGATGGAAGCAATCGAGTTCTCTCCGCATCGGCAGACGGCAGCATCACGTTGTGGCAGCCTCCCGCGAGCATGGGCAAGCTACTCGCGCATCCCGCTCCCGTCGTCTCAGCCGTTCTCAGTTCGGACGGCGCGCGTTTGTTGACGGGATGCGGCGACAAGCAAGTGCGGTTATGGGATTCGACGAGCGGGAAGCTCGAACGTCCTTTTGCCGGACACGCGCTCGGCGTTCTGTGCGTGGCCATGAACCCCTCCGGCACGCAAGTGGCCGGCGGCGGGGCCGACAAGACGCTCCTCTTATGGGAGACGGCCAACGCCAAGGAGATCAAGAGATTTCCCTTACCCGCCGCGGTCAACAGCGTGGCGTTCGCTCCGGACGGCAAAAAGCTCGCCGCCGGCCTCGCCGACAATAGCATCCATCTGTTCGACCCGACAATGGGCAAGGAGATCAAGACAATAACGGGACACAAGGGGCCGGTTAACTCTCTTGTTTTTACCGCGAAGGGAGATCGACTCATCTCCGCCAGCGCCGATAAGTCGATCCAAGTTTGGAGTCTCGCCGAGGGCAAGTCGGAGAGGAAATGGGAGTACGGCGGCTCGGTTTCGGCGCTCGCACTGAGCAAGGACGAAACCCGCATCGCGGCCGGCGGCGCGAGCAAGAACATTGAGGTGTGGACATTGGCGGACGGTAAATCGCAAGCGAGGTTTGCCACGCCCGCCATCGTGCATGGGGTGTGCTTCAGCCCCGATGGATCGCGGCTCCTCGTTGCCAACGACGACCAGAAGGCGCGCCTGTACGGACTCGACGGGAAACTCGTTGAGTTTTTTGGCCACGATGGACCCGTCCACGCCGTCGCCTTCCACAACGACGGGAAGCGCGTTTTCACGGCCAGTGCCGATAAGACGGCGCGCTCGTGGCCGTTGTCCTTGGTGTGGCAGGCCCGACACGATGGCCCCGTCAGGCAAGCCGTCTTCAATGCTCGCTTCGATCGCGTCGCATCTTGCAGCGACGACAAAACCGTCAAGATCTGGAATGCGGCCGACGGGAAGCCGGTCAAGTCGTTGGTCGCACACGACGCGCCCGTGGCCGGAGTTGCCGTCAACGCCGATGCCACGCGCATCGTCTCTTGCGGATTGGACAAGACGGTCAAAATCTTCACCCTGGCCGCAAAGGCCGATGCGAAAGAGGATAAGCCCGTCACCGTCCAACTGACTGCTCCCGCCTCCGCCGTCGCGCTGAGTCCCAACGGGCGGTATCTCGCCGTCGCCGTCGAGGAGAAATCCCGTGCCCGCGTTCTTGTACTCGATGCGGCGACGGGGAAGGAGTTGCTCGTTTACGCGGATCGAGCGGGAGCGATCCCGTCGTTGAGCTTTCTCGCCGATAATCGCACACTCGTCTCTGCTGGGACGGATAAAGTCGTTCGGCTTTCCGATATGAATCTGATTTCGACCTTCGATGCTTCTCCCGGCGGCTTCGCAAGCGTGGCCTTCTCGAGTAATGGTTTACAAGTGCTTTCTGGGGGATTGGACAAGACGGTCAAGCTCTGGGACGCGGCCAAAGGACAGATCGTGAAGACGTTCGGTCCCTTGCCAGAGGCCGTTCGCGCCGTCGCCTTCAATCGGGCGGGAACACAGATCGGCGCAGCCTCCGGCAAGCTGGCCACGGTCTGGAACCTTGCCGACGGCAAGGAAGTACGCAGGCTCGAACATCCCGCCGAGGTGCAGTCTCTCTCGTTCAGCGCCGACGGAACCCGGCTCTCGACCGGCGGAAACGACAAAGAAGTACACGTTTGGGAGTTGACGACTGGGCACGAATTGCAGGCGTTTCCGCAAGAGGGAGCCGTTCGCTCCGTCGTTTTCCACCCCAGTAACAACGCGCTCCTCTTCTCCGCCGGCAACGAGAAGAGCGTGAGCCGTCACACCACGACCATCGCGCGCGTCGTGCCCGTTGGCACGCCGTTGCACGCCCTCGATGTCGCATCGAACGGCGCGTCCGTTTTAACGGCCGGCGACGACGGCAAAATCAAACTGTGGAACACCGGCAACGGCAACAACGAACGCTCGTTCGTTGCGGGAGACAAGGCAATTCATGCCCTTACGGTGTCGAAAAGCAACGTGCTTCTCGCCGCTGGAGGAGTCGACCGAATCGTCCGGGTCTTCTCGTTTACCGACGGCAAATTACTCGCCGAAATAAAAGCGCCCGGCCCGATCCACAAGCTAAGCTTCGCGCCGAATAGTCGGACGCTGGCCGCCAGCTGCTCCTCGGACCAAGGCGCGGGGACGTTGCAGACGTGGAATGTGGTCTACAATCCTGGCCAGCCGACGCCTGCCGAGTTTGGGAAGCCGATTCAGAGCTACGGCGAGGCCGGCGCGGTCGGCGACCTCGTCTTCGATCCCAAGGGCGAGATTTTCTATTCCGGCAGTGCCGACAAGGCAATTCAAGTCTGGAAACTCGCCTCGGACGCTCCGACAAAGAGCTTTCAACATCCCAACCTCGTCGATGTGGTGGCGTTCAGCCCGGACGGAACACAATTGGCCACCGGCTGTCACGATGGCCGCGTGCGTCTCTTCGATGTGGCCAAGGGAACGGTCCTCCGCGAGATCCAGGCGCACGTCACCATGCCTCAACCTTCCGCGGTGTACTGTCTCGCTTGGAGCGCCGATGGCAAACAGATTGTCTCCGGTAGTTTCGATCGCAGTCTGAAGTTATGGAACGTCGCCGACGGCAAGTTGATCCGCGAGTTCAAAGCCTACGAGGACAAGAAGTTTGAGAAGGGGCATCGCGACAGCGTGGTGTGCTTGACACTATCGCCGGACGGGAAGACATTGGCGTCCGGCGATTGGGATCACTCCATCAAAATCTGGAACGTCGCCGACGGTAGCGTCCTGCGCGATCTGACCAACCCAAACCTGAAGCCGCGACCGGATTCGCCACAAGCTCATCCTGGCGTTGTCTACGCGCTGCGCTTCACGCCGGACGGCAAGCGTTTGGTGAGTGCCGGCGGAGCGCCGCGCCTACGCGGCTATTTGGCGATCTGGAATGTCGCCGACGGGAAGTTGCTCCACGGAGGCGAGCAAAAGTCGGGTACTTTGTTCTCTTTGGCCCTGTCGCCAGACGGTAAGTACCTCGCCGTCGGGACGGGCGGCTCCAACACGCCGGGAGAAGAGGGCGATAAGAATAACGCCTATGTGATGAAATTACCTCCGGGATAGAGCCGTTCCCCACGGGGGCAGTTCAATCGTCGATCTTGGCGTGAAGTCGGATCGCCGGAAAAAGAGGAGAAGCATGAAACCCAAGCTGGAAGTCATTGCACCCTTCGGAGGCGACAAAGGCTTCTCTCTCGCCCACATCCTCTTCGTCTACCCCAGCCCGGCCACTTTGCTCCAAGCCAATGCAAAAGAAACCATTCGATCCACATGCGATTCGACGCGTCCGGACGGGGGGTGCCGACGTTTAATTTTCGCTTTCGTTCGTCGGCGGTTGAGGAGCCAATGAGTTGCCGCCGGCCATGCGTTCGTAGTCGCTGACCTTCTTGTGCAGGGTATTGCGATTGATGCCGAGTCGTTTGGCTGCCGTCACCTGAACCCGACCGCAGGTTATCATCACTTGTTCGATGAGTTCGCGCTCCACGGCCCCGACGATGCGCTCATTGAGCGAGCCATCCGGAAGCGACTGTACGCCGGAGCGAACCAGCTGCTGGATTTGGCTTTGGAGATCGTTTCCTCCGCGTCCCCGGACGACGCGCCAACGACGCGCGCCTTGCCCAGGCGGGGTCAGCAAGTCCGGCGTCAATGGCCCGCCTCCCGATAGAACCACGGCACGTTCCATGTAGTTTTCGAGTTCGCGCACATTGCCCGGCCAATCGTGATTGAGCAAGATCTTAATCACTTCGGAGGTCAGCTCCGGCGCGTCGCGGCGATGCTCTTCACTGTGGCGCTCGAGGAAGAATCGCGCCAACGCGGGGATGTCCTCGCGGCGTTCGCGCAGGGGAGGCAATTCGATGGCCACCACGTTGAGGCGGTAGTAGAGGTCGTCCCGAAAGCGACCGGCGACAATCTCGTCTTCCAGATATTGATTGGTGGCGGCGATGACGCGGGTGTCGACGCGGATGGTTCGACTCTCGCCGACGCGCTCGAACTCCTTCTCTTGCAAGACGCGCAGCAGCTTGACCTGCAATTTCGGACTCATGCTGGAGATTTCATCGAGAAAGATGGTGCCGCCGTGCGCCGCCTCGAATCGTCCGGTCTTGTTGTCGATGGCTCCGGTGAACGCGCCTTTGACGTGCCCGAACAACTCGCTCTCCAAAAGGCTCTCGGCCAAGGCACAGCAATTGACTCGGACGTACGGACCTTCGGCGCGCGGACTGAGACGATGCAGGGAGCGCGCGAGAACTTCCTTGCCGGTTCCTGTTTCGCCAACGAGTAGCACGCTCGCCGGAGTTGGTGCCACCAGGCGGACGAGACGATAGACCTCGCGCATGGCCGGGGAGTCTCCCACGATCCCCGGCAACAGATTTCCGTCTTCGGCGTCGGACGATTCGGACCATTTCATGCTTTGTCATCCTCCTCGCAGAGGTCGGGCGTTCCTACCCGACGAGATACCCTATCGGGCCGCTCCGTCTCATTCTCTAGGAAAATCGTTGGGGAGCCTTTTGCCGCCCTCCGCCAACAAGCGTGCCAAACGATCGGCGGAGAGACGCGGTTCGTCTAGTAATAGATTATCCATTTCCTTGAAAACGAATCCGCTCAAATCGTCTCCGCTCCAACCGAGCGCGCACAAATGCTCGCCGATCTGCTCGAAACAGCGATCTCGCATCTTCGACGTTTGCCGCGACACATTGCCCTCATGCACGTTCAGAAGCTGGGCGACCTCGCGCTGACTGAGGCGATAACGCAGGCGAAGCCCCAAGATTAGGATTTCTCGATCGTTAAGGTTATCGAGCCATTCCCTCGCCGCCACGCGAAACTCATCGTGCCAGCGCTCGTGGCCTCGGTCGTCGCAGGGTAGATCGCGTTCGCCAAGCTCATTGTGGGGCAACGGCTGATGGCCTCGACGGTCGCGCAGCTCGGAAAGCTGCTTGTTCTGAAAGACGCGGATGAGCCAAGGGACAAGGGGTCGTTGGCCATCGTAGCGCGCCAAGACCGAGGGCGTTCCTTCGCGCTCCTCGGCCAGCAAGAAACCCCAGAAGTCGGCCACTGCCTCCTCTTGTCGCTCGGTGTCGCGGGGAAACAAGCGCGCGGCGCGCAGCCGCAGCGCATCGACGAGAAGGGAGTCCGTCCGATTGGCGCGAGCGGCGAAGAGCGTCTCCCAGGCCGCGCTTCGACCCTCGAGGCAGGCGCAAGCCAAAAACCAATCGACCGCGTGCAGATTCTCCAAAAAAATCGCCCAGGTCATCGCTTCGCCTTTGCCGGCCCATTTGCATTGAGTCATCTTGAAAGCCCGCAGCAAATGATGCTCGAAACGAGTTAGCGACAACTCCAAGGCCGGCAATCGCAGGCGACAAAAATGATACAACAGATGTTTGTCCGCGGTGCGAGGGACGTTTTCGGTAGTCATGAGTTATTCGTCCGTCCAACGCATTCCGGAGTCCTCGGCACCAGAGAGCCTTTCTCTTGGCCGCACACTTCGAGAAGCCGACGAGAACCTATCCTTGAGGTACGAACACCAACACCTCCACGCGCGCCGCGGGCAGTTCGTCGCTCTCCGGCTGTGGCGGTAGATGCACACCACGGCCTAGCGCCGTCACTTTTCGCGATGTGAACCATCCCATCTTCTGGACGGAATGTTGCTTTTTCAGATATTCGCTCACCGCTTCGCTCTGTTGCTTGGTCAATGTTTGGGCCACGGTCGGCGTCGTCCTTTTGGGATCGGCATAGGTAGCAATGACGATCTCGGAACCCTTGTGCTTCATACCCTCGAGCCACGGGGCCAGCGCGTCCAATCGTTGTCGTCCCTGTGCCGTCAGCACCGCGCGACCCGGATCGAACAAGTCCGACTCGGCAAAATACTGGCGATTCCGCTCGCAATCGGGGCGAATCAGCAACTCGTTGGCGTTTTCGACGTAGGATCGAACCACGGGCAGATGTTTGACGGCGTCGGCGCTCTGCCCGATGGATGCCATCGTGTCGCGGCTCTGTTGAATCAATGCCAACAACGCCTCGTAGGCTTTCGGATCGTGCGCTAGCTTTCCGAGCGTGCCCTCGCCGCTCTGAATGCCTTGCAGCGTTTGCTTCACTTGGACGAGTACATCCGCCAATTCCGTGCTGGCTTCCGAAGCGAGCAGGGCGTCTTCGTCCGCAGGCGCGTCGGATTGTCCCGTTTTGGCTCGGCCGCGATGGATCTCCAGCACCTTGCCTCCGAGCATGCCTTCGCCCACGATTTGGACGGTGGAGGAATTGCGCACCAAACGGCGATATTCGTCCTTGAGCGCCAAACGCAGAACGATGGCTTCGTCTGGTGTTTGTGGAGGCAGAATGGCCACGACTTCGCCGGCGTCGATGCCTTGAATGCGGACGCGCGTGCCAACCTCGACGCCGCGAATTTCGTGAAAGCCAGCTCGGATGTGCAAGGGGCGATTGCCCCACCACCCTCGACTTCCAATCGAGAACAGGCCGAGCATTCCCAACCCCAAACCGGCGACGACGAGGAGGCCCAACACCAACGCTTGCCAGCGAGATAGCGTTCGAGTCACGTTTCATTCTCCCGCGTTCGGCACCCCGTTCGGACGGACGAACAATCGATTCCAAGTTACCTTCATTATAGCGCTAACCCCCACTCCGTCGCTAGCGAGCCTTATCACAAAAGAGCCTTTCCGACCAGCTGCCCGTTCGATTTTCAGGACGAATGACCCGGGTTGGCCGGTGTCCGATTGCTCGACCGTTGCCCGAATAGGAGGACTTCCCTCGGCAGCTGAGCAGATCGAATTGCCCGACCTTGCCGTCGAATCGCTTCGGAAAAGGGTGAGAAGGTATCCTTTCGCGCCAACGAGTGAAGGGGGGATGGGGTTAGAAATTTTGTCGAAACAGTCGATTTGTCCTTTGCAAGCGCCCCTATCGAGTGGTTATGATGGGGGTAGTTGGATCTCGTAATCTAATCGGCATTACGCACCTGGCATTCGCTGGCCCGTGACGGAGAGTTGTTCATGGCCGTGCAAAGTAGTTTCAAACAACAGTGTCCGAGTTGTGAGGCAATGGTGCCGATTCGCGATCCGAAGCTCATCGGACGTAAAATCGACTGCCCCAAATGCAAATATCGCTTCATTGTCGAGGAACCTGTCGACGATGTGGACGAAATCGAGGAAGACCTCCCCGCCAAAAAAGGCAAAGCCGGCTCCAACGGGATCACCGCCACCAAGAAGCCGATGAACGGCAAGGCCGGCAAACCGGCCGTCAAGCGGCGCGACGACGACGACGAGGACGAAGTCAAGCCAAAGAAGAAAAAGAGCGGCGGCTCCGGCATGTTGATCCTCGGCATCAGTTTGGCAGCCGTCGCGCTTATCGCGCTGGCTGTAGGTGGCTGGATGCTGTTCGGCAATAAAGAGAAAGACAAGGCAAGCAGCAACAATTCGTCGGGCGGGCCTTCGGCGAACATCACTCCTCCCCCCGGAGGCGGCGATGTCAAGCCTCCCGAGGGACCGAAACCGCCTCCCAAGCCGACGGTGAAAGCGAAGCAAGAGGATATTACGAATCTGCTGCCCAACGATACACAGATCGTTCTCAATCTGCCATTGGAGCAGTTCTTTGCCAATCCCAAATTCAATCAAGGTTTTCTGAAGACGCCGGGAGCCTATCACGAAGGAGCATTCCAGCGCATATGGGGTATCGCACCGTCGGATGTTCAGCGCGTGGTAGTTGGCTACAACATTCAAAAAAATGCCGTTTTCTCGGTGATGCGGACGATGCAGGCGATGAAAGAAGAACAGATCGTCGCCGGACTGAAGCTCCGCATGGAGACACCGATTCAGGGACAGAAGTATTATCTGCTCAAGAAACCGATCGACGCGCTGGGCAATTCCTTGCTCAAAGGCGGCATTCAACACGGTACGGTGGCATTGCACTTCATGGATCCCATCACTTTGGTCTGCGCCGATGTGGGACCAATGCAGCAGTTTTTGCAAGAGAAGGGACATCCGAAGGAACTGAGCAAAACGCCGGTCGAAGAACCTCGCGGCGGCAACCCTGGTGGTCCTCCGGGTATGGGCGGTCCTCCAGGAATGCAGGGTGGTCCTCCAGGTGGTGCGGGCGGTCCTCCGGGAATGCAAGGGGGGCCTCCGGGTGGTCCAGGCGCTCCTCCGGGTGGTGCGGGCGCTCCTCCGGGTGGTCCAGGCGCTCCTCCGGGTGGTCCAGGCGCTCTTCCGGGTGGTCCAGGCGCTCCTCCGGGTGGTCCAGGCGCTCCTCCGGGTGGTCCAGGCGCTCCTCCGGGTGGTCCAGGCGCTCCTCCGGGTGGTCCAGGAGGTAAGCCTCCTGTCGGTCCTGGCGCTCCGGGTGGCCCCGGTGGCGGCGGTCCAGGCGGATTTCAACCGCCTCCAGGCATGAATCCTGGCATGATGCCTCCGGGCATGTTTCCCGGCGGTGGTAGCGGTTCGACTTCGGACGCAGCGCCCGTAAGTTCGTCCTATATGTCGGTGGAACCGAACCTGAAGGGCGTACTCGATCAGGTCGAGAAAGTGGAAAAAAAGGAAGAGCAGAAAGTTTTGCTCAGCCTCGCGGTGAGTACCTCCAGCTTTAGCGTGGCAGACATCAAGAAACTGTTCTCCGCAGTCGTGATGTTAGCCGGCGACGTTCCCCAGGCGGCGGAGCTTACGAAAATCCCCGACTTGGCCATCAAGGTCGGCTTGGAAGCGTTTAAGAGCGAACTGAAATCCGCGGGGTTGGCGATCGTCGATTTCAGTGAGTCGAAGGTATCGCTTAACTTTGCCTTGGGAGCAAAAGACGCGAAGCTCGCCCAAGAGTGGAAAGCACAGACGAGCCTGGCACTCACCGCTGGTTTCGCCTCCAAGGGATTGGATTTCGCCTCCAAGAATCCCGTTGGATTCGGTGGCATGCAAGGCGGTCCTCCCGGCGGCTTCAACGGTGGCCCTCCCGGCGGCTTCAACGGTGGTCCTCCCGGCGGCTTCAACGGTGGTCCTCCCGGCGGCTTCAACGGTGGCCCTCCCGGCGGCTTCAACGGTGGCCCTCCCGGCGGCTTCAACGGTGGCCCTCCCGGCGGCTTCAACGGCATGCAACCCGGGTTTCCACCCGGAGTGCAACCTCCCGGTGGTGGCGGCAACGCGGAAGAAGCGAAGGGCAAGAATGGCGACTACCTCGTCTGGACCAAAGACAATGTGCTCGCCCTCGGCATGAACTTCAACATCAACGGCGCGATCTATTCCGTGGCTGGGATCGGCTTGGAATTCGTCGGCGTGACGCTTCGGAGCGTGTCGGCCATGACGGATCGGCAGTCCCGAATTCACGAACTGGCACTTGCCCTGCAAGCACACGTTGAAGGACGAGGACATTTCCCGCGCGGCGCGGTGCCGCGCTCCCCCGATGCCCAGCGCGTCCTCGATTGGCGTCCCGATCAACGGCTCAGTTGGCTCACGCAGCTTCTGCCCTATCTCGCCGACGGCGAATTCAAGGACATGAAGCTTGAGAACGACAAGGGGTGGTACGAAGATCCCACGAACATTAAGGCCAGCATCACGGTGATACCTCAGTTCGTGTCGCCGACGGGATCGAGCAATCCCTTCTATTACTACATTTTGTATCCGAATATGACTATTTCCGGCTTGGATTCGACCGCGACCATCCTCGCCGCCACGACGCATTTCGTCGGCGTGGCCGGTCTCGGTCTGGATGCTGCCGAGTATCGTTCGGACGATGCGGCCACGGCCAAGCTGCGCGGCGTGTTTGGCTACGACCGCGAAACGAAAAAGGACGACATCAAGGACGGCGCGGAAAACACCATCGCGGTGATTCAAGTTCCCGCCTCACCGAAAGCCCCATGGATCGCCGGGGGCGGTAGCACGGTGCGTGGCGTGTCGCAAGATCTCGACTGTGTACGGCCTTTCGTATGTACCGAATATCAAGGAAAGCGCGGCACCTTTGCCATCATGGCGGACGGCAAAGTACGCTTCATCCCCGCTACCATCGATCCCAAGACATTCCAGGCGATGTGTACCATCGCCGGGGGCGAGCAGATCAAGAACCTCGATGAAATCGCGCCGGAAGTGCCCCCTCCGGACGACGCCGCCGCGCCGGAACTGAAGGCGGAGCAACCGGCGCAGCCGCCCGCTCCCGCCCCCGCGCCCGCGCCGAAAGGAACGAAGCCTCCTGTCCCAGCAGACGCGGGGAAAAAGGCTGCTGGAAAATAAACGCCGCCCCTCTCTCTCCAACAGAGCCGATAGCGCGAGGGACGGAAACAATGCTTCACCGTCGCTCGCGCTTCCGGCTCTGTTGGATTTTGCGAGGCGCGTAGGCGACCGAACCGACCATGAAGATCGCCGATGTTTTCTTTTCGATTCAAGGGGAAGGACGCCTCAGCGGCGTGCCGTCGGCCTTTGTGCGCTCGACCGGCTGTCCCCTCCGCTGCGTCTGGTGCGACTCCGAGTATACGTCTTGGCATCCGCGCGGCGAGAATTGGACGATCGAGCAAATTCTCTCTCGTTTATCCGATTTTCCCACGCGCCACGTCGTTGTCACCGGCGGCGAACCGATGATCGCCTCTGGCATTGAGGAACTGTGTGCCGGTCTCCGCGCGCGCGACTATCATATCACCATCGAAACGGCGGCTGTCGTCTTTAAGGAAGTCGCTTGCGATTTGGTTAGCATGAGTCCGAAACTGTCGAACTCGACGCCGCATCGGCGCGAAGGGGGGCGTTGGGCCGAGCGGCACGACCGCCAACGCCTCCGCTTCGAGGCGATCCAGGCGTTCGTGGATCGATGCGATTATCAGCTCAAATTCGTCGTCGAACGGCCGGAGGATTTGGAGGAAGTGCGCTCGGCGATCGAGCGCCTGCGCGGCGTCGATCCCACGCGCGTTCTGCTCATGCCGCAAGGAATTCGCCGCGAGGATCTCGACGAGCGAGGCGCTTGGCTCGTCGAAGTGTGCAAGCAACACGGTTTCCGCTATTGCCCGCGCTTGCACATCGAACTGTACGGCAATCGTCGCGGGGTCTGAAAGGGATCGCGATTCGAGCAACGGACCACGGATTTTTGCCTACTCACCTAGCGATCCCTTTCCTCTCGGCTATACTAATAGTGTACAGGTGTTTGGGGAGTTGGACGAAAGTAAACGCGACGGCGCGCGCCGTCGTTTATGGATCCATTGCAGGGGAAAGGAAATCAAATGGCCGACACGACGCAGAGCAAAGAGCTAAAGAATGTTCTAGCGCAGATTGAGAAAGACATTGGCAAAGGCGCGATTATGCAGCTGGGCGAAGCCTCGGCGCAAGACATTCAAGGCATTTCCTCGGGAGCCTTGAGCTTAGACATCGCTCTGGGAGGGCGCGGCTTGCCGCGCGGACGCATCATCGAAATCTTCGGCCCGGAGTCGAGCGGCAAAACGACGGTGGCTCTCCACGCCGTTGCCGAGGCGCAGAAGCAGGGCGGGGTGGCCGCGTACATCGATGCCGAACACGCCCTCGATCCCTCTTGGGCGAAACGTATCGGCGTCGATCTGGAGAGTCTGCTCGTCAGTCAACCCGGTCATGCCGAAGAGGCGTTGCGCATTGCCGAGATGCTGGTCAAATCCAACGCCGTCGATCTCATCGTCGTCGATTCGGTCGCCGCCCTCGTTCCCAAGGCCGAAATTGAGGGCGAGATCGGCGATTCGCACGTCGGCATTCAGGCCCGGCTGATGAGTCAAGCGCTGCGCATCCTCAATCCGACCATCGCGCGCACGCGCACCTGCATGGTCTTCATCAATCAAATACGACAAAAGATCGGCGTCATGTTCGGAAACCCGGAGACGACATCCGGCGGTTTGGCTCTGAAATTCTACAGCTCGGTGCGTTTGGACATTCGCCGGGTGACGGGCATCAAGGAAGGCGATGTGACCGTCGGCTCGCGCACCAAGGTGCGCGTAGTCAAAAACAAAGTCGCGCCGCCGTTTCGGCAGGCGGAGTTCGATTTGATGCACGATCGCGGGATCAGCCGGGAAGGCGACCTCATCGACTTGGGCATTGAGGACGACATCATTCAAAAGAGTGGCGGACACCACAGCTACAACGAGATCAAACTGGGCAACGGACGCGAGAACGTCAAGCAATATCTGCGCGACAATCCGACTCTGATGGAGGAGATCAGCGGGAAGATATTGGCCGCGCGCGGCCTCTTGTCGACGACCGGCGAAGCCGACGAGAACGGGGAAGTCGCCCAGTCTCCCGGCGCGAGCGAACCGGAGGCGACTCCCAAATCCTCGCGCCGTCGCACCGCCGCAGCTTCGGAGTAAACGCAGAGAAGGGCATCCGGAGCGGTTCGACCGCTCCGGACCCAGTTAGCGTCCAGCAACTCAGGCGTACCGCAATCCCTTTCCTTTGGACTTTTTCCACAATCGTTCGTCGCGGTGGTCGACGTATCCGATACGGACGCCGAACCGATCCCACCAGGGGACCGCCGATATCGCACACCATTCGCCTCGTCCCGCCCAGCGCTCACGGATAATGGGCAAGCACAGAAGATCGAAAGGCAGCGATAGATCCGGTCGTTCGCGTCGAATGATGGCGGCGCAACCAACGATGAGTACATAGAGCAGAAAGACGCGAACGAGCCACTCGGAGAGAAGTATCCGAATCATTGATGTGCCTCCTCGTCCAGGCGCAACCTCTAGCTTTATTCAAACAGAAGTAGGGACGAATGCAACCCAAAACCTCGCTCACACACGAATTGCCGAACTCGCCCTCAGTACTCACAGGAGGAAAAAGTGCAATCGACGTGCCAAATTCGAGACGGGAGTGCTGTATTCCAGGCGATTTCGGAGCGAAGCGATCGAAAGGCGAAGTTGTCCTCTTCGGAATCGTCGGCAGAATTTTTGCAAGCGATCCCCTCCGATAGTCGATGACATACCGTAAAGATGGGACAATTCTGTCCCTTGGAAGCGGCCGCGTGGAAGAGGAGCTGTATCATGCGAGAAAGGTTCACGGTCGGGGCGCTTGTCGTTTGCGCAGCTTACCTCGGAGCAGGATTCCTCAATCGCGCCGAGGCCGCGCCGGAACAGCCTCCTTATGTCATCCTCTTGCGTTCGCGCGACAGCACGGTCGTTCCGGAACGGACAAAACACGGCGAGACGGGCGGCGGTTTCATCCAGGTCACGCAAGTCGAACCCAATGTCCTTCTGGTCGTGATGCGCGGAGCGACTGCCGCGGGCGACGATCACGCCGGACGAGCCTCGCTCCAGTTCAATCTCACTCAGGATTTAGAGATTCAGGCAACGCGCGGAGGGTTGCGTCCTCCTCGATTGGTGGCGACGGCATGGGTGATCGGAAGTCTACATTCGTCTCAACGACACGGCGGGACGGCCGATCAATCGCCCGCCTGTTTCGTACTGCGTTCGGGGAGCAATCCAATCGTCAATCTGTGTCTCAAACCGCATAGCGCGGCCGGTTGTCAGAATTTACTCGTCAACGAGCGTGCCGGCCCCGTTGAAACCATCGTCTCCACGGGGTTGTATAACCTGACGCAGACTTTCGCTTTGAGTGCCGTACAAGAGCGGACGCATCTCTCCGGCGCGGCGGCGGCCAATTACGATCCCGATCCGAAGCTCGACGCGCACTGGAACGAAGTGCTGAAACCGTTCCGAGCCGTGTCCCATCGAGATTTTGGCTTCCGAGTCATTCTCCGCGTCGTGGAAGAGACACCGCCTCCCGGCGCGGGCGAACCGGACGACAGCATCCTTCCTCCACCGAAGGAACAGAAATCGAACGGCGTTCCGATGAAGGACGCGATTCCCTCGCGCTGATCGAGTCGCCGATGCCCGTACGATGAGGATCTCTCGTTCCAAGGAGATGGATGGATGGTAACCATCGGAGGATGTTTGGTGGTAATCGGCGCGATTCTCACCGGCTACACCATGGCCGGCGGACACATCGGAGCGCTGATGCACCCTTCGGAAGTCGTGACCATCGGCGGGTCGGCTCTGGGCGCGCTCATCATTCAATCGCCAAAAAAGGTGATGACCGATCTGATTCGTTGCGTCATTCAGGTCGTCAAAGGCTCGCCGTACAATCGCCAAACCTATGTGCAATTGTTTCAATTGGTGTACGGGGTGACTAAACTGACGCGGCGCGACGGTCTGCTTGCCCTCGAATCGCAGCTCGGCGATGAACACGATTGTCCGCTGTTTAAGAGCTATCCAAAGATTACAGGCAATCATCACGCCGCTCACTTCCTGTTCAACGCCCTGGCGCTGATACCCGAGAGCAAAGAACCGGAGCATATGCGAGCCGCGCTGGAGGAAGAGATTCGCGTGATCGAGCGCGAGCATCATGCGGCGGTGGGTGTGCTGTCGAAGACGGCGGACGCACTGCCAGGGTTCGGCATCGTGGCGGCGGTTCTGGGTATCGTCATCACCATGCAGGCCATCGATGGACCGGCCAACGAGATCGGCCACAAGGTCGGGGCGGCACTGGTCGGAACATTTCTCGGCATTTTAGCTTCCTACGGTTTCTTCGCGCCGATGGCCGGACGTATGGAATTTCTGGGCGAAGCGGAGACGACGTTCTTTCGCGTCGTATCGACCGCCACTGTCGCCATCAGCGCCGGCGAAAGCCCTCGTGAAGTCGTGACGCGAGCCTATCGACTCGTCGGCACCGATTGTCGTCCCAGTCGCACCGAATTGACGGAGATCTTCAAGGAAGGTTGAGAGTACCTTTCGGATCGATCTCTCGGAGGCACGAAGGAGGCGTTTCGTGGCGGGAAAGGGCGGGGGAGCATGGAAGGTGGCCTACGCGGACTTCGTGACCGCCATGATGGCGTTTTTTCTCGTCATGTGGATCTGCGGCCAGGATCAGAACGTCAAGCACGCCGTTTCTTTCTACTTTAGCGATCCCTTTAATCATTCCGACATGCCTTTCTCCAAACGATCGGGCCGCTCCGGCGCGATGCTCCAACAATCGGAGAGCGGCAATGTGCCGCTGTCGGAGAATGTGGCGCTGGGGCACGGGCGCAATCCGTATCTCCGAAAGGAGCCGAACAGCGTCTGTACCAAGCTGGTGAGCGATTGGATTCAAACGGACAAGACGGCCAAAGTCTACTGGCGCGACCAAGCGCGACGGCAACGGGATCTGTCGAGATGGGGCGAGAAGAACAACGCCGACCGCGAGGCTTCGGAACGCACGGCCCTCCGCGAATTGACTAGGCAATTGAAAGAAGAGATCAAACGCGATCTTCCCGACCGGATGCAAAATCCCTATCGCGATCTTCTCGTCGAAGCCATCGCCGAGGTCAACTGGACCGAGTTGGCCGAGGATCTTTTGGGGCATTGAACGCCGTCTTGTCGCCCCTCGGGGTGTGGTGGGATAAAAACGAGGTCTTCCACCAAGCGCCCGTAGCTCAGGAATTAGAGCCTCCGTTGGATCGCTGCTGCCGACTCTCGCCCGAAGCGTTTCTGGGTGCGTCGAAACATCGGATAGCCGATCTTGGTCAGCAGATGCCTTGGTCGGGAGAAGGCCAGAATGTTGTACCACACGCTGTTGTCGGCGTGATCCCATTCGATCGAGAAGCGTTCCTCGCCCGAACCCGCATGGTCGGGTAACGTGCCATAGGCAAAGCCGAACTCGGTGAGCGGGCCAGCTTTGTCCACGACGTACACGATCCGGCAGGCGTTGAGCCACCAGAGGCCGATGGAGCGAGCCAAGATCGCCACGACTTGCCCTTCCTCAATCGGCGCATTGATGGATGATGCTTCCAGCCAACCCAGATGGAATTGCTCCCACCGTCGCAACCCTGCCACTGCCGCTGCAAAAACACGTTCCCCCTCACCCAGTTTGATTCGGGTGTGGTCCACAACGTACCCGGCAGGGGGTTGGGTCGCCGTCGCACCGATGGACGTGTAGGTGAAGTCGAGCTTCGCCTGTTCCGCCAGGAAACGATGGATGGATTCAGCAGAAGGCTTCCGAAACGACAACATCCTCGATCTCACCCCGACCGTAGCTCTCGGCTTTAGTTCCCAATTGAGTAAAATGCCTCCTCATTATCGTAACCGCGGAAGAGCTTGTTTTGTAACTGGATTCAACAGAGCGATGACGATTGAGGCGTCGGAAGCTGTCGGCAGTGCGAAGGTTCCCGTCATTCTGTTGACGGGAGGGACCGGCTATGTCGGCGGTCGGCTGATCCAGCTGCTCGAACAAATGAATGGGACGCTGCGCTGCCTCGCCCGTGACCCGGCCAAGCTGCGATCCCGTGTTCAGCGAAAGACCGAGATCGTCCGGGGAGATGTCCTGGACTTGCCCTCGCTCGAAGCAGCGATGCACGGAGTCAGCACGGCCTACTACCTCGTCCACCTGATGTCAGGAGCATCCGACTTCGAGGAGCAGGATCGAAAGGCGGCGTCGAATTTCGCCCGGGCAACGAAGCAGGCGGGCGTGCAGCGGATCGTTTACCTGGGTGGATTGGGGGACGACAGCGATCCCAAGCTCTCCCCCCACCTGCGCAGCCGCCACGAAGTCGGAAAGATTCTGCGAGAGTCAGGCGTCGAGGTCATCGAATTCCGGGCCTCTGTTGTGATCGGAGCGGGGAGCCTGTCGTTCGATCTCATCAAGACCCTGACCGACCGGCTGCCGGTGATGATCTGCCCTCGTTGGCTCACCACGCCGACCCAGCCCATCGCCGTGGACGATGTGCTGGCCTACCTGCTGGCGGCGAAGGATTTGCCTCCGGGCGAGAGCCGAATCTTCGAGATCGGGTGCGAGGATGTTACAACCTACGGTGGGATGATTCGGGAATTCGCCCGCCAGCGAGGTTTGATGCGGTGGTTGATTTATGTGCCGGTTCTGACGCCTTACCTGTCGAGCCTCTGGCTCGCTTTGGTCACACCGACCAAGTACGAGGTTGGCCGACATCTCATCGAAGGCTTAAAGAATCCGACGGTGGTTGGAGACAGGAAGGCGTTGGACGTGTTTCCCATCCGGCCGATGAGCGTAAAGGAAGCGATCTCCAAGGCACTTGCCGGTACGGACGCATGATTTACTTCATGCAATCGGACAACTCCGCCTTCAGCTTCTCGACCGCCAATTCCTTCGCTTTGGCTTCGACCTCGACCGCGATCGTCTTTCTTCGCCAGCAATCCGGGAAGTCGTTCACGTCGATGAAGTCGTGGTGACGCTCGGGCTTCGGCCCGTCCCAGCCATCGAGCGGACTGGAGATATGAAACATCGGCTCCCGATCCCAGGTAGCCATCGCTTTCTTCGTGGCCTGTTCGACGCTCAGCCCGTCGGGGTTGCAGCGGTGGTGATGCACGTCGTAGACGAGCGGCACGCCGGTCGCCTTGCAGATCGGGAGCAGGTCGGAGGGTGTGAAAATCTTGTCGTCGTTCTCGACGGTCAACCGCTTTCTCGCTCTGGACGACAGGCGGTCGAGGTTTCGAGCGAAGTCGGCCAACGCCTTCTGCTTGTCTCCGTAGGCCCCGCCACCGTGGATGTTGATGACATCGGCCCCGATCCACTCGGCGACCTCGGCTTGGTATTCCAGTTCACGAATCGAAGAGTCCACGATGGCAGGCTTCTGCGAGTTCAGCACCACGAACTGATCCGGATGGAAGCAGGTCCGCAGCTTGTGCTTCTTCACGAACCGTCCGCACGTCTTGAAGCGGCGAACGATCTCGTCGCCATCCGGCAGTTCCTCGACCTCGTAGCCGCAGGTTGGATGCGTCTTGAGCGGGAGAATCTGGCTGTTCACCCGAAAGCACCCGATTCCGTGGTCGGCACAAAACGGAAGGGCGAGTAGCAAGGCATCGGCATTCGACATGCAAAGCCTGGACAGCTTAGCGAGAGCGTCGGGGCGTCTCATCTTGCCGATGGCCGTGGTCGTCGTGGTGAAGAACTCGATCGGCTGGTCCCGAAAGGTGCAGCAGAGGCCAAGGCGAATCATGCTCGTCCCCAATTCATCGCCGTGATGCTCAGTTGCAGCACAGTCGCAATCGACACCCAAATGAAGTACGGCCCGTGAGCGACAGCGACTCAACGGTAGTGCCACCAACGGCGACCACGCACCCGACGATCGTGGCCCAGACGATCGGGAAGTCCGCGGCGGCGAGCGATACGTTTCGCATCCCGGAGAAGATCGGCATGAACGGCAGGTTCGCCACGAGGTTGAGGACGAACGGCAGCGCCACTTCCCACGGCAGCTTCTTCCCGATCGTCTGGACGAACGTCAGGAGGAAAAGGATCATCACCTTCCACTTTCCGCCGATCGCATCCAGCGTAGCCTCGAACCGGACGGTGGTACTCGGTCAAGGCGTCCTTGTTCGTCCTACTTACTCGCATGCAAGTACCTCGCCTTTTTCTGCGTATTTGGCCGGTGAATGAGTAGATTCTATCATTTCTGCGAAACGAAATCAGGACAAAATCAACGGAGGAAATGCGGAATGGCGAGCTTGTTCCATGCGTTTCGGCTCGAGGATGTCGTGCTACGGAACCGCATCGCCGTCTCGCCGATGTGCCATTATTCGTCGGACAACGGCCGCCCGAACGATTGGCACTTCGTCCATCTCGGCTCCCGTGCGGTCGGCGGTGCTGGCCTTGTGGTGGTGGAAGCGACAGCGGTTTCACAGGGGCGAGAGAGCTTTGCGGATAGTCTCTTAGGCGTGCTTCTGGGGCGAGAAGCGCCGAGCGACGTAGCCCATCTCGTAACGAATGGCTAAAATAGAAGGCGAGGCCGCTACGCCCCCGTAGCTCAGATGGATAGAGCGCAGCTTTCCTAAAGCTGATGTCGCAGGTTCGACTCCTGCCGGGGGTACTCCGCATCCCACTCGTCTGGCAACGAATCCAAGCGATAGGAGAATGAGCCGTCGAATACAGGCATTTCGAAGCGTCCGCACACGTCCCACACAGGATTCTTTCAAATCTGCTTCCATCCCTCGCATACGTCCCCGGCTCGGATAAGATGAAGTTAGAAGCCCCAAGGGAGGAGACGATCCATGAGTGCCGCCAATTTCCACGCACAAATCCTCGAATTGATTCGCCGTGCCTCCGCATTTCTCCCTCCCGATGTGTCGCAGGTGATTGAGACCCACCGCGCCCTGGAACAAGCTGGGTCCAAGGCGGGTCTGGCACTCGATCTCGTCGCGCAGAACATCGGCTTGGCCAAACGGCTTAGCGCTCCCATTTGTCAGGACACGGGGACGATTACGTTCTCTATGCACACTCCGGTCGGCTTCGATCAGCTCGAACTGGAAGGGGTGGCGCGCGAAGCGGTTGCCGAAGCCACGGCGAAAGGCTATCTGCGACAAAACTCGGTGGACAGCATCAGCGGCAAGAATACCGGCAATAATCTCGGTGCCGGTAGCCCCGTCTTCCATTGGCATCAGCATCGTAAAGACACGATAGACATCCGTATTATCCTTAAAGGCGGCGGCTGCGAGAACATGAGCGCCCAGTATTCGCTGCCCGCTACGCTCGACGGCAAGCGTTGCGACCGCGATCTCGAGGGCGTGCGATCTTGCATCCTCAATGCCGTGTGGAACGCTCAAGGCAAAGGCTGCGGGCCGGGATTTCTCGGCGTCTGCATCGGAGGCGACCGCGCCACCGGATACGAATTCGCCAAGGAACAACTACTGCGCGATCTCGACGACACGAACCCCGTGTCCGAACTGGCGGCGTTGGAGGCGCGCATTCTCGATGAAGCGAATCGGCTCGACATCGGCCCGATGGGATTCGGCGGGAAGTTGACGATCGGCAGCTGCAAGATCGGCGCGCGGAATCGGTTGCCCGCTTCGTATTTCGTTACCGTCGCCTATATGTGTTGGGCCTATCGGCGGCGAGGCGTCGTTCTCGATGCCGAAGGCGAGGTTGTCGAATGGTTGTACCAAGCGCCCGGCGAGTTTGATCGCGACTATAGCCACGAGGCCGAGCGGCTCGATCTCGGCGTCAGCGGCAAGAAGGCGATTACCCTACGGACCCCGTTGAGTGAAACCGATGTGCGCAACCTCAAGGCCGGAGACATCGTACTCCTCAACGGAGTCCTATTCACGGGACGCGATGAGATACACAAGTATCTGTTTAAGGGCGGCGATTTGCCCATCCTACAGAACGGAGCGATCTATCATTGCGGCCCGGTCGTTCTCGAGGACAAAGGAACCTATCGAGTAGTGGCGGCTGGACCGACAACTTCCATCCGTGAAGAACCGTATCAGGCCGACATCATTCGGCGCTACGGCATCAAGGCGGTGATTGGCAAGGGCGGCATGGGAGCCAAAACGCTCCAAGCGTGCAAGGATCACGGTTGCGTCTATCTGCACGGCATCGGCGGCGCGGCTCAGATCTACGCGCGCTGCGTGGAGCGCGTCGAGGGAGTGCATTTGAAGGAGAAGTTTGGAAGTCCCGAAGCCGTCTGGGTGCTGCGCGTCAAAGACTTCCCTGCCGTGGTGACGATGGATGCGCACGGTCAATCGCTGCATCAAGAAGTGGCGGATTCCTCCAAGGGGCGATTGCAAGACGTACTCGCCGCCGCGCGGTAAGTGTTCCCTTCCTAGGTCGAGAAAATCGGCTCGACGGAAGCGGTTCGCCTTGACCGACATGCGGCCTGAGCCAAAATGGAGATAGCTCTGGGCATCCGGCGAGGATCGAATAATGGCCATGCCGCTAACTTGTCCGCGCGGCCACCAGTGGGAAGCCGACGGACAAAATCTCTCTGCTGCTCCTACCTGTCCGATATGTGGTCTCGCGCCGTCCTCCGCAACTCCCGCCATCCCGCCGACGTTGGTTTTGCAGGGAGTCCCCCTCGTCTCCAGCGACACGCCGTCGAACGCGGCCACGATCCCGCGCGCTCCACAGGATAAAGAGGATCGATCGCGCCTTCTGTCGCAGCACATCCCCGGCTATGAAATCCAGGGAGAGTTGGGGCGCGGCGGCATGGGCGTGGTTTACAAGGCGCGGCAAATCAAACTGAATCGCGTGGTGGCGCTGAAAATGGTTCTCGCCGGCGCGCAAGCCGACCCGCTTCAACTCGAACGATTCCGAGCCGAGGCGGAGGCGGTAGCGCGGCTGCAACACGCCTACATCGTGCAGATTTACGAAATCAGCGACTACAACGGCTGTCCATACTTTTCGTTGGAGTATGTGGACGGCGGTAATCTGGCGCAAAAGCTCACCGGCGTCCCGCAGCCGCCGCGCTTGGCCGCCCACTTCATCCGCCTGCTCGCCTTGGCCATGCACAGCGCCCATCAGAAGGGCATTATTCATCGCGATCTCAAGCCCGGCAACATCCTGCTGGCCCACCCGACCGAGCATGCTTCCGATTCGGATACGTTTCACAACGAGATGCAGGCGACGTTCCGCCTCTTTGGCATCCCGAAGATCACGGATTTCGGTTTGGCCAAACATCTCGACGTGCAATCGCAGACGCGCACCGGGGCAATCATGGGCACGCCCAGCTACATGGCTCCCGAACAGGCCGAAGGGCACGCGCATTCCATCGGCCCAGCAACCGACGTCTACGGACTGGGGGCCATCCTCTACGAGTTATTGACGGGGAGGCCGCCCTTCGAGAGCGAAAGCTCGATGACCACCATTCGCCAGCTTTTGACCGACGACCCCGTTCCGCCGGCACAGCTGCAACTGAAAGTACCGCGCGATTTGGAGACGATTTGTCTGAAGTGTTTGGAGAAGACTCCCGCGCGCCGCTATCACAGTGCCGAAGAACTCGCCGAGGATCTGCAACGCTATCTCAGCGATCAACCGATTGAGGCGAGGCCCGTCGGATGGTGGGGCAAGACGCTCAAATGGGTGCGCCGCCATCCCACCAAGACCACGGTGGCGACGGTGATTCTGCTTTCGATCGCCACCTTTTTACTCATGGGATTGCTCTACCACTTGCAGATGAAGGCCGCTTTCGAGAAGACGCGCGAATACTCCGACGCCAATCGGAAGAATCTCGTTCGCATGCATGTCGCCCAAGGTACGAGCGCCCTGAACAATGGCGACGGCTTTACCGCGCTGTTGTGGTTCACCGAGGCACTGCATCTGGACGGCGGCACATCCGAGGACGAAAAATCCCATCGCCAGCGCATCGCCACATTGGAGCGCGCCCTGCCTCGCCCGCAGCAATTGTGGATTCACGAAGGGGCAATCTACGAGACGCAGATTGATCCCAAGGGCGAGCGCGTGCTGGCGGCGGGCGAGGAAGGTAAAATATACATTTGGGACATCCAAAAGGGCGAACGTGTCGGCGAACCGCTGGTTCTGGGCGGGCCGGTCGTATTCGCCAGCTTCAGCCCCGACGGTTCGCGCGTCGCCGCCGCTGGAAAAGACGGCACGGCGCGCATTTGGGATGCCGCGACGGGCTTGCCAATTACTCCCCTGTTGCCCATTGGCGGCGCGGCGCGCGACCTCGCCTTTAGTCCCGATGGACGGCAATTGGCGACGGCCGCGGGCGAGGCGGCGCGCGTGTGGGACGCGGCGAACGGGAAACTCTTGCCCGGAGAATTAACACATAAAGGATCGGTAAACGCCGTTCGCTTCAGCCCCGATGGCCGATTGCTGGCGACTGCCGGCGACGATGGCTTGGTCCGTCTGTGGGAAGCGGCGTCGCGCAAACCATCCCCCATCGTCTTACCGCACGATCGAGCGGTCCTTTGTCTTGCTTTCAGTCCCAATAACAAGCAATTGGCCAGCGGCAGCGCGGATCGATCGGCACGAGTGTGGGACTTGGAGTCCGGAGTCGCCGTGGGGCGGCGCTTGTGGCATCGCAGCGCGGTGTCGCGCGTGGTTTTCAGCCCGTTTGGGAAGCGTCTGTTGACCAGCGGCGAGGACGGAGCGGCCATGATTTGGCGTGTGGCCGACGGCGAGCGACTGGTCGAACCCATGAGGCACAAAAGCGTCATCCGATGCACGGCATTCAGCCCAGACGGCTGCCGCGTGGCCACGGCGGGAGACGACAACTCAGCCCGCGTTTGGAGTGCCAACACCGGCGAACCGTTGACGCCCCCTCTCCGTGCGAACGGGAGTGTCAATCGCGTGTGCTTTGGGCCGCGCGGACGGCGTTTGGTCGTCGCTGGCGACGATGGCACCGTCCGCCTTTGGGATGTGGCGTGCCGTCATCGCGCGCGTGTCGTCGAGGAAGGAGCCGATTTTCGACGCCGCGCGGATCGTGAATTGCGCGTGGGTACGCTCGACGACCCGCCTCCCGACGACGAATCCATGGGTCGAACAAGCCCCGATGGTCGCCTCGTTCTGAAGATCGGCAACGACAACACCGTGCGCGTCTGCGATCGCGCGAACGGCAAACAGGTTGCCCCGCCTCTGGCCCATCGCGGCGAGATCCTTCACGCGGCCTTCCGTGCCGACGGTGCGCAGATCGTTACCACCAGCGCCGATGGAACGGCGCGCGTCTGGGAAACGGCTTCCGGCGCTCCCATCGGCGAGGCGTTATGTCATGCCAGCGCCGTATTGTACGCCGATTTCAGTCCCGACGGGCATCGACTCGTCACCGCAAGCGACGACAACACGGCCCGAATTTGGGAAATCGAGAGTGGCAAATTATTGGTCCCGCCCTTAAAGCACGAAGGAACCGTGACGCGAGCGATTTTCAGTCCGAACGGACGGCGCGTGGCCACCGGCAGCCTCGATCAAACGGCCCGAGTCTGGGACTCTGCCACCGGACAGACATTGACCCCGCCCTTGCTCCATCCTTGGGATGTCCGAAGCGTCCGCTTCCGCCCCGACGGCCGAGAGTTGATCGTGGTTGGAAGCAACGGCGCGATTTGGGCCTGGGAACTGCCCAATACCGATCGATCCGTTGAGGAACTCGTTGATCTGGCAAAGATGCTTTCCGGAAGTCGGATCGACGAACAACGCGGGTTGATGCCGCTAACTTCCCTCGAACTAGAGAGAGTTTGGTCATCGCTCCGCGCTTCGCGCGACGATTTGTTTCACTTCTCCGCCGAGGAAGTGACGGCTTGGCATCGACAAACCGCCGAAGAGTGCGCGCGCGCCCTGCATTGGGAATCCGCGCTGTGGCATCTGAATCGTTTGCTCGAAAAGGAGCCGGACAACTGGCTCTATCTTGCCCGCCGCGGTCGCATCTTTGCCGAACTCAATCGTTGGACGGAGGCCAGCGCCGATTTCTCTGGAGTCGTGCGCTTGGCCCCGAAAGAGGCGGAGGCATGGTGTCTCCACACCCTCCTCCGCCTGCGGGCCGGCGATGGCGACGGGTATCGCAAAGCCTGCGCCGCACTCGATTCGATCGAGCGCGAGAATGGCGCTTGTCGTCTCGCCTATCTAACCGCTTGGACCTGTACGCTCTCGCCGGATTCGGGAGTAAAGGGAGAGCGTCTGGTTGAAATGGCTAAGCGCGCGGTGGAACGCGACGCAAACGATCCGGATTATCTCTGTACGCTGGGAGCGGCCCAGTTGCGCGCCGGCGATTACCGAGCGGCCGAGAAGCTGCTCACCGAGGCCCTCTCGCTTCAAGGACGGAGGCCGCATATACGCGAGAATCTGTGGTTGTCCCTCCTCGCTTCGCGTCTGGGCAAAGTAGACGAGGCGAGGCGACAGCTCGACGAAGCCACCCTCGGTCTCACCGCCCTGAGTGCGGGAAATAATGCCCTCGAAAATACCGCGCTGCCCTGGGTTCAACGACAGCAGCTGGAAATACTCCGACGGGAAGCCGAGGAAGCGTTGAAGAAACCAAAAGAGAAAGGAACGTAAACCTCAACGCCGCGCCGTTCCTCGCTTCGACCCAGTATCCGTTGGCGAATCCGCGCCGTTCGATTACGATGGCATCGTGGTTTCAAGGATTATGCGGACAGAATGGGACGGCGTATGACGTATTGTTTAGGCATCACGACCAAGCATGGGCTGGTGTTGGCGTCGGACTCGCGCAGCAACGCGGGGTACGATCAAGTGAACGTCTGTCGAAAGATGCACTGTTTCGTGCAGCCGGACGAACGGGTGTTCGTCGTGCTGACGAGCGGCAGCGTATCGTTGACGCAATCGGTGCTGTCGCTGTTGCGGCACGATTTCGATCGCGGCGAGGGGTTGGCCTCCGTGCCGTCTCTCTACGACGCCGCCCGTCACGTCGGCGATCGCGTGCGGCGCATCGCCGAACTCGACCGCGCCGCGCTCGAGCGGGACCAATTCGCCTTTAACATCCATTTTCTCTTGGGGGGACAGGTGCGCGGCGAAAAGCCGTATTTGTATCTCATTTATCCTCAAGGCAATCCCTTGGCCGCGACGGAAGAATCGCCGTATTTGCAGATCGGCGAGTGCAAGTACGGCAGGCCGATCCTCGATCGCGGCGTGCGCTACGATCAAACGAGTCTCGAAGAAGCGGCTAAGTACGCCTTGATCTCGCTCGACTCCACGATGCGTTCCAACGTCACCGTCGGCCCGCCCATCGATTTGTTGACCTATCGAGCCGACGAGTTTCGCCTGTCGCGGCGACGACGTTTCGCGGCCAACGATCCCGAGTTGCTGGCGGTGCAAGTGCAGTGGGAACGCTCGCTTCGCATGGCCGTGCGCGACCTACCGGCCATTCGCTTCGACGAGGTCGAGGGATAAGTTTGCCTCTCTCGTGCCTGGAAAGAAAGAATCCTCCGCGACTCGGCTTATGGCCGTCTCGCGAAGGATTCGTGAGCGGATCGGTCGTCTCAACTCAACCGAGCAGTAAACTCGGCTCCCAGCCGACTCGTTCGGCGGAGGCACGAAGTTTTTCGAGCGCGCGATTCTGAATCTGGCGAACGCGCTCTTTGCTGATGCGGAGCAGGTGGCCGATCTGCCGCAGGCTGTGCGTGCCGTTGCCGGTCAGGCCGAAGCGCAAATCGAGTACCTTCCGCTCGCGCGGTCGCAGATTCTCCATCAGATACTGCAACGCTTCTTGGCGCTCGGAGTTCTGACGTTGCGTCGAACTCTCGTTATCCGGCATGGCTTCCGTCAATTTGAAGTCGCTGTCGTCGTCGAGGACGGCATTGAGCGAGACCGGAGTGCGCGTGGCCGTTTGCAGATGGGTGAGGTGTTCGAGGCTGCTGCCGGTGCGCGAGGCAAGTTCCTGCGGGGTGGGCAGATGTTTGCCGCCGTGAGCCAGGGCTTCGGACTCTTGCTGAAGGAGACCGAGTTCCTGAAGGTGGTGCGGCGACAGGCTGACCAAATGGCTCTGGCGGGCAACGGCAATTTGCAGCGTCTGACGAATCCACCACGTCGCATAGGTAGCCAAACGGGTTCCGTGGCTGACATCGAATCGATCGATGGCCTGCATCAGACCGCAGACGGCTTCCTGAAGCAAGTCGGCATAGCTGAGGGCGTGATGGCGAAAGCGCTTGGCAACGTGAGCGGCCAAACGGATGTTCGCCGAGGCAAGCCGATGCTTGAGGTGGATATACCGATCGTGCAAGCGGCGAACGGCAGCGAGGCTGCGGGCCTCATTATCGCAGTGTTCGCGGACGAACTGAGCCATCGGCCACGGTTCCAAGGCCGGGCGATGTTGGCGGAGGCGTGGGAAGTTGCGGATCAGCACTCGCACGAGTTCACATTTCGTTTCCCAGAAATCGGCGAGCAGCTCGCGCTCTTCTTCCGGTGTCAACAGGTCCGAAGAGAAAATCGTGGTCGTCGCCACGGGGGTTGTCTCTTCGGTCTCTGGCGGGCGCTTCCGACGTCGCGTCTTCATGGCCATCTTTTCCTACAACTAGAGGCTAAACGTATCGTGTCCCCAAAATCAACAAGTCGTCGTTCTCCCGGAGCGACGACGCCAACAGCTTCCGATCCCAAATACCGAAGCGACAGTATGGAGAGCCACGCTGGCATCGGTCTGAGGCCGGATGGATTCGCATCGCGGTAGAGTTTCCATTCGACGATTTCAACGCACCCCTCGAAACGGAGACAGCACGGCAACGAACTTCATCGCCCACTCCGGCCCCATCCTGACGAGGCGCGCAAGGCATACGGTCGCGGACTCTGCCGCCCAGGGAGAGGAAGGCCGCCTTCCAGGTTCGCAGTCCTTTGGAACCGTATGCGCGGGAAAGGGTTCTCCCTGATCTTCCTAACGTGCCGCCTTATTGTAAAGTCCCGATGAGTCCATAGCAAGATTTATTATCGAAAAGTGCGCGGATTGTTTGAAGGAGGTTTGCGCCGCTTTTCCGACTCGATTTGCGCTCAGAAGAGGTCTTTTCACTTGACAACTCACGATCCTGCTTCACGTTACATCATCGACCCGACGGCAGCGAACGCTGCCGAGCATTTCATCATCGGGACGATCGACCTCCTTCCATCGGCTTTTTGGCATTCTTTCTCGCGTGATGTAGAATGAAGTGTTCCTACATTGGTGTTCTGCGTTTGCCTCTCGTCTCCCCCGTCGGCGAGGAGGTGGAGTCCACGACAGAGCAGATCGTGGGAACAGCGGAGGGATTCGGTAGTGGAATCACCGAAGTGTTCGCTCTTGGTCGTCGATGACGAGCCGTATATTCTGCCGACGTTAAAAGCCCTACTGTCGGGAGAGTACGAGGTCATCACCGCCGACTGCGCCGATACCGCGAAAGCCATTTTCGCGCGCCGATCCGTCGATCTCGTCCTGACCGATCAGAAGATGCCGAGGCAGACCGGCATTCAACTTCTCGAATGGGTCTGCGCTCACCATCCGCGCACCGTTCGCTTGCTGATGACCGGACATGCGGAGCTTGAGGACGCCGTCAACGCCATCAATCGCGGGCAAGTCTACCACTACTTGCTCAAGCCCTGGCGCACCGAAGAGTTGATCCAGATCCTTCGCAATGCCGCCGAGAAATTTCAGCTGGAACGCAGCCGAGACAGGCTCCTCGAACAGCTGAGTCTGCTCAACGCCGATCTGGAACAGCGAGTCACCGACCGAACCCGAGCGCTGCAAGAAGCCAATCACATGCTGGAACAGCGCGCGCGCGAGCTCGAGCGCCTGGCGCTGACCGACTCCTTGACCGGGTTGTTCAATCGTCGAGCCATGGAAGAATTGGCTCGCTTCGAACTGAAACGCCATGCCCGCTATCCCAGTCCGCTGACCATCGGATTGATTGACATCGATTGCTTCAAAGAGATCAACACCCGCTATTTGCTGCCGGGCGGCGACGAAGCGCTGAAGGCGTTGGCTCGCATCTTAACGACCTCGGTGCGCGAGGTGGATTCCGTCGGCCGCATCGGCGGCGACGAGTTTCTCATCATCGCGCGGGAGACGAATGAGGAAGGGGCGAAGCATCTCGCCGAGCGGATTCGCGCCACGGTCGCCGCCACGCCGATTCCCTACGGAAAGCAGACGATTCGCATTTCGGTGAGTGTGAGTTTTGCGGTCGCGGACGTGGATGCGCCCGCCGATTTTGAGATCCTCTATCGCCTCGCCGCCAGTTCCATCAAAGATGCCAAGGAGATGGGGCGCAATTGCTTCGCGGTCTGTCGCATGACGGCGGAATCGTTAAGCTGAGGGTCAATCAAAGCGGCGATCGTTCGGGAGCCGAGCAGCGAGAGTATGCGAAGAATAGATTGCGAGCCGCCTTGCGCGTGTCCTTGGCCAATCGACACAACTCACCGATGAGTCTGGGATGACACAACGCGCTCGCCGCCAGTCGGAACGGCGCGAGCCGTCCCTTCTCGATCGTCCCGACCAGCTGCGGGGATAGGGCGGTGTGCATGTCGTCGGAGATGACGC
The DNA here is from genome assembly GCA_021781415.1 of Planctomycetota bacterium. GTDB lineage: Bacteria > Planctomycetota > Planctomycetia > Gemmatales > Gemmataceae > JAJPHU01. The sequence goes on from JAJXWW010000157.1 coordinate 51,234, forward strand.
GCAGACAGGCAAAAGGAACTCGACGTTCCAGACACAATCGAGCAACCACGGCGCTTTCCATGTCCACGGCCAAGGCGTTGTAGCGGCTTCCTAGCTCTTGTTTCTCGGTAGGATCGCTGAGGAGTCGCGGCACGGTCAGAAGTCGCCCCGATGCCGCTGGGCTTCGATTCGCTTCCAGAAGGGGCGATGTCGGCCATCGACGATTTTCAAGATCGACGATTTCCGTTGCCTGCACCGCATCGCCCACCTGAAGATGGGATTGCAACGACCCAGAAAAGCCGAGCAACAACAGCGAACGCGGACGATACGGTACATCGCCCAGACGCGGCTCGCTCAAACACCAGCGCACAGCCGTCTCCATCGCCGTCGCGCCGATGCCGGTTTCCAGCATCAACACCGATTCGCCTGCCCTCGCGCGGAATTCGGCGCGGCAGGGAGCGCCCGCAAAGCGCTTCCGAAAAGAATAAGCGCGCCGGAAGTACATCGACTCGCGGCGCAGCGCGAACACCACGCAGGGATCGGTTAGGGGCCGGTTGCCATTCGTCACGAGATCTGCCACATGAGCATTTTGAGACTGTCGCCCATTCGTTTATTGACGCCGAGAGCGGCGGAGGGTTCGTAGCCGCAGTGTACCATGCAATGCTCGCAGCGCGGATCTTTGCCGGCCCCGTATTGGTCCCAATCGGTGTTTTCCATCAGATCGTCAAAGGTCTCGTGGTGTTCGTCGGTGATGAGATAGCAGGGGCCTTTCCACCCCTTGACGTTGCGGGTCGGATTGCCCCAAGCGGTGCAGGTCAGTTCGCGTTTGCCGCTGAGAAACTCCAGGTAGATCGGCGAGGACATCATGCGATATTTGCCCAACAGTTTCTCGGCTTCCTGAAACTTGGCGCGAATGTCGTCGCGCGTCAGGAAGATCTCGGCCGCGCCTTTGGGATTGGTCTGCTGTACGGCGGTGTATCCGTAGGCCGGAGAGAGCATGAACCCATCGACGTTCAGTTTCGTCAGGTACGCGAAGAGCGCGTCGATCTCGGCGAGATTCGTTTCTTTGTATATCGTCGTGTTGGTGCAGACGAGGAAGCCGGCCTTTTTGGCGGCGATGATTCCCTCCACGGCAGCTTGGAAGACCCCCTGGCGTTCGACGGCCAAATCGTGCGTCTCTTCGAGACCGTCGAGATGGACGTTGAAGAAGAAGCGGCTCGTCGGTCGGAACTCGCGCAAGCGCTTCTTGATGAACATGCCGTTGGTACAGAGATAGATGTGTTTGCGTCGCTTCAATATCCCGTGTACCAGCGCGCCGATTTCGGGGTAGATGAGCGGCTCGCCGCCACAGATACTAACGATGGGCGTGCCCGCTTCGTCGACCGCTTGGAGACACTCCTCCACGGTGAGTTTATCCTTGATCGTCTGCGAATACTCTCGAATGCGTCCGCAGCCGGTGCAGGTCAGATTGCAGGCGTGCAGAGGCTCGAGCATCAAAACGAGAGGAAATCGTTTGGTACCTTTCAGAATCTTACCGGCCATGTAGCCGGCCATACTTGTCGTGAGGCTTAGAGGAAATCGCATGGAAATGCTCCTAAAAAAGCCAGTTCGGCCAGACATTCGGATTCAGTCGTTCCAAGTTCTGAGTTCCAAATGCTGAGTGCCGAGCTTTGTTCTTTTCCTCAGAACTCGGAACTTGGCACTCAGAACTTGGGATTACGGAGATTACTTCGTCTCGGACGGATAGCGATAGCCGCGACGCGCATCGAGTTCGCGGTCGGTCTTTTTCTGGCCGACTACCGATGGCCGACCGCCGATAGCCGCACGATAACGGGCCAAAGCCATGAATGGGAAATAAAGGCGATAAAGGTGATACTTTAAGTAGAACACCTTCGGAAAGCCGGTGCCGGTGAACGGTTCCTCGGTCCAGTTGCCGTCCGCTCCTTGCGTCTCAAGCAAGTAGTCGATGCCCGAGCGGACGGTTTCGCCGTCGCTCTCGCCGGCGGCAATCAGGGCGAGCAAGGCCCAGGCGGTTTGCGACGCCGTCGGCGTTCCCTGACCGGCGAGGGACGGATCGTCGTAGCTGCGGCAAGTCTCGCCCCATCCGCCCGCCGGCTGCTGCACTTCTTGCAACCAGGCGACGGCCCGGCGAACCATCGGATCGGCCATGTCGAACCCGATGCGTTGGAGACCGCACAGCACTTGCCAGGTTCCATAGAGATAGTTCACGCCCCAACGGCCAATCCAGCAGCCCCGATCGTCTTGTGTCTTCCTCAAGAAATCGAGAGCTCGGCTCACCCGCGGATGCTGAATGTCATAGCCGTAATGCCCGAGCGCTTCGAGGACGCGCGCCGTAATATCCGGACAACTCGGATCGAGCATGGCGTTATGATCGGCGAACGGCACGCGCGTTAAGATCTCACGGTTGATGTCGCGGTCGAATGCCGCCCATCCGCCATCGCTATTTTGCATGCCCATCAACCAGCGCAGCCCGCGCTCGACGGCGGGCCGGCCGGATGTCGTATTCGCTCGTCCGGTCTTGGCCAACGCCATCAAAACCATTGCGGTATCGTCGGTGTCGGGATAAAAGGCGTTGCGATACTCGAAATACCAGCCTCCCGGTTCCAGCCCCGCGTTCGTCAGACTCCAATCGCCCGGCTGCCTCACCTCCCGATCCAACAACCAGGACGCTCCTCGATTCGTCGCCTCGCCCGCGCTCGTTTCCGCATCGGCCAAGGCATTGAGCGCTAAAGCCGTATCCCACACCGGAGAAAAACAAGGTTGCAATCGGATCGTATCTTCTTCCTCGATCATCAAATCTTCGAGCTGCTTCAGCGCCCATTTCATCTCGGGCGCATCGTCGGCCACGCCGAGACAACGCAAGGAAACGACCGTGTAGATCATCGGCGGGAAGATCGCGCCGAGTCCGTCGCTGTCGCGCAAATGCTCGCGCATCCAGTCGGCGGCGCGCTTCAAAGCCAGAGATCGAATCGGTCCCAACCACGGCTCGACCTTCTTGTACAGCCAGTCGATGCCGAGAAATACATTGCCCCAACTCAGCAAGCGATCCAGAGGTTTCGCCGGCCACAACGGCGTTTCGGGGTCGTGAATAAACAGTTCGGCGATCCCTTTCGTCGCCGGAAGTTCTCTCATCGGTTTGCACGCCGAGAAGATGCTGAGCGGTACGACGATGGTGCGCGTCCAACTCGACATGGCATAGAGGTTGATGTACGCCCAGCGCGGCAGCAGCACCATCTCCGGAGGGACCGAGGCGCAGTTGGCATAGGGAAATTGACCGAGCAGCGCGAGATAGAACTTCGTGAAGCTATTGCATCCCGCCGCGCCACCAAGACCGCGGATCACTTCGCGCGCCCGCCGCATGGAGGAAGCGTTCGGATCGTGTCCGGTCAACTTCAGAGCAAAGTAAGCTTTGACCGAGACGCTGAGATCGGCGGGGCCGCCGGGATAGTTGTTCCAGCCGCCGTCGGGCATCTGTTGGCGGAGAATATAGTTCGCCGCCTTGCGACAAACGTCCTCGCCCTCCCGACCCAGAAAGGCCATCAAAAGAACATATTCGGATTCGAGAATGGTATCGCCCTGCAACTCGCCGACCCAATGCCCGTCGGCCTTTTGCATGGAGAGAAGACAGCGTTCGGCGCGTTGAATACCCTGTTGCAGCGGTGTCACCGAGACGCGGCCCGTTGTACTGGTGGTACGCGCCGGCAGGCTTGGCATCGTCCGTGTGCGCGATTGTGATCCTTTCACCGGGAGTCCTTTCCGCTTCCTGCGACAATCTCATCCGACCCGAAGGTTTACCCAATGTACTCTGTCCCACGGAAATACCGCAATACGAACTCAGCGGGATGGAGCGAATTGCGATGTTACCGTCCCATGGAACGGGCACGGTAGCGTAGCCCTCACCAGACCACGGCAGATCCATGTCTCAAGATAGGCAACCAGGCCGACTAAAATTCCAGGACTTGCGGCAAACAAACCTTCCCCAGCTTGAAACTTCGAACTGCCCTGGGATACGACAACGCTGGGGATTTGACCTTGGCGCAGGACAATAATTCGCTGTACAATTATACCTACAACTCCGGCGGTCAGTTGACCGGCGAGACGGTGACGTATCCGGGGTATTCGAGTTCGCCGTTGGTGACGCTGGGATTCAGCTACGATGCGTTCGGCAATCGCACTGGCATGACGGATAGTCTGGGTGGCAGTATGGGGTACACCTACAACGGCGAGAATCAGATGACCGGCATGCCGTTGGCGCTCAACGGCACGACGGCTGCTTCGTTGACGATGAACTACGATGGTCTGGCGCGCCTCAGTGGGACGACGATGAGTACGCCGACGGGAGCCACCATTGCCAGCACGAATAGCTACGACAATGCGAGCCGACTGACGAATATCAATTATACCAACGGCGGCTCGTCCCTGGCAAGTTATAATTATACCTATAATCACGCGAGCGAGATCACCAACTATCAGGACAATTCCGGCAACGCGCTCGCCTACGGTTACGATTACAGCGGCGAATTGACCTCCGCGACCGGCACTCTCGCCGCCTCGAATTACAACCAAACCTGGTCCTACGACGCCAACGGCAACCGGACGACGTCCGGGTTCAGCACGGGGACGGGTAATGAGTTACTATCGGACGGAACCTGGAATTATAAATACGACGCTGCCGGCAATACGATATTGAAGACGAACATCAGTAGCGGCGAATACTGGACGTACACCTGGAACGACGCCAATCAGTTGACTGTGGCGGCAGATTATCAGTCCAACGGCACATTGATTCAGTCGGTGACGTTCCAGTACGATGTTTTTGGCAATCGGGTCGAAGAGGATGTTTACAACGCCTCGACGCAGGTGACGACGGTGACGAAGTTCGCTTACAATGCCAACGGCAACATCTGGGCCGACTTGAACGCAAGCAATCAATTGGTGGATCGCCGATTGTTTGTGAACGTAAATGGCCAGACACAACCATTCGCGCGGATCGATGCGAGCAATAATGTATCGTGGTATCTGACCGATCATCTGGGATCGATCCGTCTCATCACGGACAACACCGGCACAGTCATCGACCAGATCGATTACGACGCCTGGGGTAATATCACGAATGAAACTAACCCAACCAACGGAGATACATACAAATATGCCAGTGGCCAATACGACACCACCCTCGGCATGTCCCTCCACGCGCAAAACAGCACCGGCCGCTGGTATATGGCGTCGAATGGCAATTGGCTCAACGCCGACCCCACGGGCCTGGCTGCGGGACCGAATCCTTACGATTATGTGGGAAACAATTCGACGAATGCGATTGATCCGAGTGGATTGGCAGTGTGGACATGGGAGCAAGTCAAAGCTCTAGCAGAAAAGTCTCTTGATGCGAAGAAGGAAAGCTTAAAGCCCGGGGAGAAAGATCTGAGAATTAAGATACTGGAGAACGTATTCCACGGCAAAGTAGACAATATCGGAAACAGAAGAGGGGACAAATGGGAGAAAAAGAATGACGGGCAGGACACATGGTATGTGTTCAAAGACGATCCTGTCGGTGCAATCGAGAGTGTTTGGAAGGAAGAAGATAACTTAATATTCTGTGCCCCGTACGTCCAGCTTTGTATATTAAAGGGAAACGTAGATCTTGCCTCCGAGAGACTCAAAAAATCATGGAACAAGGAATGGAAAGGGATTAGCGTAAATGAAATTGCGGGTGTCGGGGAGAATCGGTTCTGGATGCGCGGGGAGAAAGCCGCTGGATACACATATCACGATCTTTTACCAGGTGATAATATTTGGTTCAGAAATTCCTTCTACCAGGATGATATTAACATGAACGAAATAAGAGATAATAGGAGGTCATTCTCTGGAGAAGAAGGAAGCAATGTATTCTATATTGGAGCAAAACGTGGTATAGGATATGTAATAAGTATTTATACTCATCAGGTTTATTCCATTCACGAGTACCAAGAAAGAATGTTAACATGGAATAGTGTAGAATATGTAAAGAGAAGAGACAATATCGGTAATATTGATATCGTCCCCAAAGAGGCGTTCCCTATCACCGATATTCGACGTCCGATCGTTACGAATAAGTAGATCGATTTCGACGAAATCGATTGACACCCACTGAGTTTTTTGCAAAGCGGGACTTCAAAGGCGCTAATAGGGAGAAGGCTTGTGAACATTCAAAATCGCTCGTCACTAGCGTGCGTGTACTGCATTCTGTTGTCGAGCCTTATGTTGGGTTTCAGTACTGAACCTGGCGAACCGCAGAAGCGCTTGAATGAACGGGATGAGAATACCAAGAAGGGAAGGTTAGTAATGATTAATATCGTCGACGACTTAGCAAATCATAATAAGGCACCATTATTAGTCAGGCAAGGATCGGGATGGATGCCACTTTATTGCACAGACTACGATTGGAAAGAGGATCAACGTGTGAGTTCCGCCCTTGCGAAACTTCAGCAGGAAAGATGTGATGAGTTGTGGGATGAACTGGTACGGAGGTCAAACGACAAACATTACTGTCGGACACTCAAGGACAAAAACGAGCATTTTGCGCTAGGAAACTGGACCGTTGGCATGTTTTGTTCAATACTAGCCGATGATTGGCTTCTCGGGATATGTGAGCAACATTTGCCGTCGGATCCCGACAAGGATGGTTATCGAATTTCATTAGACTACGGGATTAGCAAGGCGGGCGGATTGCCGAAGTGGCGTAACGAACGTAGTAAAAAAGCGCTCTACGAGTTGCAGATCGACATCTGCGAAGAGGCGATTCTGGAAATCGCAAAGATGCCCAAGATATCGCAACGTGAGGAAGTCAAGGCTCGAAAAAAAATTCAAGGGGAAATAGCGACACTAAGAAGAATAAGGCGGGCAATTTTTACTGATTATTCTTCGATGCCCATGATGTTTTATCACCAGAAGGAAGCAGAGAATATTCGCCGGCTATTACAGAAATCGGATAAAAGCAAGAATAAAGATGGTCGTTAAATCTGTTTATGGTAGTGAAGTTGTAGGACGGCACATAAGCTGTGCAACAAACGTCAAATGCACAACACCAGGGCCTACACATTAACTCTTGTCCAGTTTATTGTTTGGGGCAAGGATTTCTTCCAACACATCCGTGTTGTAGGCCGCCGCAAGACGCTTTTTGGCCATACTTTTCTTGCTCGAATGCTGCTTCAACAGACTCAGAACGTTTTTGCAAATGACTCATTCTTATAGTTCACGCCGGTCGTAGCCGCCGGAAAAGAAGAGGGGACGCGACTCGTAGATTCGGATCGTAGATTCGGAGACCACGCGGGGAAGGAGCATGTTACGCCTTTGGGCACTGCCTCTGGCTGGGGACTGGACAGAGTTGGTTATCGAGCTATCGACCGCGGCGGAGTTGGCGGGCGTAAGCCGATCCGTAAAGCCGAGGAGTTCGTTTGGTGGACCGACCTGGCAGCAAGAGAGAGCGCGGACGATGGCCTTGGAGACCACCTTGCGTCCGCTCGAGCCATCGAAGAAGAAAAATGAAGGTCGCGACCCAAGAACAGCAGGAATGAAGCGAGCAAGCCTCTCCTATTCGAGTCGCGTCCCCGTTTCTTGTCCCAAATAGCTATTGAGCCGTTCTATCCCGCCGTATCGGCCGCCGTCTCGCCATAACGGTCGCCTAGCCGTGCCACAATAGTGGGAAGTCTCTACCGAGTTTCTCTTCCCATTCGTCCACTCTCCTGCTCCATTATGTCCAAGCGGAAGGCGTTGTTACCAGAGAGAATAACTCCCGGCGAGGGGACCCTCCCGCGGAAAGTTGGCAAGGTTACTCGCGCTGGAGATTATAAGTGATTGAAAATACATAAGTTGCACACAAAAGTATCCTTGCCAACCCCCAAAAAAAGTTGGCAAGGTTACTTTTTGGCAGTCGAGATGGCAGTATGTCGATTTGGCAGGCCATAACGAGGAAGCCTACCCATTCGCAGACGCCGCGTTTTCGGCCGATATGGCGCACCTGGCCTGCGCGCGGTCGAAGGGCATTCGCTTGCAACCCAACATATGCCAGCCCGGGCGGCACTCGAACCGCCGGGGGCGACCGCAGAAAGGCAAGACGGCAATTGCCACCGCTGCTTCGCTGTTTGACATTACCAGCCCCTTTATCGCCCCCCTAACCACGAGTCCCGACTCGTTTTGCTCTCCGGTTTGGGGTTCAGGTCGGAAAGTATCAGATGGCGGAGCCGTGCGTGCGGTTCACGAGCCACGGGAATGCCGTCCGGTTTCAGAGACAGGGAAAGACGAAGTGTTTGAAGGGGATTTCCCTAATCGTGTGGCCTCTCCCGGTTGCCACGGGTGAGGGGCTGCTTCTTGTTATTGAGAGTGGGCGCTACTGGATTCGAACCAGTGACTTCCACCGTGTGAGGATGGCACTCTAGCCGCTGAGTTAAGCGCCCGAATCGACCCGGCCCGCGCCGATCGGAGTCGGGGACGCGAGCCGGTCTGAAGATTCATCTTATCAACTTACCCCTTCGGCGGCGCGGTAATGTTGTTCGATGCCGCCGTGATGCCGTCTTCGAACTTCGGGGCGGTCGTTGTGATGCGTTGTGGCGGACGCGGTGGCTCCAGAGCCATCGGCTCTTGTCGGGGCGTCGCCGAGGCCGAAGGGTCGAAGTCGTCTTCGAGACCCTTGATGCCCTTCTTGAATTCGACGATGCCTTTGCCCAGATAGCGCCCCACCTCCGGCAACTTGCGACCGAAGAGTAGAACGCCGATTACGAGAAGGATCAGCATCTCTTGGGCACCGAGATTGAATAGACCAAACAATGGAGTCATGGAAGCGAACCTCTTTGAGGGTTTTTTCGGGATTTCTCGGTACGGCTGGTCATCAACGAGCCGCTCCACACAAATATAGCAACCCGCCAAGGGCGGAGACAAGCGAAAAAACGACCGGCGCTCGTTTTCTTCGCAGCGGGATGAATCGAATGCGCGGACCTTAGCGCACGGAGCCACGAACGTCTTCTTCAATCCCTTTAAACTCCTTGCGGAACTCGACGAGCGATTTGCCCAGAGAGCGAGCCAGTGAAGGCAGCTTGTTGCCGAACAGGAGTAAGCCAATCGCGCAGATAACGAGAATCTCAGCCATGCCAAGTCCAAACATGAGGGTTTCTCCCGTGGGTAGAAAGGGAAGCAATCGAACGTCCGTCGTCGGCGCAACTGCCGGAGGGTGAGGATCAACAACGGATTGGGGGGGAGGGGTCGGAGCAACGACGCCCTGCGGGGTATCCAGTTCTCTGGATTGTGTCATTCTATCTTTGTTTCAGCCTGGAAGACAAGCGGAAAACGCAAACATTTTTCGTTTGAGATGCCGGAACCCATGCCGCTCGGTGTTTTACGGCGTAGATTAACCGCTCTTGAAATGGTTCTCGACGAACGAAGTTCCTTCGGAGAAACGATGATGCCACGGCTGATCCGCGTTGCCATCCTGTCGATGGTCCTCAGTCTTCCCACGCCTCAATTAGTCGGGGAAGAGAAAGTGAAGGAAACGTCGTTTTATCCGCTCCAAGTGGGCACGACGTGGCACTATCGTCGCGGCGAGAGCAAATTCACCGTGCGAGTCGTCAAGCACGAAAAGGTTGGGGATGTCCCGTGCGCCCTGTTGGAATCGAAGTGCGATGGTAAAGTCGGAGGTCGGGAGCATTTGGCCGTCAAGGACAACGGCGTCTATCGCTACGATGTGTCTTCGTTGTTCAAATCCGACAAACCTCGATTGAAGACGAAGGAGGGGGAGGTATTCCACACCCAAACTCTGAAGCCGCCGATGCTCGTTTTGAAACTGCCTCCGAAGAAAGGAGACGATTGGAAGATCGTCTCGCAGGGCGAGGTGGAAGTCTTTCGCGGTAGCTTTAAGGTGGACGAGGAGCAAGAGATCGCCGTTCCCGCCGGCAAATTCAAAGCCTTTCGCGTCGTCGCACGGGATGTCGAAGGTACGGCTTTGAGTCCGGCTCCCGTTATAACGAGCTTCTACGCCGAGGGCGTCGGCATGGTGAAGCAGCTGATTGAGATTGGCGACGCCAAGACGGAGATCGTCTTGGAGAAATTCGAGGCAGCCGGTAAGTAGCGCTACCACGGAGTCGGCGGTAAGAAGAAAATGCCGGTGACGAACGTGCCGGTCCACAGCAATACGAAACACACCGCCAAGGTGAGATGAAGTCGAACGTGGCCTTTCACTCCCGTGTACAGCATGGCGGGCATGACGAAGGTGGACGGCACGGAGAACCACAGGTGCCGATTGAGTGCATGGCGCAACGCCGGATCGGCATTGAAATAGTCAAAGACGTCCGGAGCAAGGACGCGCACGATCAACTCCAGCCCCAGTACGGCCACGAGCGTCAGGGTGAAGAAGACCAAGTTGATGCGTCCGTGTAACCGAGAGTTGCCGCGCGCCACGGCGACGATGGCGGCCACGAGCAACACGGTGACGGCGGCAACGGCGATCTTCAGAGTTAAAATGACATTCGGTCCCGTTAGCACGAAACGATCCTTTCTCGATCTCTCGATAGTTGTTTCACTGTTCGCTCTGCTCGACCAATGGAAGTAGACGCTCGTGCGTGAACCCAACACTATTTCCCCAGTTCACGCTGCGTTTCTCACCTTCCTCGGTTTGGGTTGATGTTTCCAGCGACGATGCAGCCAGAAGTATTGTTCCGGGTGGCGGCGGATCTCGTTCTCCAGTGCCGTCGTGAAACGCTGCGTGAGCGCGGGGACCGCGTCGGGACGATCCGCGTATTCGGCGGGATCGATCGCATCGGCCGCCGCGATCTCGTATCGAGGTACTTCGCCCTCCTGCGAAAGGCGCGCGCAACTCAGCACGACCATGGGAACATTGTATTCGAGCGCCAGTAGCGCGACGGCTTTGTGCGTCGAAGCGGGACGGCCAAAAAAATTCACAAACTGTCCTTTTTGTCCGGCATCCTGATCGCCGAGCGTCAATAGAACTCCCCCCGTCGCCAACACCCGCTGCATTCGGTCGAAGTCGCCATCCTTGCGCAATACCTGTTGCCCGGTCTGTTCGCGAAAGCGGCGCAAAAAGCCATCGACGTAGGGATTGTCCAACGGTCTCGCAATGGCGTTGGTGCGGAAGCCTAAAAGGGCGAGCGTGTAGCCGCCGTACTCCCAATTCCCGAAATGGCCGCTCACGAGAAGAACCGGCCGATCCGACAGCAGGGCGTCGAGCGCGAGTTGAGAGTTGCGGATCGCGATGTGCTGTTTCCAGTTGTGCGCGTGCAAGATACGAGGCAGATGCACGATCTCGACGAGAACGGTGCAGAAATGGCGGAAGACGGCTCGCACTTGCCGGTCGCGCTCGCCGGGATCGCCTTCTCCGAAAGCGTGCCGCAGATTATCCAGGGCCACGAAGCGATGTCTGCGATCTACTTTGTAGAGAATCCACGCCAGCCCCCTTGCCAGCGAGTAACAGGTGCGGAAGGGAAGTGCCTGCATCAGGCACACCAACGACCGAACGGCGAGATAGACGGCGAAATCCGCGGCGGGAGATCGTTTCTTCGACATTCGAGCCACTCCTTTGGCTAGGGGGTACGCGATTCGATGGACCGCAAATCGATAACCACGGACTAACACAGGGTCACGGTAATGCCGCTCGTCGCCGAGCGATAGATGGCCTCAATGACCGCGACGGCCTTGCGTCCCTCGCGGCCATCGACGAGGGGCGCGGTATCGGTTTGTATGGCGCGAACGAAATCGGCCAGTTGACGGGCATGTCCGGTGTGCGAGATGGCAGCCGGATTACTCGAACCTCCGGTTTCGCCCGTTTTGTGGGCAAAACGCTCTTGGATGGCCCGATCTTCCGCCGTCTCCGGCGTCAACTCCCAACGCAGCACATCGTCTTGTTCGATGACCGCGGAGCCGCGATCGCCGTGGATGGCGATGGTTTTGGGCAACCCCGGATGCACGCTCGTCGCCGCCTCAATGACTCCCAGCGCGCCGTTGGCGAAACGCAGACAAGCCACGGCGGTATCCTCGACCTCGATCCGTTCGTGCGCCAGCGTGGCCGTGAAACCGCAAAGGTGCGTGACGTTTCCCATCAACCACAATAACAGATCGACATTGTGGATAGCCTGATTCATCAGCGCGCCGCCGCCGTCGAGCGCCTGCGTGCCCTTCCAGCCGCCCTCATCGTAGTACGATTGCGGCCGCCACCACTTGCACGTCGTTTCGCCCAAGGTCAGCCGACCGAACCGCCCCGCGTCCACAGCACTCTTCAGCGCGCGGTTGGCATCGCCGAACCGCGAAGGGAAGATCGTACACAGTTTGACGCGGTTTTTGTCGCATGCCTCGATAATTCGATCGCAGCGCTCGCTGGAAATCTCCAACGGTTTCTCGACGACAACGTGCTTCCCGGCCCGTGCCGCCGCCACGGAAGGCTCCAGATGGGCACCGCTGGGCGTCGTTACGATGACGACGTGTACGTCGGATCGGGCGAGAACGGAAGACAGATCGGTGGCCAGGGAACATTGCAGTCCCAGTTCATCCGCCATGGCGCGCGCCGCGGACTCGCGCCGGCTGACGAGCGCAACTAGCCGAGCATCGGCAATCTCCGCGAGCGCGCGGGCGTGGAAGCGCGCGATCATGCCGCAGCCCACGATGGCGAAACCGATTGGTGAAGCGAGAGAGAGCATGGAGTTCGCCTTTATAGATTTAACAGGGTGGCGGCCTTCCAGACGTATTGCAAACCGCTCAGAAGCGTCACCGCGGTCATCGCCCAGATGAGGAGATTGCGCACGGCGTCAAAAAAGTATCGCGCATCGGCCATCGATTCGGGTACAAGAAAAGCCACGAACACGGCGATGACGGCGGCGCACTGCAGGCCCATCTTGAACTTGCCCAGCCAGTCCGCGCCGAAGATCGCTCCGTGCGACTCCATCCAGCTGCGCAACCCGGTAATGACCAATTCGCGGGCAACTACGACCGTAACCATCCACGGCCACAGCCACTCTCCCCTAACGCCGATGGGCAAGAGACAAATATACGCGCCGCACATCAACACCTTGTCCACCAAGGGATCGAGAATTCGCCCCAGCGTACTGGTAAGATTTTGCTTGCGAGCGAGATAGCCGTCGAGCCAGTCCGTAAAAGCGGCGACGAGGAACACCGTCAGACACCACGACCATAATTCGTGGGAAATGAGTGCGAATAAAACCAAAGCCAGCACGAATCGAGACGCGGTCAGTTGATTGGGCAGGTTCCATACTTTTGGCTTCTCGGGCGGTGTGAGGGTGGCCATGCGCTTTCGCCTCCTTGCTTCAGCGGACGCGCAGCGCGCGTGCGGCCAAATCGTACCCGTCGGCTCCGGTGACGCGCGCGCGAACGAGATCGCCGCCGCGAATCCCCTTGCCTTTCAGACGCACCACGCAGTCGATGTCCGGCGCGTCGGCGTGGCTCCGCGCCAAAAAGTGGCCTGGCACTTCCGGATCGGGACCATCGACAATCACTTCGCACTCTTTGCCGACTTGTTCGCGCGTCCAGGCGAAAGCGATCTCTTGCTGAATCTCCATGAGTCGATCCCGCCGCTCTCGTTGCGCCTCTTCCGGCACGCGATCCGGTAGTCGTTCCGCCGGCGTCCCCGGCTCCACCGAATAGGGAAACACGCCGACGCGCTCGAACTTCGTAGCAGCGACGAACTCGCACAACTCTTCGAACTCCGATTCCGTTTCGCCGGGAAAGCCGACGATGAACGTCGTCCTCAGAGCCAATTGGGGAATCGCTTGCCGAAGGCGAGAAAGCAAATCTTCCGTCTCCGCTCGATTGACGCGGCGCTGCATTCGCTTCAGCAAGCGGTCGTTGATGTGTTGCAGCGGCATATCGAGATACGGGACAATTTTCGGAGTCTCGGCCAGTGTCTGAATCAATTCGTCGGTGAAGTGGATGGGATACGCATACAGAATGCGAATCCATTCCAACCCCTCGACCTCATTCAGCTTTCGCAACAGTTCGGCGAGGCGCACCTTGCCGTACAAATCGAGACCGTAATAGGTGGTATCCTGAGCCACGACGATCAATTCGCGCACCCCGTCGGCGGCCAACTCGCGCGCCTCGCGCAACACTTCCTCAATCGGTTTCGTGACGTGTTTGCCGCGCATCCCAGGGATGGCGCAAAACGTACAAAGACGGTCGCATCCTTCCGAGATCTTGAGATACGCATAATGGCGCGGCGTGATGCGCAGGCGGGCGGTGTCTTCGAGCGCGCGCACGGGAGCGGGCCGAAAGAGGCTACGTTGTTCGGCGGCTATCGGCAATCGACCTTCGGCTCTCGGCCCGATCGTGCCCAACTCGATATTCTCGTCTTGCTTACTAGCGATGGCGCGATTGAGGACGTGGGCGATTTCCTCGCGGCCAAAGACGCCGACGATGCGATCGACGCCCGGCACTTCGTTGAGTAGATCGTCTTTCTTGCGTTCGGCCAGGCATCCAGCCACGACCACGGCTCCAACCCGACCTTGTTCTTTCAGTGCCAGCATTTCGCGGATCACGCCAAGGGATTCCTGCCGCGCCGGTTCGATGAATCCACAGGTGTTGATTACGACGACATCGGCACCGTCGGCATCAGGTGTGAGACTGTAACCGTCCTGAGCCAACTTGCCGAGCATCCGCTCGGAATCGACGAGGTTTTTCGGGCAGCCCAAACTAACGAACGCAAACGATTTCGATTCCATTTTCTTCCAACAAATTAGAACGCTCTGGGAACGGCTCTGGATGGAACGATCCGAGAATCCCCTCTCCCCCTGAGTACAGTGGGAGAGGGGATTCTCGGATCGCCTGTTATCCGACGGGGGACACGGAAGCCTCCAAGGAAGCGATCGACTCGATCGACGCCAATGAGACCTCGTCCCAGCTCCGCGGAGCGTCGGGATGGTTCTCGGAGGCAGCTTCGACCGTGAGACCATCTCGCCCAATCTCGACCAATTCGGGATGTCGGACTTCAAAGGTTCGACCGCTGGCCGGGTAGATGCGGAAGGGGTGAACGGGTTCGGCAAACACACGATCGATTACGACTCTCGGAGTCATCTCTGCTCCCATCCCTCGAAGGCGGCCACGAACACCCGCACCCACGCGCACAAGCTCCTCGATCCATCTCTTCCTAAACAGTGTACCGGACCCGGCAAGAGAAGGGAAGGCGAGCGACACCTCTTCGTTTCCACTCCTCTGCGAGTGGCGGTTCCCGGTTGCTACACTTCTCGATTACGCTACCGAATCGATGGCCGACGGTCGCGCTCCTTCGCCTGCGAGAGCCAGCCCATCGCATGGAACCAGGACACGGTTTCGGACAGAGTCTCGGCCACGGGGCGCGGTTGGAGGCCGAGTTCGGAGAGGCTGCGCGAGGGATCGAAGTGCATGCGGCGGCGGGTTAGCTTGACGCCGGTAACGGTCGCCGCGGGGGGGCGATGCGTGTAGACATCGGCGAGGAACTCGCTCATGTAAGCGGCCGTCAAGGCGATGGGGTAGGGCACGCGCCAACGCGGTTCCGGAAGGCCGGTGAGGCGTGCCAGCACCTGAAACACGGAGAGAATTGACAAGTTCTCGTGGCCGAGCAGATAGCGCCGGCCGGGCCGGCCGTACTCCATGGCACGGATCATGCCTTCGGCGACATCGCGGACATCGATAAGGTTTAATTCGGCATCGACATATTCTCGGCGTTTGCCACGGCAGAAATCGAGCATCATTTGCGTGGGCGGCGAACGTCCGAGATCGCCGGGACCAACCGGCAGCGTGGGATTGACGACGATGACCGGCGCGCCGCCTCGACCGAGTCGCAGGGCGTGGCGTTCGGCCAGATATTTCGAGCGACAATAGGGACCGATAACGTCTTCATAGAGAACGTGCTGATCCTCCCGAATGGCCTCGCTCTGTCGGGCGCGGGTTAGGATGCTTTCGGTACTGGTGTGCAGCACGCGGTCAGCGCCGGCAGCCAAGGCCATCTCGATCACGTTGACCGCGCCGGTGTAGTTGACGTGCCGAAAGTGGCCTCGCTGTTG
Organism: Planctomycetota bacterium; assembly: GCA_021781415.1. Classification (GTDB taxonomy): domain Bacteria; phylum Planctomycetota; class Planctomycetia; order Gemmatales; family Gemmataceae; genus JAJPHU01. Next base: position 67,262 of record JAJXWW010000157.1, read on the forward strand.
AATCCACAAGTTCGGATTGGCGGCGAGGTGGTAGACCTGGCGGCAGCCGCGCACGGCTCGGCCAACGGCGTTCGTATCGCGGATGTCGCCTGCCATTACTTCGATTCGACCCAACGGCAGTCGCGCGATGGGGGCGGTGGGCAGATCGAAGACGCGAACGGACTCGCCGCGCTCGACCAAGAGGTGTACGAGGTGCGCGCCGATGAAGCCCGCTCCTCCGGTCACGAGAATCATGGGATTCTCTCGCTTTTCGAGCTTTTCCTGAGCTGACGCAATCCAGGAAAGCGACTGAGTAACTCCTCATTGCCCGCGACGAACGTGAAGATCTGACGAACTTGTTCCATACCCGCTCGGATGAAAAAGCTCGATAAGAGGCCATAACTCTTTGCGCCAAGGATAAAGAAATTCGGTTCGGGATGGCGCAGCGCATCGACCGCCGAGAAAGGCAGGCCGAGTGGATCGCCTCTCTGATGCTTGAGCAAGATGGAAGCCAACCCTTGCGGTGCCATGGTCGAGTAACATTCCTGGACCTGCAATTGGCTGTAAAGCGACCGGTCGGGCATGGAACCGACGTTGGCGATGACGCGATCCACCTCCCACGTTTTGGGCTTGCCGGAAGATAGGGCCATCACCTTAAAACCCTTGTCGATTCCGGCGCATTCGATGGCCGTCACCGTGGTTTGCGGATGAAACTCAACATTTCCATCGCCGCGCGTGGCCATCGTGTTGGCGCGGACGGCAAGTTGATCGCGTTCCTTTAAGGCGTCATCGACGAATCGTTTGATCGGCTGGGTTCCGCCGCCGCGCGATAACCAGATAACCCAAGTGGAGGAATGTTTCTCCGCCAACTTCGCCAGCAGGCAAACCGAAGTGGCAGCCGAGTAGCCGCCGCCGATCACCATCGTGGTCTTATCGGCATAGAAACCGCCTCGTTCGCCGAGAATGTCTTCCAATCCCCAGGCGATAAAGGAACGGGCCGCGGACTCGCCGATGGTCGGAATGCCGCCATCTCCCAACGCGCGCGGCTGTCCGTAGACTCCGGTGCAATCCAACACGAGGTCTGCTTCCTCCATGCTCTCGCGCGCATCGGTTCTCAAGGCAAGCAGAAACGGATGCTCGCCGCGTTTCCTCTCTCCGGGATTCTCCTCCTTGAGATAACCCCGCCGACCGACCTGAACGACGGTCGTTCCCATGCGGATGTGTTCGCGGAGGAGGGGGGATTGCGCTAGCGGTTCCAGATAATTCTCGACGTACTCTCGTCCGGTCAATAGGTCCGCATCGGCGGGAAGGTCGATCTTCGCTCGATCCTTGCGAAGTTGTGCTTTTCCCAGCAGAGTGGTATTCATCCCGAATGGACTGAACAGGCGGACGTGCCCCCATTGGCGTAGATACTCACCGATCCGCCCGCGTTCGTAGACGACGAACGGCAAACCGAGGAGCGCGGCCTGTAACGCAGCCTCCAGTCCGATCGGTCCCGCACCGAGGATAGCGACGCGAGGAAGATCGCCGCGTGACATTCCGCACTCCTTGCGTGTATTTGTCGGACGACCTTTAATCTTCGGGATCGACGCCCAATGCTCGTAACCGAGCGGCCAAGCGTTCCGCTCGCCCTTTTAGCAACTCTGCTTGTTGTTGCGCTAGCCTCGTCTGTTGATGTGCTTCCATCGCTTGTCTTTCCGCTTGTTCGGCTCTTTGGCTTTCGCGCTCTTGTCGATCAATGAGTTCTTGGAATGTGAGAAACCGGCGGCCATCGGGACCACGGATAATTAATTCGCTCTCGCTCATGTCGAAGTGAATTCGCAGACGCGGACTTACCCAATTGTGCAGCCGCGGAATCGCTTCAAGACGGCCATCGACTCGCTGCCAACCGCGCAACTCCGATTCGTTGGGATCGTAGAGGTAGTATTCCTCGACCCCGTGGGCTTCATAGAAGGCGAACTTTTCCTCCATCTCACGATCGCGGTTGCCCGGCGATTGAATTTCAAAAACGACTTGAGGAGCGATTCCTTCCTCGAGCCACTGTTTATAGGAGCCTCGATAGCCTTTGGGCCGGCCGAATACGACCATCGAGTCCGGCGCGGTGCGAACTTTCGGTTTGCCTTCGACTGCGTACCACAATAAATCCCCAGCGACGAACACGTCCGGGTCGTTACGAAACAGAGCGTCCAAATTGCCTTTAATCGTGACAATCCACTCGTATTGCAGCGTATTTTCGGCCATGGGCATCCCGTCGCTGTCTGGGTACAACTCGCTTTCCAACGAGTCTTGGGATTTGACGATCATTTTTTTCCCCTTCTCGTCGGCTATCGGCCAATCCTTTTGGGACGAGCCGATAGCCGTTCAGCTCATGGCCGAGTCATGTCAAATAAACTTCGTAACGCCGGGTCGAGCCACGGGTGCCACCGGTAGCGGGCCAAAGACGTAGGCGGGCGGCGTCATATCCTCTTTGGAATTGAGTGCCATATCCCAGCCGATTTCCTGTCCGGTGTAGGTGGCCATGCGGCCCATGATGGCCATGAGCGAACTCTTCGCCATCCATTCGCCGTTGTTGATGGGCTTGCCGGCGCGAATGCTGGCGAAAAGCTCGTCGTGTTCGTTCTGATACATATTGTCCGCGTTTCTGCGGCGACCGGACTGCGAAGTCCACAACACCTTGTCGCTGCCCAATGGCACGACCGAGCCTTTCGCATTCGAGGCGTCGATGTGGCAAGTGCCCTTGGAACCCATGATGTGATCGGAGACATCGTTCTTGCAGCCCGATTGCTGCCGACACGCGCTGAAAAGCTTGACCCCATTGGCGTATTCGTAAACGACGGTATGGTGGTCGAAGATGTGTCCATAGACCGGCTCGACGCGCACTTGTCTACCGCCGCTGCCCCAGGCGCGCACGGGGTACTGGTCGCCCATCGCCCAGGCCATTTTGTCGAGACTATGAACGTGTTGCTCGACGTTGAAATCGCCGGACAACCAAGTGAAGAACGGCCAATTGCGCAGCTGCCATTCCATGTCGGTCCAGCCCGGCTGTCGCTCGCGCTTCCAGGGCGTGCTGGTGTTATAGGTGCATTGAAGAGCGGTTATATCGCCGATCATTCCCTCGTGAACGCGCTTCATCGTCTCACGCATGGCGCGATGGTAGCGCCAGCACAAACCGGCGACGACAGCGAGGTTCTTCTTTTTGGCTTCTTCGCAGGCTTTCAAGACGGCGCGAATTCCCGGACCATCGACGGCGCACGGTTTCTCGGCGAAGATGTGCTTGCCCGCTTCGACGGCAGCTTTGAGGTGCATGGGTCGAAAATGGGGCGGAGTCGTCAAAAGGACAACATCCGACATCTCGATGACCGATTTATAGGCGTCGAAACCGACGAACGATGTGTCCGGCTTGACCGCGACGCGCTCGCCGATCGATTTGTTGCTCTTCAACGCTTGCAGGCTGCCCTGCAGACGGTCGGCGAACATATCGCCCATGGCGACGAGTTTGGTGTTCTTGTCGGCGTTCAGCGCCTGTTCGGCCGCGCCAGTGCCGCGTCCTCCGCAGCCGATAAGGCCGATGCGGAGTATGTCGCTGCCTCCCGCGTATACATGGGGAGACAACGACGCCAGACCGGCAGCGGTCGCCGCCGCGCCGGCGAGAAAGTCCCGCCGTGTCGCGGCATCGTGGGTGGATGAAGCAGGTTTCAAGGTTGAATCTCCTTAATGGGGCAGGGGAGGATAGTCGGGCCAATACCAGCAGATTCTATTAGTCCCATTTCAATCGGCTCTTGTCAAGAAGAAGCGTCCGATGAAGGGCCGCGAGGCAAGATGGTCCAAACGATCCGCGCGGCCTGTTTAGCCGAGGTCAGCAGTTGATGAAAGATTTTGCGCACCTTGTTTTCGTCGATTTCCGCGCGAATGCAGCGCAGCAGAGCCACGCCGCGCGCTTCGTCCAATTGCTCCGCCACGGCGGGCAGCAGATCCTCTTCGATGCCATGGACTTTCCCAATCGATGTGCAAACGGGAACGATTCCGGCGGCATATGCTCCGATGTCACCCCATGCCGCCTCCACGGCCTGCCGGATGTTCTCTTCCTTGGGCCGTTTGGGCTGCCGCCAATCGTAGGGGGGAGACCATTCGAGGGCGGGGGAGAGCAGATCGATGTGTGTCAGCACGGCCAACAGCGGCGGTCTCTTGACTTCGGGATGCGAAACAAACCAACTTTGTAGTTGAACTAGCATCTGGACATCGGCTTGGCGCGCCGCGCTCCGAGCGTGCAAAACCAGCACCATCAAGTCGGCCTTTCGAGCCGCCTCCTGCGTCGCGGCGAGTTGATCTTCCTTCGGTCCCTCGCGGCCATATCCCACGGTATCGAACAAGAGCAATCGCGCGGGGATGTTTGGTGGCCGCAGGTCGTAGCCCTGTACTCCGGCGGTCGCGGGCAGGACATCGGTTCGAGCGAGTTGTTCTCCGAGCAAGGCGTTGACGAGGCTGGATTTGCCGGCCTTCACCTGGCCGAACAAGACGATTGCCACCTGTCGAGGCCCTTCCTCGGTCCTTGGAGCGCGGGATTCAACGGGCGGCTTCAGGTCCGGTTGCGGCGAAGGGAGGCTCTCCTCGGCCATCAATTCCCGATAGCGCGTAACCCCGATGCGCAGCCGACCGCTATTCAATTCGATCAGATACGTCCCCAAGCGATGGAGGTAGACCGTGTGAAACCATACGAATAAGTTTTGCTGAAACATTTGCCACGGCTGCGACAAGCCGAACCTCGAAGCCGCGTAGCGCGTTCCCGTCTCCAGAGGAGAAAAAAGAGCGGTAAAGGCCCAATAAAGATTGCTCGCCGGTTGATACCACTCGAGGGCCCGGCGGGCGCGTCGCCAATCGCCCACGGTCAACAAGTGTCCGCCCGGCACATAGCGATCGACCAATTCGTTGAGATCGCGGGTGGCCAATTCGATCGCCGATAGTATCTCTGGGACCGTCAGATCGTTCGCGGGATCGATCGATCCGGGATGGTAGAAAGCCGCCAACTTCGCCGCCAACTCTTTCGCCGTCGTCCAGTAGTGATCGATACTCGAGAGTTCTTCTTGGGGAAGCGAAGCGCCCTTCTTCGCCTCCGCTTGGACCAATTCCCAAGCGCGATTGTCTTGTTCGGTCCAATGGCGGGGAGTCGTCGCTTCCGGCGGATGCAAGAGAAGGCGTTTGCGTTGCCAGTGCCAGCCGAGGAAATAACCGATCCCCATGCACAGCGCCAACGGCCACCAGACGAGAAAACTCCAACCCTGAATCCACAGAAAATACGAACCCGCGCCCACAAAAAACAAAAGGGGCGACAGGATCAACCCGAGGACGACCAGCACGCGCCAACGGCTCATTCTTAAAATCTCCTCGCTCAAGATTTTCGCCTCCACAGTTGCTCTGCCTGAGCCAATTGCTCGCGGTAATAGCGGCGTAGGTCTTCGCTCTTCGGAACATGACCTCGATGCACGGCACGATAATAGAAGCAAAACGCTTTGCCCAAGGCGAAGGTCGAGGCACCGGCCAAGGCACCGCTCGTCACCGATCCGAAGGCGGTTCCAACGTAGGGGATACACTTCAAGACCGAGCGCGACCCTTGTCGCAGGATCAGTCCGAAACCGAGTGACCCGGCGATTTCCAAGAAGCGCTGTGCGCTCAGCGGCTGCCCGTACAGCAGCGCCAGGCGATACACCATGCGCGTTTGCACCGCCGACAAGAGCATGAGATCGACCAACGGAACGGGCAGAGCGGCGGCCGTGGCCGCAAGGCTGCTGTACGAGAGGATATAGGGCAATGCCTGCTGGGCATAGAATTCTTGCAATTCACGACCCGCCTCCGCCAGCGACAACAGAGTTTGACGGAAGGCGTGGGGCAATAGCTCCACAAGTATCTGACGCAGCAATGGCCCACCGTAATCGGGATCGTTAAATCCTTCATCGGCAGGTGTCAAATCGACCGCCACGATGCGATCCGTCAATCCCTCGAAGCGTCGGCGTTGTTCCATCAGGCTTCGCGTTAAATCCCGCGGCAGGGCAGGGCAGTCGGCGACGGACTCGCCGTCGATAGGAAAAGGGTAGGGGAGGGGATGCTGTTGTTGGGGATATGCCTCGTGCAGGCAGGTCAGCACCAACAAAACGGGTCGCGTTGGCTTGGCGCGACGAAGCGTTCGCAGGTGCGCCACCACATTTTCCTGCGCGTGATCGAGCGCTTTGACCGCTACCACAAGAACGTGCGCCCGATCGTTTAGCTTCTCCAAGTCCTCCGTCGGATCGTAACTCGGTTCGTCGAGACCTCGCGTATCGAGAAAGGTTATCAACGGCGCTTCGTCGACGGGAAAGGCGTACTGGCGCGAGAACCGAGTACAAGGTTGAAAGCCCTTGCCGATCTCGGCGGACTCGGCTCCGGTTAGATATTTGACGATCGACGTTTTGCCGCTCTGCGTCTTCCCGAAGAGCCAGATGACCGGCGCGGGCATTTTTTCCCGCAAACGCTTGAGACGTTCTTGCAGACGCGCGTCGCGCGCCTCCGAGGAAAACATTTCTCTTACTCTGTCGAACATGGAGTCTCTCCGCGACGTGCCGACCGCGCCGATCTCGCTCTCGGAAGCGCCTCGATTTCTCCGTCCATTGTACCGTTTTCTTGACGGAGGATGCTTCGATCCTCTCTCGGACAGGACGCGATTGGATAAATTTTGGAACAATGCGCTCTTGACTCGGAATCGGAGATGGGCTATTTCCACGACAGTTTAGGGGGAGGTCCGTGGGCGTCTCGCGCCGGCGACAGAATCAGGGGAAGCGTATGGCGGAGTCCTATTCCAGTAAATTGCACCTTTGGGAGGGCTGGATGCCGGTCCTCGTCAAAGGGCCGTCGCCGCCTTCGCCGAGCGATCGTTCCTTGCCGCAGCCGCATTATCGCACCGAATACGCGGACAATCTCTTTGCCGACGAAGCACTGAACGGCAAAAGGCGGCTTGGAGACGGAGCGGAACCGTTTACCTTACAATGGTTTCTCGACATCGAGAGTGCCCGCCACAATCGGCAGGGACTTTGGATCCCCCATCTGCTCGAGTTCGTCAAGCATCGTGGAGAAACGCTTTTGGGTCTGGGCAACGGCTTGGGGACCGATTGGATTCAGTACGCGCGCCACGGCGCGGAAGTGATCTCGTGCTGTCCTTCTGCCGAGCGACTGGCACTCATTCAACGCAACTTCTCTCTGCGCGGTCTGAAGGGCGTATTCCTTCACGCCAATCCGCGCGCCATCCCCCTGGAATCCGCCTCCATCGACGTTTTGTGTGTCGCCAATTTATTGGAGGAGATCGACGAACCCCAAGCGGTCATCGACGAGATCTATCGTCTACTCAAACCGGGCGGCAAAGTATTGGCGGTGTTGCCGGCGCGCTTCGATCTCGACTATTGGCGTCGTCGTTGTTTCCCGTGGCACGCTTGGCGGCGCGGACGTAAAGAGACGAATCCCGAATCGGTCGGCTTCAGCGCCCGCGCGCTGCGCCAACTGTTCGGTCGATTCGTCGAAGCGCGCGTGTACAAGAGACATCTACGCCGGGCCGATGTGCCGCATCTTTGGCGCTGGTTGGCGCAACCATTCCTCGAACGGATGTTTGGACGCTTATTAGTCGTGAAGGCGTTCAAACCGCTGAGCGCGGCCTTGCCCACTCTAATGGCCGCCTAGAACGGGTCGTGGAATCGATCGAAGGTCGAAATCGCAACAGGCCCACGAATGTTCATTCGTGGGCCTGTTGCTTTGAATAAGTCGAGGTAGTGGCTCCCAGCGCGAGACGGCGACTCGACGCGAGCGCCATCCAGCCACTACCTCGATGGCTCCAGATCGTGGTGCTATCCGATTGAAACGTAGCCGATGGCTCGCTTGCCCGCAAGTAAATCGAGTGTCCGAAAGTCATATTTCTTCTCGATAGGATGCACAATGCAACGACTGGGAGGTTTGGCGCGTTGGGAGGAACGGGAGGAGTTCACCGCACGAACGGAGAAACGCATTCCATGCCGCGTTACGTCATTCTCGAACACGACTATCCGATCCTACATTGGGATTTGATGCTAGAATCCGGCTCGATCTTGCGTACCTGGAGGCTAGCCGTACTGCCGAGTGCCGGCACTCTCGTCGTCGCCGAGGCCATCCACGATCATCGCCTGCACTATTTAGACTACGAAGGTCCGATTTCCGGCAATCGGGGACAAGTTGTCCGTTGGGATAGCGGCACATTTGCGACGCGAGATTGGAATGCCGAACGCATCGCCTTAACCCTCGTGGGAGAAAGGCTGAAGGGCGAGCTTGTCTTGGAGCGCGTTGCGGGAGAGGAGTGGAAAGCGGCGTTTATTCCATGACCAATTTAATACCTGCGAACGGCGCGGCCAAAAAAGCATTGAGCGAGGCCGCATCCTTCGTGCGGCCCTGGATGTGGATAGCACCCGGTTCAATCTCAATCGTCTCCAATTCGAGGGTCGGATGTTGTTGCTCGGCCTGAAAGCGCAACAGGGCGACGGGGACACCGTCGTCTCGATACCAATCGACTCGGATGCCATTTTCTTGACAGGTTTTCGTGATGCCCTCCAATAGCGATTGCGACGAGATCGGCAGCGCTCCCGCGTGAAAGCCAACCAGTTTCATGGCGACGACGTTGGGTTCGTCCTTGACCAGCCAAAAGTGAAGGTCGATGGAGACGACGGTACTCCACAATCCCGAACCGTAACGAAAGGCGATGCGAATGTTGTTTTTTTCGATGATAATGCGCGGATCGCTGATGCCTTCGGGCAATTCCTTAATGTGGCTCTGCATGAAATCTTCGGTCAGATAGCTGTTAATCTCGCCGTCCGTGAAACGATGTTCCCATTCTTGATCGTCCGGTTGATTGGCGACGGAATTGTACATCTGAAGGAGCTTGTGCCAACATTTTTTTGACATCTGGTGTCGTTCTTCACCGGGCGGCACGGCGGAGCGAAGATAGATGCCTGGCTCGTAGCGGACGAGCATCCAAAGGCTCGCCCCCACTCCGCAGGTAAGGCAGAGGACTATGGCAATGGCGAGTAACAGCGATCGTCGGCTCATCCTTGGCCTCGCGATCCGCAAGAGAAGTGAACGCTCCGAAATCCTCGGAGCTACCTAGTGCGGAGATACACCCTTCGAGGCAAAAGATCAACGCCGAACACCAACCTTTCGCTCGATCGACGACCGGAGAAAGAGAGCCGATTCGGAGCGCCGAAGCCGCGAGGAGAATCCGCGCCCGACGAGGAATGCAGGGCAGGGGAGGCAAGGCAACAATTCGAGGAAATCTCGCCTTCGATCGACACCTATTTCATCGTATGAGACTTTGCAATAGGCGAACCATCAATTCCATGACCTCCCGGGCTTGCAATTCGCTGAGAACGAGAGGCGGAGCGATGCGGACGACCTTGCGCGCCAGCGGACCCATCAGATGAATCCCATCGCCCTTGTCCGTTTCTCCTCGGTAGCAGGCGAGGACCGCGGCGTTGGCCCACTCGGAGGCGGATTTTCCTGCGTGGTCGCGGAATTCGACTCCCCACACCATCCCGCCCTTTTCCCCTCGAATATGGGCGATAAAAGGAAGCGATTTCAGCTGCACTAAGCCTGCCTCGACGATCGCCGACGCACGGCGATACTGAGCCAAGATGTCGGCGGAAGCAAACTCTTCCAACGTGGCGAGGACGGCGGCACAACAGATTGGGTTCGCGCTCCAAGTGTCCGAGGCTTCCCCGTAGTCGAGGGCGGCGAACACATCCGAACGGCCGGCGGCGGCGGCAACGGGCACGCCGTTTCCCAACCCCTTTCCCAGCACCACGATGTCCGGCTCCAGTCCATAGGTTTCATAGGCAAACAAGTCGCCGGTGCGACCGAAGTTGGACTGTACCTCATCCAGAATAAAAATAAGGTCGTGTTCGCGGCAAAACGCTTGGAGCATCCGCAAGTACGCGGCTGGCGGATGATACGAGCCGCCGCCTCCTAGATACGGTTCGCTGATCAGAACGCTAAGCCGCCGCCCAAATTCGTGGTGTAAGGCGTCGAGTTCTCGGCGATACGGCGTCGGGTCGAACGATTGGCCGCGTCGGTCGATGTCCGCGCACTCGTCCATCGGAAACCCGATGAAGCGCACGCGCGGGTCGCGGTCGCGGTCGGTCTCACATCCCGTCACGGCTCCAGCCAATCCCTTTTTCCCATGAAATCCGTAGCGCGTGGCCACGATCGTGTCGCGGTTTCGATCGCGCGCCAGCGAGGCCCACAGCGCCTTTTGAATCGCTTCCGATCCCGATGCCGCCCACAGAAGTTGCTGTAACCGCGACCCACCCGGACGGCTTTGCAGCGTCTCGATCAGGCGTTGGGATGCCTCGACTTCCACGGGCGTCACGGCATTGTACGCCGTCATCGGCAGGGCAGGGGAGTAAGCGCCCGTTGTGGGGTGCCCCGACCAGTGCATGTGGGAGAAAAAACGATCCATCCATGATCGCGGATTGTGTCCGAGGTTCGCGACGAGGACGCCGGACGTGAAATCGTACAATCGCTTTCCCTCCGGGGTCCAATGAAACACACCGGCGCTGCGTGCAAGAACGGCTAATGTTGGAGTGTAGGTGCGCAAGGCGCGCGGTTCGTGGAGCGCAAGGGCGTCGCGTATCGGATTGGAAGCAGGCTCGTTCGCATGATGCAGCGGGTCCATGATAATACCTCCCATTCGCGATGAATCGATCTCGTGCATTGCCCTTATACGGGGTTGGGATAAAGAATCGCAGGCTCGACCGCCCCTGGAGCGCGCAGGACTAGCCCGCCCAGCGAGTCGTTGACCGAAACCATGCAGCCCGGTTGTCCCGCCGCGTGTCGCTGCAAAATGGCTTCTAACGCCTGCACGGCAGCCACCGTGGGACGGTCGGCGGAAAGATCGTTGTAGGCTAAATCGCTCATCTCTCGAAGTCGATGCGTTCGTTCATCCGCTGGACCGCCGAACTCGACGAAGGCAACTTCCTCGAAGAATCGACGTATCACTTCCAGACCGTATCCGCGTTGGCTGCGTTCGTTCCACGGTTCGACAAAAGCGGCATTATAGTGATGGTTGGGTGTGTATTTCATCGAGATCGGCGTTCGCTCCTCGACTGTCACCTCGACGCCGCGTTTACGTTGGTGCGCGCTCCACACGCCGTTATCGAATCGAAATTGCACTTCTTGTTCGACGTAGCCGGGGAAATTGTCGGGCGTCACCCAACTCGTATGTATATCGAAAGCCGCTTCTCGACCGTCCGAGTAGCGATAAATCAATTGCAATTGCACCGAGTCCCAGGTCGATCCCTCCGCCGGCCCCACGAGACCGCGCTGGCCCGTCGCACCGATGCGAGCGAGGCGAGCGCCGCCCGGCAACGACGAACCGAAGGTGAAGTCGATGAGTTTGATGTAGTGTACGGCCACATATGTTCCTGGATTGCGTCCGTCGATCCATTCGGCAAATTGTTGCCCGCTGATTTGCTTGGGTTCCAATAGCGAACAATACCCATTATTAATGTGTCGAAGAGTGCCATCGACGACATGGGTGCGCAATTTTTTATGATCGGGGTCGGCCAATTTGTGATAGACGACCTTGGCCAACACGCCTCGCTGCCGCGCTAGACTCTGCAATTCGTCCAGTTCCTGAAGTCGAAGAACCGAGGGCTTCTCGATGAGAACGTGCTTGCCGGCCTGTAGTGCCCGTCGCGCCGCGGCAAAATGGCGGTCGTCCGGCGTGGCCACGCAGACGAGATCGAGCGGCTCGGTTACGAGCCGCTCGATGGAGGAGTCTCCGCTACAATTCAGGAACGAACCGAGTCGGTCCCCGTGGGTTTCGCGCAGCTTTTCACCGCGCACACCCGTTCGGCTGGCCACCGCCGCCAACTCAACCTCGACACATCCGAAGTTGCGGCGATACAAGCCTTCCGCGCGCAGCTGCGCGAGGAGAGGTCGATACGTCTCCTCAAATATCATGCCAAGTCCGATCGCGCCGACGCGCAATCGGCGCGGGGTTGTGTTCGCAAGGGTGTTCATATCTCCAGAATAGAGGACGCCGTGCCCGAAGCAACCACAATGCGGCGGGAGACGGCTTTTGTTTTTTCATCCGAATCGTCCATTTCAAAGCTATAGTTGAAGGAATCGCCTTCTTCAGAGCAATCGTTCGTTCGTGCCGAAGCAGGGCAGGGACATTGCAGCCAGTTTCGAGTTTTCACCATGAACCATTCCTCCGAGTTGCCAACGCTCAGCATGGTCGTTCCGCTTCTGAACGAGGAGGAGGTGATCGAGACGACCTACGCGACGCTCAAGAAGTATCTCGACCATTTGGGAGAGACTTACGAACTCATTTTTGTCGACGATGGTAGTACGGATCGGTCGCGCGCCATCTTGGCCGCGCTGGCAACCATCGATCGATCCGTGCGAGTCGTGGTTCTGTCGCGGAATTTCGGCCACGAAATGGCGACGACGGCCGGGCTAAGGCATGCGCGAGGTCGGGCCGCGATCGTCATGGATGCCGATTTGCAAGACCCGCCGGAGATGATCGCGCGGTTCGTGGCCAAATGGCGCGAAGGGTACGAAGTTGTCTACGGCGTTCGGAAAGAACGAAAGGGAGAGAGCTTTCTCAAGAAAGCGACTTCGTATGTCTTTTACCGTCTCGTGGCCCGGATCGCCGACGTGCCGATTCCAGCGGACACGGGCGATTTTCGACTTTTGGACCGTCGCGTTCTCGACGTGTATCGACGCTTTCAGGAGGAGCCACGATTCTTTCGCGGGCTAATCGGTTGGATCGGGTTCCGTCAGGTCGGCATTCCTTTCGTCCGGCATTGTAGGGCAGGGGGGCGAACGAAGTATCGGTACAGTCGCTTGCTTCGGCTGGCATTCGATACCATCACCGCTTTTTCGACCCTGCCCGCTTTGATCGTGACCCTGACGGCCGGCTCGTTCGCCCTCGCTAGCTTCGCAGGCTGCGCCGTCGCCGTGCTACTATGGATGTTCGGCGCGATGGTCATGGAAGGCTGGATGTGGGCATCGCTGGGCTTTCTGCTCCTTTGGAACGTGCAGTTTCTCAGTCTGGCCGTGCTTGGCGAATATATCGTTCGCACCCATCGGCATGCGCAACGCCGTCCCCTTTATATCGTGGATTCCATTCTCGAATACGAACGAGAGGAACTCGAAGCGGGAACTCGGCACGACGCGGAGATGACAGCGACACTCGTTTGTCATCCATCCGAACTGTGTGAGATTCGACGGTGAAGATCGACACCGACGACAGAGGGAGTCCACCGTTCACCATGCAATCCTGCACTTCTATCCACCGCGCGACGGGCGACACGCCACCTGCAACCGCTTTCGAGTGCGATGGTGCGACCGCGCCTTTCGAGGTATCGAAGCGCTGGTTCCAGTTTGTGGGCGCGGATGCCGTATTCCTCGTCATCGCCTCGATTGTTTTTGTGACGGCACGGCAAGGATTGCTCGACGATCCGGGTCTCGGCTGGCATCTTCGCAACATTGACGCCATGCTTGCCGAACGCGGGTGGCTCACCGTCGATCCATTCACCGAAGTGCGGGTCGGCGTTCCTCGACCGTGGTATAGCAACCAATGGCTGGGCGAGCTGCCTTTTTGGCTCGGCGAACGCTGGGCGGGATTGGAAGGGATCGCGGCCGTGGCAGCGTTAACGATTGCCTTCGCGATGCGTTGTCTCTATCTCATGCTGCGGCGCGACGGTTGCCCTTGGCCCCTTGCCGTCTTTTGGATCTCGCAGGCAGCGATGGGAGTATCGTGTTCTTGGGTCGCGCGCCCCAATCTCTTTACCCTTCTTTTCGCGGCGATCGTCGCACGGGTTTGCGTCCTCTTTCACGAAGGGAGGATGTCTCGGCGACAGACGATTTGGCTCTTGCCTTTGTTCTGCCTATGGGCGAACATTCACGGCGGCTTTTTGGCCGGATTCCTTTTGCTCGGCGCGACTCTGGTTCTCGAACTTTCAATCTCGTTTTTGTCCGCGAGTTTCGACGAGCGATGCGCGGCCCGAAGTCGTTCGCGCGTTCTGCTGCTGCTTCTGATCGGGACGTTTCTTTCTTCGCTTCTCAATCCCTACGGATTCGCGCTGTACCGCTGGGTCTTTCAGCTATTGGGCGAACCCTTTTTCATGGATCTTCATCGAGAATGGAAATCGCCGGACTTTCATGGCAAGGGTGCGATGCGCTTCGAGTGGTTGATGCTCCTCTTCCCGTTCCTCTTGGCGGTCGGCAGGCGGCGACCGCATTTGGTGGAACTCGGCCTTTCCCTGTTGTGGTTTCACTTCGCATTGACCGGGTTCCGCTATGTCGCCGTTTGGGTCGTAGTCGTAATCCCGTTGCTGGCTCGTTCGAGTCTCGCTTTGCCTTGGGTAGACGAACAAATGAAACGGTTCCGGAATGGGGGGGAGGGCAGTCGATGGTCCGGTGTGCCGCGCGGTGCCGTCCCTTGGTTTGGAAGCCTCATCGGTGCCGTCGTGCTTCTCGTCTTGGCTCACGGAGTCGAGGGGCACTTGGCCCGCCATCAACCCGACATCTTCCCCTCTCATGCTCTCGACCGGTATCTACAAATCCATTGCGAATGGCAAGCCGAGAACGGTCGGCGACCCATCGTCTTTCACTCCTACGATTGGGGTGGCTATCTGACCTGGCACGGCGGCCCCGGCTTTCGTAACTGGATCGACGACCGCAACGAAGTCCAAGGCAAGGAGCATATCCAAGACTACTTCTCGATCCTTGACACGGAACCGGGTTGGGATGTAAAGCTCGACCGCGCGTCCGTGGTGTTCGTTTGCGTCGATGTGAACGCCCCGTTGGCCTTTCGCCTTGCCGAACGATCGAGCGCCTGGCGCGAACGCTACCGGGACGGCTGGGCCGTCGTCTTCGAGCGCATCTCGCACGCGACCGACCGTCCCTAACGGCAAGACTTCCCTAACTCTTTACTTATTATGCTTTTGCGTCGATATTCGTCGCGTCTTGGTTGCGGTGAATTAATTAAACATAATATTCATTATCGGACGTTGCATCTCTCGGCGACATTTGTACAGATTTCCCCAGGCCGAGCTAATGCGTCCGATAAGAGTTCTTATGTTTAATTGACTGGCGACCGACCGTCCTGCCTAAATCGCGTCCCTGAAAGAGGTTGCCCAATCTCGCCACCCGGTCGATTCGGACGAACTGACCTTGACGGGCCTGCTTCCGAACGCGATACCTTCGACGGTGGCCGATTGGTCTGGAGGTGGGCAATGAAGGGCAGTTGGAAAGAACGTTTATTCGATGTGGGTTGGCTCGCGCTCTGGGTCGTCGCTAGCTCGATTTGGTGCGTCTCGGCGTCCACTCGACTGGGGGCTACGTTCGACGAGCCGACGTACCTCCAACATGGACTGCAAGGGTGGCGAACCGGCAGCTACAAGCCGTTGATCGACTTGGGAACCATGCCCCTCCCCGCCGTCGTGCAAACGCTCCCTCTCTACCTTTGGGAGCGTCAGTCGGGGCAACCGTTCGAGGTGGCGCGCGATCTCGATCGTATCTTGCCCGTCGCGCGAATTGGGACGTTGCCCTTCTGGTGGATTCTGTTGGTATATGCCTGGCTGTCGGCCCGTCACATCGGGGGGCCTTGGGCCGGACGACTCGCGGTGTTGTTCCTAGCCTGCGAGCCGAACCTGCTCGCGCATGCCGGCCTCGCGACAACCGATATCGCCGTCTCTGGATCGTTCTTGGCTCTGCTCTACCACTTCCGCATGGGTCGAGACTGCTCGTGGGCAAAGCGAATCTTGTTGCCCGCAATCTGGTTCGCGCTCGTCGTCTTGAGCAAGGCATCGGGATTGGTTTTCGGCCTCCTTGGGATGCTGGCCATCGAGTTGGAATATCGCAGAAGCCTGGCTCGCGTCGAGGGGGTCGCCACTCCTCGTTGGCGCGACTCGCTGAGACAGCTCTTTCAAAAGCCGTTTCGACGCGATCTGGGACAAGTGTTCTGGCTCGGTTTGTTGGGTGTGTTTTGCTTCTGCGGATCGGAATGGCAATGTTCCCCATCCTTTGTCGAATGGGGGCACAAACTGCCGGAAGGACCGGGGCGAACCGCAATGGTTTGGCTCGCCGAGCATTTGTGCATCTTCAGCAATGCGGGAGTCGCCCTCGTTCGTCAGATTCGACACAACATCCAAGGACACGGCGTGTTCATCTTGGGCCATGTCGCCAAAAGAGCGATCTGGTATTACTTTCCCCTGATGCTCTCCATCAAGTGCCCCCTTCCCTTGCTTTCCCTTCCCGTTATCGTGGCGATGATCTCGCGCCGCGCTCTGCGCAATTGGGCGTGCGCCGTTACTTTCGTCCTCTTGGCATTCACTCTGGTATGTCGGGTACAAACGGGCATTCGGCTCGTGTTGCCCCTCGTGGTCGTAGCCGTCGTGGGGCTGACGTCGGCGCTCGTGGTCGCTTGGCAACAGGCCGATCGAAGGCAAGTTCGGATTTGGTTGGCTGGGAGCGGCAGTGTTTTGGCCGGCTGGCTCCTCTGGTCGTCGCTCTCGGTTTGGCCTCACGGCTTGTGTTACACCAACGAAATGTGGGGCGGAACCCAAAACGGTTATCGCTGCCTCAGCGATTCAAATTACGATTGGGGACAGGGATTAAAAGAGTTGGCCCAATGGCAAAAGTCCCACCGTGCGAACGATCTCGATGTCATATACTATGGCACCGACACAACCTTGGCTAAATTGCCGATGCACCCTCTCGTCGTCAGCTCTTTACGCCTCGGATCGGATAAACTGCCCGACGCTAGCCGAGGACGCACTCTTGCCGTCGGAGCCACGATCCTTTATGGAAGCCTGAGCGAGATTTTTCCAGAACTCGAACCATTCTCACAAAAGATGCGCGCCATGCGCCCCATCGACCGCACTTCGACTTTCTTCATCTATCGCCTGCCGGCAAATGAACATGCCGAAGAGGCAAATGCGGCCGGAGGGCCTTGAGCCAGGTTAGGACACGTCGCCCAACGCTTCGCCATTTTCGATTCCCGATAAATAGAATCCCATCTTGCGGAATTTCTGATAGCGCGATTCCAACAATTCCTCCACACTCAAGGGGCGAATTTCGCGGATGTAACGAAGCAAATACGCCTTCAGCGTATTGGCCATCTCACGATGATCCCGATGCGCGGCCCCCAACGGTTCGGGTATGATGTCGTCGATGACGCCCAATCGTTTCAAATCTTTAGCCGTCATCCGCAGCGCCTCGGCGGCGAGGGGTTTGGTCGTCTCCGTGGCCACCTTCCACAGAATGCCCGCACAGCCCTCAGGGCTAATGACAGAATAATAGCCGTGTTCCAACATGCTGACGCGGTCGCCGATGCCGATGCCCAGCGCTCCGCCGGACCCGCCTTCGCCGATTACCACGCAGACGATCGGCGTCTCCATCCGCGACATTTCCAAAAGATTGGTGGCAATGAGTTGAGCTTGTCCGCGTTCCTCGGCTCCGATGCCGGGAAAGGCCCCAGGCGTGTCGATCAGACAAATAATTGGCAAGCGAAATTTCGCGGCCAATCGCATATTCTTGAGTGCCTTCCGATATCCCTCCGGATGCGCGCAGCCGTAGAAACATTTGGTGCGTTCTTGCAGCGTATGACCCTTCTGATGGCCGATTACCATGACGCGATGATCCCCCAGCCGAGCGAAGCCGCACCGCAGGGCGCGGTCGTCGCCGATGGCGCGGTCCCCGTGCAACTCCACGAAGTCCTCGAAGATCAACTGGACGTAATCCATCGTCTGCGGTCTTTCAGCGTGCCGCGAGACCAATACCGTCTGCCAAGGCGTCAGATTGCTGTAGATCTTGCGTTTGAGGCCGACCAACTCGCGGCGAATACGGCGAATCTCTTCGCTGCTGCCGAGTTGGCCGTTCGCACCCACTTCCAGACGCTCCAACAGATCTTCCAACTCGTAGATGTCCGACTCAAAAGGTAAACGATTGCGCGGCGGCATGGCGTCTTCCTCGACTCCCGGCTTCAACTCCCGGCTTACCCATGCTGTACAAGATACCGAAGCGCGAAGCGAGGGCCAACTGATCTTGCCCGCCTGCTTCCATTCGTGCTATCCACCATTCGCACTCGCGGACGGCGATGAGGCACTGCATGGAGTCTGACATGAACGCACCGTCTTTCTCGTGGCGGGACAAAGCCTGGAGCTTGCTCCGCGAACGCCCCTTCACCATTTCGGGCGGCATTTTGTTGCTCGTGGTTGCGATCCCCTTTTGCAGACGCCACGATTCCGAGTGGGAGCAAGTCTACATTCGGGCCGCGGCGAGACTGTGCAGCGGCGAAGAAATGTATCGGATGCGGGATGCCTATTTGTATCCCCCCTTCATGGCGTGGACTGCCCTCCCCTTTTTAAGCCTGTCGGCGCGGGCCTCTCGGCTTCTATGGCTCGCCATCAATGGCCTGAGCCTGATCGCCCTGTACCGATGGAGCTGGCAAACGGCGGGAGGCGGGCGGCTCGAAGGAGCCGGGAAAGTGCCGCGCCGCGAACGACTCGCGGCCGTCCTCGGCGCTCTTTGTGGCATCTCCTATCTGCAAAATTGTCTTGCCCATCAACAGACCGACATCGTACTCGGAGCCATGTTGGCGGGAGGTTGCCTGCTCTTGACGCGAGGCCGCTTCATCTGGGCGGCCACTTCGTTTGGTTTGGCGGCGGCTTGCAAGTGTACGGCGTTGTTGTGGATGCCTTATTTGTTGTGGCGCAGGCGACCCGTCGCGGCCGTTTGGCTATTCATCGTCGCCATCGGCGCGAACCTGTTGCCGAACCTCGTCCGCCCCGCTCCGGACGGCGGACTCTGGGTGCGAAACTTTGCCACTAGCTTCTTAATGCCGCTCACCGAATCCGAGCGCTATCTGGGCACATGGGGAAGCGATCCCATTTACAATCAATCGTTGGTGGGATTGGGCCATCGTTGGTGTACGACGACGATCGCTTGGTCGGTCTCCGAATGCGCGGTTCAGCCCCGTCTTCCCTTGCTCGATCCCCAAGCGTTGCGAATTGGAATAATTGCCGCCGCAGTTGCCATCCTTGGTATCGTCGTTTGGATTTGCGGTCGTCCCTTTCGACCGATTGTCGACGATAATAGAGGCTCTCTTTTAGCGCTTGAGTGTGGGATCGTACTCTTATTAATGTTATTGCTCTCGCCGATGTCGAGCAAAGCTCATTTTGGCACCACGACACTCGCCGCGTTTTGTTTGGCGCGCTCCGCGCTGTCGACGCGCGGACGAATCATTTCGGCGCTCTTAGCGGGTTCGCTATTACTCGGAATGGCGGGTAATAAAGATCCATTGGGCGAACGATTGTACACGCTCTCCTTGTGGTACGGAATCGTCACTTGGCAGACACTTCTCCTGTTGGCGGGATGCTTGCTGATTTATCGTCGAACCAAAGGGCGGATCGTCGAGCCGATCCCCTACCCTCGCTATGCGTTGGGCGGATTGTTTGGATCGAAGAAGCCTCGAAATCGCGGCGCGTCGCGATTCAAAGTCGAAATGGAAGCGAGCCCGATTACTCTTTCTTCGGATTGTAGAGGCGAAGACCGCGCATCTGCATCAGTACCTCATGAAAATCGCGCGGTCGATCTTCTTTCTTCTTCGCCAACATCCGCAGGATGAGATCGGCAAACTCTTCGCTGACATCGGGATTGTAATGCTTGGGAGAGACGGGCTTTTCCGTAATGTGCTTCGTCAATAGCTCTTGCGACGAAGCGGCGCGGAAAGGCGGACGGGTGGCAACCAACTCATAACACATCGCTCCGAAGCTATAGATGTCGGCGCGACCGTCGAGAGGTTGTCCGCGAATTTGTTCCGGCGACATATAACTGCGCGTCCCCTGCGGTTTACACTTTCGCCAAAAAAACTTCGATAAGCCCGTCGGGATGCGTTGCGCCAGTGCAAAGTCGATGATGCGAACGTCGCCGCTGCTGGCTACGAGAATGTTATCCGGCTTCACGTCGCGGTGAACCCAACCCTTGGCATTCATGAATGCCAATCCCGTGGCGGCTTGTTTGAGAATATCGTGCCCCTTTTCGCGCAAGAAATCGATTTCTTTACGCATAATTCGCAGTTTCAGATTACCGGCGGGAAAATACTCCATCACAAAGTGGGGATTGTCCAGACTACGATCGACCTTCACGATGCGAATGATATTGGGGTGCGCCAATTCCTTGCCGACATCCGCCTCGTGAAAGAGAAACTGACGGTAGTTCGATTCGCGCACCTTTTCGGGCAAGAGCAATTTCATGGCGAAGTGCCGGCCGCTCGACGCCTCCAGCACTTCGTACACCTGACTGGTTTGTCCACTCACGATCTGCTTCAACAAGCGATAACCGCCAACCAACTCCTCCGACATGTCCGCCCTCCCCTTCCAGAGTCCAACGAGTGGGTTCGCGTCTTTCGACCCAATCGAAGACCGCTTACCAGTATTCCTCGTAGTGGACGTTGCCCTTAATCTTCTGTGCGGGCACATCCGTCTGAAATCCGCGACGTTCCAAGATTTCGATAACGCCGAGAGGATGCGGATAGACGCGCTCGCCGGTCTCCCGATTCTTTTCGGGTAGTCCGATCATCTTGGGATTCCCGCACAGATAAACGTGTGTACGCTTCGGATCGAGGGCTTGTCCGAGACGGGTCTCCAATTCTCCACTGGTTATCAGATCTTGAATGTATACTTTGTGATCCTTCGTCTCCGCTTCGCGCGTCGTCAGAGGGAGATAGAGATAGTGCGGGTAGCGTCGCATTAACTCTTCATGGATGGACAGGTAGGCGAGATCTTTACGATAACGCACGCAGCAAGCCGAAGCGATGCGTCCGCGATGCCCGCGCCGCAGCAAATCCCACAGCATGTAATTGTGAGGAGCTTCGCCGGTTCCGGTGCTTAGAAAGAGGACCGTATCGTCCGGTTGAACGGGATCGAGCGTGAAATGGCCGGTTATCTTCTCGCCCAGAAACAGACGATCGCCTTCTTTCAGTAGAAAGAGACGGGGCGTCAGTGCGGGAGGATGCGCCTTTTCGCTCTCCCGAACCAAGACGATGTAAAACTCCAGCCAATCGACGTTCTCTCGATCCAATAATTGCCCCTCGTCATCGAGAATCGAGCAACTGATGGAATAGGAGCGGCGCGCCAGCTTCGATAGCTCTGCCGGCTGTAAATCTTCTTCCGCCGCGCCTGGAAATCGCGGCTCCCAGTTGCCCAAACCCAACGCCGTGTATTGTCCGGGCTTGTGGGGTGCGAGCGGATAGTCTGGCCGGACGCGCACGATCATCAAGTCGCCGTGAGGCTTGATGAGGCGAAGGACGCGCGCGTTGTATTTCTCACGCCGTAGTTCCGCGATCTGTTCGGGTGTCATGCTTCTCTCAAACGCCTCCACACGGGAATCGACGCTTCGCGCCGCTTCTACCCGCGACGGTTACTCCTGAACTTATTATAGGGAACGACGGGCCATACACGAGAGGAGCATTCGGTCCCGCGCAGCATCGAACGGACTGGTCCCGAATCGAGGAGAGGCAATTCGGGACAGTCCGTTCGCCGCATTCGTCGTATCTGCCTTTCAGCCGAGCTTCTTGACCGAATCCTTCACAACTTCGACACAGGCGCGTACGTCTTTGTCGGGATCGCGCGGATTCGCTTCGTATTCGATGCTGATCGCTCCCGCGAACCCCACCTCGCGCAACGCCTTGAGGACTCCGGGCACGTCGAGTACGCCCTTGCCGAACACCACGTCGGTTCGCTTTTTGTTATCGTGATCCTTCAAATGCAAGCCGTGATTGCGTTTGCCCATGAGGCGGATCTGTTGGACGGGATCGAGCCGCTTGCCGAGTTGCGCGGAACGAATCAGATGGCCGGTGTCCAAGCACGAACCGATCAGTGGATGGTGATCCTTCACCGCCGCGAGAATGATCTCAGCCGAATACCACTGATCGAGCTTATCCTTGCCGACGGGACCGTGCGGATGGATGCCGATGGCAATTTTATACTCGTCGCACAGCTTGTCGAGACTGTCGAAAGCGTCTTTCGTTGGGCTGGCGCTAAACATCTTGACGCCGAGTGCTTTGCCGAACTCGAACACTTTTCTGTTGGCGTCCATGTCTTTCGAGAAATGCTGCACGCCCCAAGCCGCTGGAGTCACGTCGTACTCCTTGCAAAGTCGCAGCAGCGCTTCGATCTGTCGAGGCGTGCTATTGAGAGGCGCGTGTTTTTGGAACAACTCGACGTAGTGTAGGCCGAGGCTCTTCATTCGTTTCAGAGCCGGTTCCAAGTCGAACTCGCGGAAGGTATAACTTTGGGCACCGAGCTTAAAGCCACCCAAGGCGTCTTCTTTTTTCTCATCGCCGCGAAGAAAATGCGGCAAACCAGCCGCGCCGAGGGCGGCGGCTCCGGCGGCAAGGAATCGGCGACGGTCGACGGAGAGACGATCGGCGATCATGGCGAGGCACTCCTACGGTGAGGGACGGGTAAGGGAACGCTGCGATATTGGGTTATCACGATTTCGGGAGGGAGTCAAGGATCGGACAAAAAGAAACCCCACGCCGGTTGGGCGTGCCGGCGTGGGGGAGCGATTGTGATGCCTCAAGGGAGCCTATTTCTTGGCGATAAATAGCTTGTCGATCTCGTCGTCGCGGAGATTATCCTTTCCCGTTCCGGTGTCGATCACCAAGGCCGTTCCATTCGGCGTTACCCAGAGGAGATAGTTGCCGAGACGGAATACGTCGCGCAATTTGGGCTGGCGAGCGAGCAGTTTGAAATAGGCGTCGCTCTGGGCCTTAATGGTCAACGATGGCATCTTCGGATCGAACGCTTCGTCGATCCAGACGCCGCCGATTTCTAGACAATTGCGACCGAACACCTGGCGAACGGCCGTCTGCTCGAGCTTCGACTGCGAGCGAAGATTCTGCGTCTGAACGGACAGATCGACGCCAAGTTTGCCGGATTGCACCGCGTCTTGGGCGCGACGTTGGAGCAACTCGCGGGCGCGGTCGTAGGCTACCTTCTTTTCGCGCGCCTCGCCTATCGCTTTGCCTGCCGACCCCTTGCCGTCGGCATTCTTC
>JAJXWW010000196.1 GCA_021781415.1 Planctomycetota bacterium
AATAAGAGGCCGTCCCATAAGCCCCTCTCCCCCTGTACTCAGGGGGAGAGGGGTTGGGGTGAGGGGGTGAGTTTTTCCGAGTATTCTCGCCCCTCACCCCCGACCCCTCTCCCCTGAGTACAGGGGAGAGGGGAGTAGCGCTGTACTGCTAACTGCCGGGGGGGAGCATGAGCATTTTGACGATTAACGCCGGGTCGAGCAGTCTCAAATTCGGACTGTTCGATTCCGAGGCCAAGCGCGCCTTGGCGACCGGACTGATCGATTGGCGCGTCGATCCGCGCCAGGCCGAATTGATCGTGCAGCCCAACGAGGGCCAGACCGTCCGTTCGCGCGTGTCGGTGTCGGACCATCGGGCGGCGGTGCTTCATGCCGTGCGTCTTTTGGACGAGCAAGCCGACTCGACGATCGCGGTTGTCGGCCATCGCGTCGTCCACGGCGGCACGCGCTTTCACGAACCAGTACGCATCGACGCCGAAGTCAAACGAGAGATCGCTCAACTCGTCGAATTGGCTCCCTTGCACAATCCGCCCGCTTTGGAGGGCATCGAAGCCGCCGAGTCCGCTTTGCCGAACGTCCCGCACGTCGCGGCGTTCGATACTTCCTTTTTCACCGCACTGGATCCGCGCGCGTTCGTGTATCCTCTGCCCTATGCGTGGTACCACGACTGGGGCATTCGCCGATTCGGCTTCCACGGCCTCAGCCATGCCTATTGTTCTGGCCGCGCCGCCGAATTGCTGGCGCGCGATCCGAGCGACCTGCGCCTCATCGTCTGTCATCTCGGCAACGGTTGTTCGATCAGCGCCGTGCGCGGCGGTAGGGCCGTGCAAACGAGCATGGGCTATACGCCGATGGAAGGCTTGATGATGGGCACGCGCTCCGGCTCGGTCGATCCCGGCGTGCTGCTTCACGTCCAGCGCAAGTACCATGTGGATGTCGAACGGCTCGATCGCGCTCTGAACCACGAATCGGGCTTGCTGGGCGTGTCCGGCGTGTCGTCGGATTATCGCACCGTGCGCGAGGCGGCGAATCGGGGCGACGAGCGCGCGCGGTTGGCCTTGGCTATCTATGCCGACCGCGTTCGCGCTGCCATTGGGGCGATGGCCGTGACACTGGGCGGCCTCGACGTGCTGGTATTCACCGCCGGCATCGGCGAACATGCCGCCGAGCTGCGCGCCGAGGTCTGCGACGGTTTGCAGATTCTGGGGCTGCATCTCGACGCCGAACGCAATGCGACGTGTCAACCGGATGCCGACATTGCCACCGCCGCTTCGCCGGGACGCATTTTCGTCCTGCGCACCCAAGAGGAACTGATGATCGCCCGCGCGGCACGGTGCTTGGCCGGAGCCAACACACCCGGCAGCTAACGCTGCCGGTTCGCCTTGAGGTGGGCGGCGTCGAGTTTATCGACCGACCACAGCAGACCGCGCGTCACCAGATCGAGGTAGCGTTCGTCGCCGACCGTGGCGTTGTTGTGGCCGAGCGTCGTGGCGAAGACGCGCGTCTTGCCCTTATACATATTGGTCCAGGCCACCACGGTTTCGTCGATTCGTTCTTTGCCGTCCTTGGTCACCACCGTTTGTTTGCCTCGCGCCAGCGGGTGCGCCGTGTCCAGCACCTTGCCGGCCGCGTTGTTGTACAACTCTTCCTTGCCGGTGGTCCAATCGGTCAGCCCCTTGGTAATGGGGTTGTCTTTATCGACAAACGAGATCGCAATGGGCGCTTGAGGTCCGTGTCCGGTACTCGGCAGGCCGGTAAACTCGAACCAGGGCGTGGCGCGCGGATAGCCCTTGCTCCGGTAGCAGTGCATGCCGCAGTGCAAGACGACGCCCGGCAAACCTTGGCGGTGCGGTTCCAAGATGCGCTCGATCAAGGCTTCGTCCTTGACATCGGCGCAGCATTCGTCGTGGACGACGACATCGAAGTCCTTGGCCCAATCGGGTTTCTCGTACACCGGGTTGAGGTGCTTGGTCCCCTTGTCGGGATCGTAGGCAATCGTCCAAACCACGATGGCCTTTTTCGAGATACCCTGAGTAAGAATATCCTTTTTCTTGGCATAGTCGTGGCAGCATCCGCCCACGACCAACAGCGCGCGGATGGGCTTGGACTTCTTCGGCGCGGGAGTCTCGTCGGCGGCCAACAGCGGCAGCACGGCGACGACCGAGAAGAGGAACGCAACGGATCTCCAGCGAAGCATCGGCAGCACCTCCGGATGGATGGAAACACTCGTTCGGCGAGTGCGCGGGTTCGACGGCTCAATTCTATCGCGGAAGCGGCGGATCGCCAGCGCCGCGTTCGTGGATTCGATGGGATGTGAGATCCATGCGACGAGCGATGGTGGCGGGATGGAAGGAGAGAGACGGCCCCAGGCAGAGCGCCTGGGACCGCGATCCTTTTGGAAATCTATTCCGGCGAAGCGTGAGAGGGTTGAATCGTCACCGCGCCGGTCGTCAGGTTGACCTCGACGCAATCGCCGCTGGCGTGCGTTTTGTGGCCGCCCTTTTTGTAGTACAGTACGACATCGCCTTCGAGAACGAGACGATCCTTGCCTTCGCTGCGCACGCGGTCGGCCGTCGCCTTGACATTCTCGCCGCGAACGCGGATGCGATCCTCGAAGCGGGTCAGCCGAAGCTCGTTCGCGCCGATCGTCACTTTCGTCCTTTGGCAATGCAGCTGAGTATCCTCGCCGACCTGGACCGTCAACGCCTCGTCGGAAGAAGCGGCGACGAAGGACACCTTGGCTTCGCTCATTCGTTTGGCGCTAGCCGTCAGGATGGTGGGAGTCACGCTCGGTGTCGGAATTCCTTCGCCGGAAGGAGCAGAATAGTCGAGATCGCAGACGGACGGCTGCTGGTAATAGCCGGGCGGCAGGGGAGGCATCGCCGCGTGCATCGGATAGGGAGGCATCGCCGCGTGCATCGGTGCGGGAGGCATCGCCGCATGCATCGGATAGGGAGACATATACACCGGCGGGGGAGGCATGCTGGGCATTCCCGGTAGAGGCAACGGAGGCACGGGAATCGGCATGGGATGCGGCATCGCGGCGATTGCGTCCATCGTTTGCATCGCCGGCATTACCACGATGAACCCGTGGGATTGCATTCCTTCGCAGGCGGTAGCCTTTTTGCATTTGCACTCGCCCTTCTTGCAGCAGCACTCGCCGCCCGTGGCGCAGTCGCATTTACCGTCTTTGCAGCACTTGCCGTCCTTGCAGCAACTCGCCTCTTTGCAGCACTTGCCGTCCTTGCAGCAACCCGCCTCTTTGCAGCACTTGCCGTCCTTGCAGCAATCCCCTTCTTTGCAGCACTTGCCCTCCTTGCAGCAATCCGCTTCCTTGCAACAATCCTCATCCTTCGCGCAGCAAGCGGGAGGAGCATAGCCGGTGGCGAAGCCGCCTGTCGGCCCTTGCGCCCAGAGAGGGTTTCCGAAGAGAGATGCCACTGCCGCGATCAATGCGGTGGGCCAGATTTGTACGAACATCCGATATGCCTCCTTAATCGCCGAGAGGGTCGAAAACATCACCTCGGCGCGGAACCATAGCGAAGAACGCTGGCCCTGTCAGTAGCAATCTCTCAGCGCCGATCCGCAACCCCCTTGAGGGGGCTTTGCGGATCGGCGCTGAAGCCCGTTATCGGCGGAGCCAAGCCCGCATGACCGAGAGCATCTGCTCGGTGTCCACCGGCTTGGAGAGATAATCCCACGCGCCCGCCTCAATGCACTTCTCGCGGTCGCCCTTCATGGCCTTGGCCGTCACCGCGATGATCGGCAACGATTTCAAGCGCTCGATCTTGCGAATCTCGCGCATCGTGTCGATACCGTCCAATTCCGGCATCATAATGTCCATCAGCACAATGTCGATGTCGTGTTGAAGCTGCAAGAGCTTGATGGCGTCGCGGCCGTTGTCGGCCGAAACGATGGTCATATCGTGGTCTTCCAAGACCGTGGACAAGGCGAAGATGTTGCGCATGTCGTCGTCCACGATCATCACCTTCTTGCCGGCCAACACCTTCTCCGCGTTGCGCAGATCGTCGAGAATGCGACGCTGCGCTTCCGGCAGCTTGCTGAGATCTTGATGGAGAAAGAAGGCGGTTCGGTCGAGGAGACTCTCCGGCGTCGAGATGCGGCGAACGGGCAATGGGTCGCCGTCCTCCGTCCGCCAGCCGTTCTCCGTCGTCCAGCGTCCGCCGTCCGCCAAACCCGAAGACTCGGCGTAGACGAGAACCGGCGGCGGCGAACGCCAGCCGGAGGAGGAGAGTTGGATGGAAGCGAGCGCGGGTGTATCCGCGTCGACGATCAGGCAATCGATGGGTCGTTCGCGGATGAGGCGCAGCGCCTCTTCTCGATCCTCGGCCAAAAGAACCTCGACTTCGCTGCCGTCAAAGCATTCCAGGGTGCGATGGAGGCGTTCCGCCTTGGACCCGAAGACGAGTAAATTCCGAGGAGTTCGTTGCAGAAACTCCTTCAAATCGTCCATCAGTTCGTCTACCGCTTCTTTATTGGGAATCGGTTTGGCGACGAACCGCAGCGCTCCGGACGATAGGGCGCGTTCGCGCGCTTCCTCGGTGGAGATGACGCAGACGGGAAGATGGCGAGTGGCGGCGTCGTTTTTGAGACGTTCCAACACGCGCCAGCCATCGATGTCGGGCAAGAAGATGTCCAACGTCAAGGCGTGCGGTTTATATTCGCGCGCCATGGCCAGGGCGGCCGCGCCCAACGATGTCACCAGGCCTTTCATCCCCTTCTCGCGGGCCGTCTCCAACAGCACGCGCGCGAAGCTCCTATCGTTCTCGACAATTAGCACGATGCGATCGCCCGGCTCGATGCGGTTGCGGTCGTCGTCGAGTTCGTTTAGCGCCGGCACCGGCAAATGTTCGCCGTTGGTCGTCCCGTTTGCCGTCTCCTCCCAAAGCAAGGTATCGGGAGAGTCGATGGCTTTCTCGAACGGATGGGCGAAAGTGGTCGTCCGGCTATCGTGCAAGAGCGCCGTCTCCGTTCCCGTTTTGCGAACCGTGCGCGGCGTGTAGACCTGGGGCAGATAGAGGCTGAATGTACTCCCGTGCCCCGGCCGACTCATCAAGCGGATCTCGCCTCCCAAGAGGCGCGACAGTTCGCGGCTGATGGCCAGACCCAGACCCGTGCCGCCGTATTTGCGACTCGTCGAGCCGTCGGCCTGCTGAAACGCCTCGAAGATAATCTGCTGTTTGTCCGGAGGAATGCCGATGCCGGTATCGCTTACCGAGAACGCCAACACCGACGCGGCTCGATTCAAGTCCTCGTTGTCGCGACTCCAGCCCTCTACCGCCCGCGACACATTCAGCGCGACCTGTCCGTGATGTGTGAATTTGAAGGAGTTGGAGAGCAGATTTTTAATCACCTGTTGCAGGCGCTTGGCATCGGTGAAGATCGAGCGGGGCAGGTCCGGTGCCATGCGGATGAAGAACTCGACGCTCTTATTCTCGGCCATGTGGCGGAAGGTCCGTTCGACGTAACCGCGCAACTCATCGAGACGCAATTCGCTGACATCGACGACCACCGTGCCCGATTCGATCTTGGACAGATCGAGAATATCGTTAATCAGCATGAGCAGATCGTTGCCGGACGAGTGGATCGTTTTGCTGAACTCGCGCTGGCGCGGCGTCAGATTGCCTTCGGGATTCTTCGTCAACTGGTCGGAGAGGATGAGCAAACTGTTCAGCGGCGTGCGCAGTTCGTGCGACATGTTGGCGAGGAACTCGGATTTGTATTTCGAGGTCAGCGCCAGTTGCTTGGCCTTCTCTTCCAAGGCGCGCCGGGCGTGTTCGACTTCCTGATTCTTGCGTTCGACCTCCTGATTCTGATGCGCGAGCAGGCCCGCCTTCTCTTGCAGCTCCTGGTTCGTCTTTTCCAGTTCCTCGCCGCGGCTGGATAGTTCGCGGGCCAACGATTGCGATTGCTTGAGGAGATCCTCGGTGCGCATGTTGGCTTCGATGGTATTGAGGACGATGCCGATCGATTCGGTCAATTCGTCGAGAAACGCTTCGTGCGTCGGATTGAAGCGCTCGAACGAAGCCAATTCGAGAACCCCCTTGAGCTGCTTTTCAAATAGCACGGGCAGAACGATGATGCTGCGCGGCGCGGCTTGACCCAGACCCGAAGAGATGCGAATGTAATCGGGCGGCGTGTTGGTGATGTGGATTTTCTTGGTCTCGACGGCGCACTGCCCGACCAACCCTTCACCCAGCGAGATTTCTTGAGTAACGGAGCCTCGTTCGGCGTAGCTGGCCAACAATTTGAGCCGTTGGGTTTCGCCTTCTTTCTGGCCGGGCGGCAAAACGTAGAAGACGGCTTGCTGAGCGGCGACGACCGGAGCGAGTTCGGACAGGATGAGACGACCGACGGCATTGAGATCGCGCTGGCCTTGGAGCATTCGGCTGAAGCGGGCCAAGTTGGTTTTGAGCCAATCTTGCTCGCTGTTCTTGCGCGTCGTGTCCTTGAGATTGCGGATCATCTCGTTGATGTTGTCCTTCAAGGCGGCTACTTCTCCCAACGCCTCCACGGTGATGGAGCGCGTGAGGTCGCCCTTGGTGACGGCGGTAGCCACCTCGGCAATGGCTCGAACTTGGGTCGTCAAGTTGGCGGCCAACTGATTGACGTTTTCGGTCAGAGCTTTCCAGGTGCCGGCCGCGCCGGGAACCTTGGCTTGCCCGCCGAGTTTGCCCTCGACGCCGACTTCGCGGGCCACCGTCGTTACCTGGTCGGCGAACGTGGCGAGCGTGTCGATCATGCTGTTGATCGTGTCGGAGAGGGCGGCGATTTCGCCTTTGGCATCGACGGTCAATTTCTGCTTCAGATCGCCCGTGGCCACCGCCGTCACCACGATGGCGATGCCGCGCACCTGGCTGGTCAAGTTACCGGCCATGAAGTTGACGTTATCGGTGAGATCCTTCCAGATGCCGGACACCCCCTTGACCTGAGCCTGTCCGCCGAGCTTGCCTTCGGTGCCGACTTCGCGGGCCACGCGCGTCACTTCGGAAGCAAACGAACTGAGCTGATCGACCATCGTATTGATGGTATCTTTTAACTCCAGAATCTCGCCCTTGACGTCGACGGTGATTTTCTTCGACAGATCGCCGGTGGCCACGGCGGTCGTGACGGCGGCAATGTTGCGAACCTGAGCCGTCAAGTTACCGGCCATGAAGTTGACGTTATCGGTGAGATCCTTCCAGATACCGGACACCCCCTTGACCTGAGCTTGTCCGCCGAGCTTGCCTTCGGTACCGACTTCGCGGGCCACGCGGGTCACTTCCGCCGCGAACGAACTGAGCTGATCGACCATCGTGTTAATGGTATCTTTCAACTCCAAAATCTCGCCGCGCACATCGACGGTGATTTTCTTGGACAGATCGCCGTTGGCCACGGCGGTGGTCACGTTGGCGATGTTGCGAACCTGTCCGGTCAAGTTACCGGCCATGAGGTTGACGCTGTCGGTGAGATCCTTCCAAGTACCGGCCACCCCCTTGACCTCGGCTTGCCCGCCGAGTTTGCCTTCGGTGCCGACCTCGCGGGCCACGCGCGTCACTTCCGCCGCGAACGAGCTGAGCTGATCGACCATCGTATTGATGGTATCTTTTAACTCTAAAATCTCGCCGCGCACATCGACGGTGATTTTCTTGGACAGATCGCCATTGGCCACGGCCGTGGTTACTTCGGCGATGTTGCGGACCTGTCCGGTCAAGTTACCGGCCATGAGGTTGACGCTGTCGGTGAGATCCTTCCAAGTACCGGCCACCCCCTTGACCTCGGCCTGCCCGCCGAGAATGCCCTCGGTGCCGACTTCGCGGGCCACGCGCGTCACTTCCGCCGCAAACGAGCTGAGCTGATCGACCATGGTGTTGACGGTCACTTTTAGCTCAAGAATCTCGCCTTTGACATCGACGGTGATCTTCTTGGACAGATCGCCGTTGGCCACGGCCGTGGTGACGGCGGCGATGTTGCGCACCTGCGCCGTCAAATTGCCGGCCATCGAATTGACGCTGTCGGTCAGATCCTTCCAGGTTCCGGACACACCTTCGACCCGCGCTTGCCCGCCGAGCTTGCCTTCGGTGCCGACCTCGCGGGCCACGCGCGTCACTTCGGATGCGAACGAACGCAATTGATCGACCATCGTATTGATGGTCCCCTTTAGCTCCAAGAATTCGCCTTTGACATCGACGGTGATCTTCTTGGACAGATCGCCGTTGGCCACGGCGGTGGTCACTTCGGCGATATTGCGCACCTGTCCGGTCAGGTTTCCGGCCATCGAGTTGACGCTGTCGGTGAGATCTTTCCAGATACCGGCCACGCCTTTCACGAGCGCCTGCCCGCCGAGTTTGCCTTCGGTGCCGACTTCGCGGGCCACGCGCGTAACTTCGGAAGCGAACGAGCCGAGTTGATCCACCATCTTGTTAATGGTTTTGGCGGTGCGAAGGAAATCGCCCTGGAGGGGCCGTTCGTCGATTTCCATGGTCATCGATTGCGAGAGATCGCCCTGCGCGACGGCACCGATGACGCGGGCGGTCTCGATCGTCGGACGAACGAGATCGCTGACCAGTTCGTTCACCGAGTTGACGGCGTCGTCCCACGAGCCGCTGACATCGCCGAGCGACGCTCGCTGCGCGATGCGTCCCTCTTTGCCGACGACGCGGCTCAAGCGATCGAGTTCGTGGGCCATGCGTTGATTGAGTTCGACCACTTCGTTGAAGGTGTCGGCCACTTTGCCGTGCAGTCCGGTCCAATCGACCGGCAAGCGCACGGTGAAATCGCCCTTTTTCAGGGCCGTCAGCGCGTGGAGAAGCGCGGTGGCGTCGAGAGTATGAGGCGCGGACTGTTGAAGAACCGGCATGAAGGCTTCTCCCTAGGCTTGAGACGAAACGAGTGCCTCGGTCACGTTTACCCTACCCGAAGGCGGCGACAATCCAACGAGGGTCCAACCGGCGCGGACGATGCCGCTCGCCGGGGGCTATCGTAGACCCCGTCCAACTGGTTTGGGTTGCGTTGCACTATATCCTACGGAAGCGGACTCAGCAATCCGGAACACGAAGGCGAAGGGGTCGCGCCGATTGCTCCAATCGTGACGGGGCCGCGTCGGATGCTCGACCGCGGCGCGGCACGGTTCGTTGAATTGCACTCGCCGCGCTGGCCGATTTTCCTTCCGATTTCCCCCTAGCCCTCGAAGAGATGCGACTATGCGATCGTTGGCGATCTTATTTATCTTGGGAACGCTTGCCTCCGTCGGTTCGGCGGAAGAAAAGCGCGACGATCGGGAAGGCATTCAAGGCGTCTGGCGCGGCCGGTCCATCGAAGTCAAGGGATTGCCCTCGACGCTTTCCTCGGCGATCGGGATGGTGCTGCGCTTCGAGAAGAACACCTTTACCATCGAACAAGAGGGCAAAGTCGCCGTTCGCGGAACCTTCGCGCTCGATCCGAGCCACAAGCCAAAAACCATCGATCTCACGATTGAGGAATCGCTCCAGGCGAGCAACAAAGGCGCGCAGGTATGGGGCATTTACAAATTGGACAAGGACGAGTTGCGTTTGTGTACGACGAAAGCCAACGGGCAAGATCGACCCAAACGATTCTCCACCAAGCAAAGCGCGCCGCACACGCTGTTTACGTTCCAGCGCGAAAAAGCGGAAGCGACGGATTCTAAAAAGGCCAAATAGAACGAGCAGCGGTCCTCGTTCCCACGCTCGCTCCTGCGTGGGCACGAGAGGCATCACCGCGGTGTGGGAAATCCTTCATTCGTTCAAGTCGCATACATCCATCGTTGCCGATTCAGATACACCGAGGGCAGTAAGAGCAGAAGGATGAGCAGTCCCGCCGAGCCGGCGACCGCCGACGCCAACACGGAGTCGAGCAGGATGAGGGCCATCAGCGCCCGTTTGACGGCTCCCTGCACCCGCGAGGGAGTTGGTTCCGCAATGGCCCGAAGCATGGGCGCGCCCACGAGGAACGCCAGACCGACCAACAGATACGGAAAGAGCAGCGAACTAGTTTGTCCTTCCGGCAGAAACACCGGCAGGGGCAGTGCCAGCATCAGACTCGCCAACATTACCGCCGCCGCGCCGCGCAGCGCCGCGGGATTGCTCGCCTTCGCCTCGGCACGCGCGAACCACGTCACCCCGGCAATATAGATACCGACGATCAGCCCCAAATACACGCCGCGCGCTCCCAGTAGGGAGCCGCACGCGGACACGCCGAGTAACACGTTCAAAACGCGGCACGATCCCATCGCCAAAGGCCCCATCCAAGTACGTTTGAGCCAGCCGTCGTAGGCCAGAATCGCTCCGACCAGACCCAGCGCAATCCAGAGCGAGGTTTTCCCCACCGGCAAAGCGAATAGCACTCCCGCGACGGACAGACCGATGGCGACTCGAACCGCCTGTCTCTCCGCGATTCGCCCCGACGGCAACGGGCGATCGGGCCGTTCGCGGCGATCCTGTTCGCGGTCGAAATAATCGTTCCACGCCATGCCGGCCGAGTAGAGACATGCCGACGCCGCCAGTAAGCAGAGGAAGGACAGACCGTGCGACGGCAGCGCGTTGGCCGCCAGAGCGCCCAGGCAGATGTCGGCCAGAGCGCTCGGCAGATTCGGCAGGCGCACGAGTTGAGCGTAAGCGCGATAGTCACTCATAGTGCGGCCAAAATCCCTTGAATGTAGTGGCGGCCTCGGCGGGCGGCCTCGTCGGGGTTTTCGATATACGGATACAACTCGATCGTTACCCAGCCGCGATAGTCGATCGACTGAATGGCGCGCAGCGTGGCGGGAAAGTCGATCGCGCCGTCGCCGGGCACGAGATGCTGATGAACGCGCGTGACGGCAATGTCTTCGAGGTGAATGTGGCGGATGTGTTCGGCCAAGCGTGGGATGGTGGTGGCCGGATCGTCGCCGACGCAGAAAGCGTGGCCGATGTCAAAGTTCAGCCCCACGGAAGGCGAATCGAGAAGCTGCCTGAATTCGAGAAACTGATCCATCGTTTCGAGGAGCAGCCCCGGCTCCGGCTCGACGAGGAGCAAAACGCCCTCTTTCTCGGCGTGTTCCGCCACCGGCTTTATCTCTTCGACGAACAGCTTCAGTGCCTTCGACCACGACGCGCCCGGCTCGACGGGACCGCCCGGTTCGGTGGTGATGCAGGCCGCCCCGAGTTCGCGGGCCAGCGTCAAACAGCGTTTGGTGTGTTCGACGCGGATGCGGCGATAGTGCGGGTCCGGCTCGATCCACGACGGATGCCAATAGCGTTGGCGCGGATCGTTGATGGCGTGCATCATAAAGCCGTTGATATTCGAGATCGCCAAATGGTTCTTTGCCAGCGCCTCGCGCAGCGCCCGCTTCTGTTCGTCGAGCAAAAACGCCGGCCAAGCGTGCGGCACGTCGGCCATGACCTCGACGCCGCCGTAGCCCAGCGACGCGATGCGGCGCACCGCTTCCGGAAACGAATAATGGAGATACGCATTGGTACTAAAAGCCAGTTTCATGGTGTCACTCTTACCCGGCGAACCGGCAGCGTAAGCTGCCGGGTGTGTGCCCTTGTGCCCGGCAGATGTTGTTGGCCTTTACCCGGCAGCTTACGCTGCCGGTTCGCCAGTACCCGGCAGCTTACGCTGCCGGGTGTGTGCCCTTGTGCCCGGCAGATGTTGTTGGCCTTTACCCGGCAGCTTACGCTGCCGGTTCGCCAGTACCCGGCAGCTTACGCTGCCGGGTGCGATGGAACAAACACCCGGCAGCTTACGCTGCCGGTTCGCCTACATACCTTTCGAGCATGGCGAACTGTTTGAAGAAATCGTGTTCGGTCACGCCCATCGGGTTTTTGAAGAAACATGCTAGATGGCTTAAGATGCCGACTTCGCCGCGGCGTTGCGACAAGAGCGCCAAACGCGCCAAATCGAGAACGAGCGGGGCGGCCAAGATGGAGTCGCAGCCCTGCCAGATGAACTGGAGCGTCATCTTCGTGCCGAGGAAGCCCTTGAAGTGGATGTGATTCCACGCCGTCTTCCAATCGTCGAGCGAGTCGATGTATTCGATGCTGACCAGCGTTTGCGGTTTATAGCCGACGATTGAAGACACGACCTGATCTTTGGTGCGAATCTTCGAGGCCTTGTTGGTTGGATCGTCGAGGACTTGGCCGTCGCGGTTGCCGAAGATGTTATGGCCCACCCAGCTGAGCAGTTGCCAGTTGCGCAGGGCGAACATGGGTGCTAGGACGCTTTTCATCAGCGTTTCGCCGGTCTTGCCGTCCTTGCCGGCGGTAACGGCGCGGCGCTGTTCGGCCAACTCCAAGAGAGCCGGAGTCGACGCGCCCAGCGATGGCGTGAAGTTGATGTACGGCAAACCGAGATCGAGCGCCGCCCAAGCATACAGCGACGAGGCCGGCAATGGCGCTTGCCGGCGATCCAACTCCGGCTTCAGACGCTCCAGCGATTCGTGAATTTCGTTTGTCTCAAAGGGCGGCTCCGTCGAGGATACGTTGACGACGACGACTTGATCCAGACGATGGCGTTCGCGGAAGTCGCGCAGATCGGCCTGCAAATGCTCGATGGCTTCGCGGGCCGTGTCGCTGGTTTTCAGGTCGGAGCGGTCGGCGAGGCGGGCAATCGAGGGACCGCTATTCAGCAGCGTACCCGGTCGAATGTTGGCCTCCCAACTTTCGAGATCGTCTTGGCAGGCGGTGGCGAGGTCCGGCTCGAAGATGCTCGAGCGCTTCTGGAGTTCGCGCACCGTTTGCCGAAAGCCGGAGCGACGTATCTCATGGCCGCCGACAACGAAATCGGCCGGCGCATCCAAATGCAGCGCATCGAACATGGGCAACGCCGTCACCAGCGAAGTTGTCTCGCCGACGCCGCGCCGCAGCGCCGCCAAGCCGAGCGCCGCCGTCGTGCCGACGCCGCCGCACGCCCCAATCAACCACAATCCGATACGTCGCGTACTCATGGGTTCCAATCACCGGAAGGTCAGGTAGGTTCGGCTCACAAGGACGAGCCTAAGGAGGCAACCGACGTGCCACAATTCGGGTGGGACGGGCGGTTCCGCGCAAGGGCTGGCCAGGCAGGTAGTTCGGGCGAAGGCCCCGCCGCGTCCTCCGTCCATCGTCGTCGTTGGAGCAGACGACGGCGAACAGAAAATCGCCAGCAGGGGGCAATCTAATATCATTGTCTAACTTCCTACTGTCGCGGTCAAGGATCGCCTTTACCCGGCAGCTTACGCAGCCGGTTCGCCTTACGCAGCCGGTTCGCCGGACACGGCAGCTCAGGCTGACGGTTCGCCGGACACGGTGGATCACGCAGCCGGTTCGCTTTACCCGGCAGCTTACGCAGCCGGTTCGCCGGACACGGTGGATCAAGAAGCCGGTTCGCTTTACCCGGCAGCTTACGCAGCCGGTTCGCCGGACACGGTGGATCACGAAGCCGGTTTGTCTTGCCGGAATAGAATAGGGTTGAGGATCAAGGTTCGGCAACTCAGCCGCATTCTTAGAGGAGTGGGCATGTCTACAATGCAACAACACGGTTTTTGCACCATTGAAGAGTCGCTGGAAGAGTTGCGCCAGGGCCGACTCATTGTCCTCGTCGATGATGAATATCGAGAAAACGAGGGCGATCTCGTGATCGCGGCGGAGAAGGTAACGCCGGACGCCATCAACTTCATGGTACGCAACGGCTGCGGTATTCTCGGTTTGGCACTGTCGCAAGAGATTTGCGAACGGCTCGATCTCGAACCGCTGCCCGGACGCAACGTCGATGCCCAGGCGACGCCGTGGACGCCGCACATCGACGCCCGCACCGGCATCACCACCGGAACCTCGGCCTACGATCGCGCCCGCACCATCCAAGTCGTCATCGACGACGCCTCGACTGCCGCCGATCTCGTCGTCGGCAAGGGCCACGTTCCCGGTCTCCGCGCCCGCAAGGGGGGCGTTCTCGTCCGCGCCGGCCACACCGAAGGCAGCGTCGATCTCGCCCGCCTCGCTGGGTTGAAGGAAGCCGCCGTCATCTGCGAGATCATGACGCCGGAAGGCAACATGGCCCGTCTGCCCGATCTGATGGCGTTTGCAAGGGAACACGGCTTGAAGATTTGCACCATTGAAGACCTGATTAAGTTTCGACGCCAGCGCGAGCGGCTCATTCACCGCGAATTATCGTTGAAACTGCCCACGCGCTTCGGTGACTTCGACCTGATCGCCTACACCTCGGTCGTCGATCCCGAACCGCATTTGGCTCTGTGCATGGGCGGCATCGGCCTCGAAGACGACGGCGTGGTGCCCGTTCACGAGGAGCCAATCTTGGTCCGCATTCACAGCCAATGCCTCACCGGCGACATCTTCGAGAGCATGTTGTGCGATTGCGGTTCGCAGCTGCATCAGGCCATGAAGCAGGTGGCCGAGGCCGGCAAGGGCGTCATCCTGTACATGCGCCAGGAGGGGCGCGGCATCGGTCTGTTGTCCAAACTGCAAGCCTACAAATTGCAGCAGGAAGAGGGACTCGACACGGTGGAGGCCAATCAGCGCCTTGGCTTTAGCGCCGATCTGCGCCACTACGGCATCGGCGCGCAAATCCTGCTCGATTTGGGTATCCGTC
Source organism: Planctomycetota bacterium (assembly GCA_021781415.1). Taxonomy (GTDB): domain Bacteria; phylum Planctomycetota; class Planctomycetia; order Gemmatales; family Gemmataceae; genus JAJPHU01. The sequence goes on from JAJXWW010000196.1 coordinate 14,584, forward strand.
AGATTCGCCTGTTGACGAACAATCCGAAGAAAGTTGTCGGCGTCGATGGCTACGGCCTACGGATCGTCGAGCGCGTGCCGATTCAGATTGCTCCAAACGAGAACAATCTGCGCTATTTGCAGACCAAGAAGGACAAACTCGGTCATCTGCTCGATGAGATGAAAACGTCTTGCTCGGAACCGGAGGCGTGAGCGGGGGCCGATCGAACGCGAACCGTGCGCGGCTCGATGTCAGCGCGAATACACCTCGGTAAGCTCGGCGAGGCCATCGAGCAGCGGTTGCGTCAGCATGTTCTGCGTATAGCGCCAACTCCAGTTGCCCGCCTCGCGCCCCGGTAGATTCATTCGCGCCGCCGAACCGAGGCTCATCACGTCTTGCAGGGGGGCCAGGGCGCGATCGGCCACCGACGACCAGGCGAGGCGAATGAGATCCCAGGCAATATCGCCGCAACCGTGGGGCATATAGCGATGCAAAAAGCGCCTTTCGTGATCCTGCAAGGTGGCGAACCAGCCGATCGTCGTATCGTTGTCGTGCGTCCCGCTGTAGACGACCGTGTTGTGGTCGTAGTTGTGGGGTAAAAAGCGATCTGTGGGATCGCCGTGGAAGGCGAAGTGCAAGATGCGCATGCCCGGCAGTTGGAATTGCATCCTGAGCGCGTCCACCTCCGGGGTAATGAGTCCGAGATCTTCGGCGATCACCGGCAGTCCGCCGAACGCCTCGCGCACCGCCGTCAGGAAGTCGGCCCCCGGAACCGTCACCCATCTGCCGACCTCGGCAGTCGGCTTTTCGGCGGGGATCTCCCAGTACGCCTCGAAGCCGCGGAAGTGATCGAGTCTCACCACGTCTACTTCGGTCAATGCCGACCGCAGGCGCGAGATCCACCAGGCGTAGCGCGACTTCTTGAGCGCTTCCCAATTGTACAAGGGGTTGCCCCAGCGTTGGCCGGTGGCTGAGAAGTAATCCGGCGGCACCCCGGCCACGACGGTCGGCTGCCGATCGGCATCGAGGAGATAGAGTTCCGGGTTGGCCCAGACGTCTGCCGAGTCGGCGGCCACGAAGATGGGCACATCGCCGATCAGGTAAACGCCCCGGCTATTGGCGTAGTGCTTCAGTTCTTTCCACTGTCGGAAGAAGAGAAACTGCGCGAACTGATGCAGGCCGAGTTCGCGGCTCAGATGCTTGCGCGCCTCGCGCAGCGCGGTCGGCTGGCGCAGCATCCATTCGCGCGGCCATTCTTGCCAGTTGGCCCCTCCCCGCGCTTCCTTGAGTGCCAAAAACAGCGAGAAATCGTTGAGCCAACGCGCCTCTTGCAGTATGAACGCCTCGTAGGGATGCCGCAGCGACGGAGCGGCACCGGACATATAGTTGTCCCACGCCTTGACCAACAACGCCTTCTTGAAGGGAATGACCGATCCAAAGTCCACATGGGTATCGGGGAAATGGACGCCATCCAGATCCGACTGTTTGAGCAGGCCGTCGCGGACCAAGAATTCGGGACTTATCAGATTGCTATTGCCGGCAAAGGCGGAGAAGCATTGATACGGAGAATCGCCGTAGCCGGTCGGTCCCAGCGGTAGAATCTGCCACCACGTCTGCCGAGCGGCCACCAACGCATCGACCCAGGCGTAGGCGGACGGGCCGAGATCGCCAATGCCGTACGGTCCCGGCAACGAGGTCGGATGCAACAGAAGTCCGGACGAACGCTTGGCAAGGACTTTCGGATCGATCGCGCTCATGTATCCTCCACGCCCGATCTCCTTTCGGGATACTCTCCAATAAGACAATAGTATCGAATCACGAAATAATTGCATCCGCCGCCTCCGCCGCTCCAAGCAACAGCGCCGCCCTCTGCCGCGAGGCGAGCGAGAGGCGAACATTGCCCGTTTGCGGGGGCGCGAAAAAAGAGATTCCTTGCCATCGTGCCCCGTCTGGAAGACAATAGCCACGGTAATAAACCTTCCCGCAGCCAACGCTTCGACTTCAGGAGATCCCGTTATGAGCGATGCACCCAACAATCGCCGCGAGTTTCTGCAAGCCTCTCTCGCCGCCGGCGCGGCCCTCGGTCTCGCCGCCGGCGCGGACGCCGACGATGCCGCCGCCAAGGGACTGCCCACGCGCCCGCTCGGCAAGACCGGCGAGCGCGTGTCGATCATCTGTCTTGGAGGCTGGCACATTCGCGCCGTCAAGGAAGACAAAGAAGCCATCAAAATCATGCACACCGCCCTCGACGAAGGACTGACCTTCTTCGACAACGCCTGGGATTATCACGACGGTGCCAGCGAGGAGATCATGGGCAAGGCGCTGAGCGTGGAGGGCAAACGCAAAAAGTGTTTCTTGATGACCAAGAATTGCGGACGCGACGCCAAGGAGATCAAGCAACATCTCGACGACAGCCTACGCCGCCTGCGCACCGACTGCATCGACCTGGTGCAATTCCACGAAATCAACTACGACAACGATCCCGAATGGATTATCGAGCGCGGCGGCTTGGAAGTGATGCTCAAGGCGCAGAAGGCCGGCAAGGTACGCTTCCTCGGCTTCACCGGACACAAAGATCCGCACATCCACCTGGACATGCTCAAACGCCACAAGTGGGACACCGTGCAAATGCCCATCAACGTCTGCGACTATTTCTATCGCAGTTTTCAAAAGCTCGTCGTCCCGGAGGCGAACAAGCTCGGCGTCGGCGTCATCGGCATGAAGAGTCTGGGCGGCGGCAGCGAACACAAGGGGCGATTGGTCGCGGCACACGTCTGCACCGCGGCCGAGGCTCGCCGCTACGCACTGGCGCAAGACATCGCCAGCCTCGTCTGCGGCATCGACTCGATGGAAGTTCTCCAACAAGATCTCGCCATCGCCCGCAACTTCAAACCGTTCGGCGAAGACGAGGTCAAAACGCTGCGCGAGAAGGTCCGCGCCGTGGCCGGCGACGGCCGCCACGAGCGCTTCAAATCGACGCAGCTGTTCGACGGCCCCTATCACCGCAAGCAACACGGCATGACCCAAGCCGAGGTAGAGGGCGCATAGACGCCGTAGAGACAATGGAAAGGGTCGAATTGCTCCCAAAGCGCTGAACCAGCTGGCGGAGCAGTTCGACCCTACTTTCTCCATCGCCCTTTCCCTACGCCAGGTTCAAATCTCGTCGCACCGACGATTTTCAGAAACGAGCCCTTCGGCGAGAACGTCAAAGGGCTTTCTAATTGTTGGGACAAGAGTTACGTTCGGGCGAACTTGTTCAATTCGCAAGTCGCGATAAAATGACGATTCGACCGGATCGACGGAACTTCTTCCCTTATCGGAGAAATTGAGGGACATGAAGCTAGCCGGATTCGACTGGATTGAGTCTCTTTCTACCTGGTTTGCTCCGCGTCTGGTCATTGGCGCGAGTCAATCGGTCACCCAAGTGCTGGATGCACTCAACGAACATCCCCTTGCGCACGATGAACTTGCTCAAGACTACGTGATGCCCAAGAAACGATATCATGAAAGTCCGGGGCGATTTCGAATCTGGGGTGAAAACCAGGACAACTTTTACTGTTTCGTCACCGCAAAGGATGCTAACGAAGTTGATCCTCCGGTGTACTTCGAAACTTGCCTGGATTTGGTTCGTGACTGTCGTGTCGATCCGACAATGGTTCTGAGCGGAAACTGTCTCTTGGTAACCGAGCACTTCAATTCGTTCTTGACGTTCATGTTGGCACACCATATTTGCCTACGCCTAGGAAAAGGTTCTCATCTTGCCAGGGAAGTAAATGGGATCGTCTTTTCGCAGCCAAAAAGAGCGTGCGACGGCCTAATCAACCCACTCGGCAACGAATTCATCGCCGGCTACACGGCCTTTGTTGGCAACGACGTTCTTTGTATTCCGGATTGGGGAGCAGCGTTTCGGCATCAAACCGCATGTGAGGAATTCGTAAAATCCAATCAGGTCGCGGTTGGTCAGTCGTGGCCTTAACGATGCGCGTTACAGTAGCCGCCGTCGGAGTGAGAGTGGTTGTTCGTTCACGCGTTCTGCAACAAAGTGTCCAAGAACCGCCGCAGCCCGGCTTCCCAGCCTCTCACCCCGGCCAGAAAAAGTTCTAACGGTGTCCAGTCGCCCCGACTATTTTTTGAAATGAGCCCTTCGGCGAGAACGTCGAAGGGCTTTTCTGTTAATCTGATAGGAGTTGCGGCTTCAAGATGGCGTTCAAATAGCGCCGCGGCAGAGGCTGCTGTTTTTGCGTAGTTGACGCAACTTCTTACTTCCCTGCACGATAGGCGGTTCAAATCCCGTCGCCAGTGCAAGCGAACGTCGAGAAGGACTATAGGCGTGAAACGATACATCTACCTGTCCCCCGTGGTGCCACTTGCTCCGATAATCGGGGAAGGCGAACTCGTCGCCTTCAACGTCGGCCCCGACGGTGTGGCGTACCTCGTCGTCGCGTTAAAGCCGCTCGATTATCGGATCGAGCAGCCTGGCTGGGCCATCTTCGCGAAGACCGTCCCTAAGCAACCCCAAAGGTATAGGGTAGTCGGAGTGTCCGGGTCGCAGACGGTCCTCGACGTCGCGATTGAGGGGGAACGCTTCAACATCCACGACGTCCAACCAATGCCCAACGAGTTACTGCTTGTTTGTTCCCGCTCTTATTACAAGGGGCCCGACGACTTCGAGAAAAACGGGCGGATCTACACACGCGATGGCGAATTCCTTCGGGAAATCCTACTCGGCGATGGCATACAATCCGTTCAGGCAATGTCCAGCGGCGTGATTTGGACGAGTTACTTTGACGAAGGTGTCTTCGGCAACTACGGCTGGACGGACCCAGTCGGCGCGTCGGGACTAGTTGCCTGGGACTCCGACGGGAATCGGGTATATAACTTCCAGCCGCGCGATGGTTTGGACTCGATCTGTGACTGTTACGCGCTGAATGTCGAATCTGAAGAGGACGTTTGGTTTTACTACTACACGGAATTCCCACTCATTCGGCTTCGTCGTCGCGAGATCGAATCGATTTGGAAAATGCCGGTGGGTGGGAGCGATGCGTTCGCCGTTTCCGCAGGCCATGTCCTATTCCGGGGCGGGTACAAAAACCGAGATACCTACCTGCTCTTTTCCCTTGGCTCAGGCGGCAAGCCGGAATTATTGGCGAAGATTCAGCTTCGGGACAAGAACGGCGGCATTTTAGTGGCGTCGCGAGCCGTCGGGCGCGCCGATGCCATCCACCTGGTAAGTGACGGTTTCTTGTACCGCGTTGACGTGCAAAGCGCCCTCGCAGAATTGCGATCTGGCTAACTAGTGTTCGTCGAAAAAAGCGAATTCGGGCCAATTTCTGGCATTTTTGAGCAAATCGTGCAACGAAGATTGTACGCCAAACGTCTATCTTGGTGAAGAATCCTGGACATTCCACAAGAAACGGCTG
>JAJXWW010000144.1 GCA_021781415.1 Planctomycetota bacterium
CATGATTGATCCGCAGCGGTTGGACATGGAATTGCCGCTGATCCAGAACAATGTCGTATCCGGCGCAACGTCGCGGGCATAGTTCTTAAAGTTGGACGCGGATGTTCCGATGTTGTGAATCTGCGGGCCATCGCCTTGATACAAATAGCCGCCGTCATCGCCGCGCAGGAAGATTGATTGTGCCGTCAGTCGATTTTGAACGAAGGGTGGGATCACAACGTTACGGAAATCGACGCCGCCGACGGCACCGACGAGTTTGCCGCAGAAGCCAAGCCACTTCGAGCCAAACCAATTGTCGATGCGAAACGTCTGGTAGCGCGGCAGAGCCATGCCGCCAACGATGCCGTGGACCAACTCGGTTGCGCACAGCATGAAGCCGGGATCGTCGTTGTCGAATTCAGGCCAGTTGAAACTCATAGCACATAACGCCCCAGCTCAGCAGCGGCGGGGGCCGAGTGAGTTACGAACTCCAGAACCGCTATATGCCCCCGCCGTATGCTGCAGCTTCTGGTTCTGCGGCCTCGCCCCGGAGCCGAATATTGCGTAGCGCGATCTCCGACCAACGTGCCACATCCTTGTCCTTATCGTTCTCCATTTCCTTGATCCGAGCGAGGTCAGCCGCCGACAGAACCTTGATCGATATCAGCGCCTGGAGCGCTTCACGCCTCACGAACGGGCTGCTGTCATTGAGGGCTTGGAGCGCCGCCGCTTTCGCTCGGGGATCGTCGGGGGCGACGCCCGCAAGCATGTTCACCGCTGCTTGGCGTAGCCCGAACTCGTCGGAACTGGCGACCCGCAGCAACTCGGGGACAGCTACTCTCGCACGCTCTCCGAATCGATGCAACTCGAACACTGCGCGAAAGATTTTCTTGCCGTCGGACGAGCGCAACGCCTCCAGAACTGGCTCAATCGAAAGTTCTGGGCGCTTGGCCGTCGGGTCGATTGGCTTCAGGCCACCGGCCGCCAATTCCCCAAGTAGCACAAAGTCGCCGCTGTCGAACCCGACCGCCACCCCGAGCGAGTCAGACCGACCCAGCATCAGCGAGGGCTCGACCTGCTGGAGCAGGTTCCGGACGGCGAACGCACCATATCCCAGTACCAGGGGATATTCGGCGTTGTTGCCCAAGCCCCCCTTCCGCTCGGTGACGCGCGAACCTTGGCGGTAAGCAATGCGATACATGTCGGCCAGCACCGCCGAGTTTGCATAGCGGTCATTCGGCCACCATTCCGGGCCGACCGCCCAACTGTCGTCGTTCGGGTCCGAGTCGAAACGCTCGGACCCGCACAGGTAAATGTCGGCAACCGGGGTTCGGCCATCTGGGCACGGGTTAAACAACCCGAACCACAAGCCCTTGAGGGGTACTTCCGGCGGATCCTCGCGGAACGGCTTCTGGATCCAGTCCAGCAGGGCCGACAGCTCCGAATACGGTAGCGCCCGCAGTTTGTTCCAGTCCGAGTGCGGGTGTGCCGCTTCACACTGGTCGATGAGACTAACCATCGATTCCGCGACAGAACGGCGGCGAGCGAGTTCGTTAACGATCCAGCCGTGCATCTGTCCGAGATCCATCGAGCAACCTCTGCCGCAGAACAAATTATTCTACACCTTTCAGCTACCTATCTTGGCAAGGCGTTGTAGCGCTGTCAAGCAAAATGCCGTTCTATTCTTCGACGATTCCGCGCGACTTGCACTGCCGGAGCAAATCCGCAAACCTTTCGAGTACCGTCACTTACAATAATCGATTCTTTTTTTCTCCTACGGCACTTCACTTGGGTTAACCGTACTCCAAACTGCTCGGCCCCCGACCGTGTTGCTGCTGGCAGTCGTCGCGTCGGCTCGCGCGCTCGCAACCGGAGAGATTTTCTCCGAGGTTTCCGTTGTCCCCCAGGCTTCGCACGCGGTCGTTACCAACCGCGCACACTGAGGTAGCAGACTGCTGGCGGAACAGCAGGTAACGTCGAGGTGCATCCCTGTCACCAAGCGTTACAGATCATTCCGATGAGACGGATCGTACCAACGGGTGGTTCAGCGGTTCCATCTACCTCGTTAGTATCCGATCGTACTCGCTGTGGGGGCCAATCCAAAACCAGACCAATCCTTCCGCGCGGTCACGCCCCAGAACGCGGTAGTGCAAACCCACACGCGCCGACCAGAACGCACCGACCTTCTTCAGTCGCAGCGATGGATGATGCGGATTCTGTTGCATCAAGGCGAAGTTCTTGTCCGCCAGTTCCCGCACCTCGGCCGGCAGATGACGGTAGCAGTACCAGAAATCGGGCGTGGCGAAATGGTTCATAGTGGCTTGCACCGCCCCGCCTCGAAATCGGCATCCGCGCGGCGACCCGCTTCGTCCAGTCGTCCGGCCTTGATGTCCTCTTCGATGCGACGGTCCCAAGCGTCCGCCAAGTACTCCTCAAACCAGCGTGCGAAGGCGTTTAGTTCGTCGGCGGGCAGTTGGCTCACTGCGGATTCGAGTTCTTGCAGGCTCACAGCTATCTCCGGGAAAGCAGGGCGACTGTCGCAGTATCCCACGCTGAGGAGCTTACGGCAAGACGATCGAGGCGGAGACCATCCTAACTCGACGGCGAACACCAAGCTCAGCAGCCGGTTCACGCGGGAATAGCCATCGTACCGCGCACCGCTGTCAGTCGCGTGGCCGGTCTGGTGCAGCGCCAGGTTCGACCTGCCTTTGACACTTTACCGCCGACCTTGCTGCATTCTCCGTTTAGATGTGGCGGCTGCCTTCTTCTCTTCCTTTGTCAGATTGTCCACTTGCAAAACCCATTCGGTTATGTCGCGGTCTAATTCGGTTGATTCGGTGTCTTCCTCCAATTCACCGAGCCGGACAGTAGCACGAATCCGTTGGGCCTTGATCCATTCTGCGAGAGCGAGACGATCCGCTTCTTTGACTCCCCATCGCTTCCGGTGAACGACGCCGTAGGTGTTTGCCATTCCGCCTTGCTGCCCCATCAGACAACGCAGCCGTCGCGACTTCAAGAACACCATAAGGTCCGCTTCAAAGCGTGACTTCGTGCCGGGCGGGTTCGCAAAGGATGGAAACTCAACATGATAGAGAAAGAGAAAGATCGGACGCACAACCGCTCCTTCGCCGAATGAAAAGCTCAGTAGCCGGCTCACGCGGGGAACGGCGCTGAAGCACGACAAACCTTCATTCGCGTGGCCGGTCAGCTGCAGCACTTGGCTCGACGGCTCCCCGATCCTCTGGTAGATCATACGCATCCGCGTGGGTCAGGTGGCCGTCCTGCTCACTGACCCGGATAAGCCTTGAACCTCTACGGAACACCAACTGCACCTCAAGGCAATCCCCGGGATGGCGTCCAACTCGGCATCCCTGCGTGTCAACTCCGCCCGCTGCTCGGCGGTCAACCGAGCCTGCGGGCGAGCTTCCCCGAGGCTCTCCCAAATTTCCAGCGCCAGCGCGACATGCTCTTCGGGACTCAGCCGGTCGATCCCAAGTTCCTTCATCGTCGCGGCCATCGGAACCTCCCGCAAAGTGTCTTTGCGGATGTTACCAGATCCGGCGGCATCCCGCCACCGCCCATCAAAAGCTCACGTCTCGAGAATCCTCCTAGTCCGAACAACCGCGTCCCTTTCCAGGGCGGTTGCAAGGAACGTGATGTCTCGAAACCCCTATGCCGTCCCGGTCAAGTGCAACGCTTTGATAGCCCAGCCGGATCGCCGAGGAGAGTTCTCCGCCGCCGCCGTTACACTGTTCGGAAATCCGGCCAGAAAAACGCCGTCGATTGCCGTTCCCGTGGGAAATATTTTCTCTTGAGACCAAGAGCGATATGAGGGTTCGTCGATGCTTTTCACTGCTCCTGACCAGGGCAATTCGACGTTTCAAGCTGGGTAAGGTTCTTCACCCGTCGTTCTTGGACTTATGACGAATCGGCTTACCCAATGTGAACCATCAAACTGCCCTGTGCTCCTGACAAAACGGAAAAAGAACTGCTTGACAATGGGGGTACCTTTGGTACATTACAAGCAGAGGTACTCTGCCGTGGCGGAATCGCAACGACAACTTCATATCCGTATACCCACCCGGCTGCACAAAGTCTTGAGGCTGCGCGCAGCTGCGGAAGATAAAACCATCCAAGAGGTTGTGGTCGAAGTCCTTTCCAAAGAGCTTGCGGCCATGTCGCTTAAGGATGTTGATACTCCTGCGGAAGGCGGTTTCAACGATGAATGAGCCGATCTGCAATCAAATCATCTGTGGCGATGCGCGAGCGATCCTTCAGACCCTTCCTTCCAAGAGGGTAGACTGCATTGTCACCAGCCCTCCGTACTACAAACAGCGTGATTACGAACACTCCCTTCAGGTCGGGAACGAAAGCACTGTCGAGGACTACATTCGGCGAGTGCTTCAAGTTTTCGCCGAATGTCAGAGGGTTCTCAAGGATACAGGAACCCTTTGGTTGAATATCGGTGACAAATTTTCGGATGGACAACTTCTAGGACTGCCGTGGCGCGTGGCGTTTGGATTGGTTGATCAAGGTTGGATTCTCCGATCAGACATCATTTGGCACAAGCCGAACGCAATGCCCCATTCCGTAAAGAATCGCCCAACCGTCGATCACGAGTACCTATTTCTGTTCGCCAACAGCCCAGACTATTACTACGATGCCGATGCTATTCGGGAGCCCCATGTCACCTTCACGGGAGAAAGCCGGATGCGCGGTGGCCGGAATCACTTTGGGAAACGGAACGGCACGCCCGAGCAGGGGAAGAACGAAGGTAAATCTAACTTGCACGACGGCAGATGGGATCAAGCTTTTCACCCTCTTGGCCGAAATAAACGTACCGTTTGGAGCGTGCCACTCGGGAAGAATCGTGACGCCCATTTTGCCGTTTTCCCCGAAAGGCTGATCGAACCGTGCATCTTGGCAGGCTCCCCTAGCGACGGGCTTGTCTTAGACCCATTTGTCGGAACCGGCACGGTTCCCACAGTGGCGAAGCGTCTGGGCAGGCGTTACCTTGGCATCGACCTGAACCCAAAGTATGTCGCGATTGCAACTGAGCGGGTAGATCAAGAACAGTTACCGCTCTTCAGGTGATGGATGCCAGCACAGCCACATGTTTTTCGAGTTCCGATTCCAGAATCGGCGTAATCTTGTCAATCAAGTTGGGGTTCATCGGGATGTAGATGCTGCCTTTGCATCGCAGCGAAGATAAATCTCCGGTCCACGATTCAGCAATAATGATAGGCAAACACTCGTATCCATTCGTTTGGGCAACCGAAATCGACTTGTGAATATCCCTTGTGAATAGGAGCGCATGTCCCCCGCCCATGGTTTCCCGAGTCTTGACAGGCAAGAGTATAGTTCCCTTCTTACCAACAACTTCGACGTCGAAGGTCTCATCGAGCAATCTTACCTCTTTGTCCGTAACCTTCAGCTTGAGCTTGTGCTTGGCAATGATTCTCTCCAGGCTGCTCCGGGCGATTTTCTCGAATTGACTCCCGCGCAACGATCGGCGACTTCCCTCAAGCCGGGCAAGCATGACCTCCGAGAGAGCCGGCCAAGTCCAACTTTCAGGCCGAGAAAACAAGGGAGCAACGAACTCTCTTATCTTGTTCAACAATGTGACGCGCCGTTCCATCGGATTTGCTCCTTCAACCGCGCGGAGCAACGGCTCCAGTCTCTGCGCAGGAGCATCCCGAAACAGCCACGCCAAGAAATACCATTTGGCTTTGTTGGCGTGGTATGGGCGCCCGATGCCATCAAGCATCGGGTTTGCAAAGGGCGTTTGAAAATAAGCTGTCAGAACTTCCTTTGCCTTTTCGCTGGAAGTTTCGATAATGAAGGAATGGATCGTGTCGTAGCCCCGCGCGTTTAGAAACGCCTCGAATTCGAGAAAGAAGGGTTGGTTCTGGTTGACGACCAAGACCAACTCACTGAGACGGATGTTCTCGATCAGCAAGTCGTTCACCATCATAATCCTTGGATTTCAAGACTGCGCGAGCTGTCGCCGCACAATTTATTCCGCACCTTTCAGCTGAATATCTTCACCGAAGCGGGAGCGATTGTCAAAGAAAATATCGCCGCTATTTTCACGCAGCATTCATTCTTGCCTCAAAATCGATAATCATAAATCCTTTTACAGCAGTAACTTGTGTCTTTCTGCCCGGATTCGCGTCCGGGTGTCCGCTATTCAGGTGACGGCTCGAAGGACGTCTTGTATAAATCTGTTCACCGATACGCGAGCGGTTTACTGGGTAGATGAGAAGTGCAGAACGCTCTCCATTTGTTGCTTGATGCCGAATCGGTGGCGGAGTACAATAGAATAGACTTTAGGCATGGCTTGGCGGCGAAGTCCTCGCCACCGCCCCGAGGTCATTCGGTCACAAATTAGGAGCGTCCAATGAGTTACGGGTACAATGTTTCCATCGCCGCGCGAGCGGCCGGTAGCGACCGCGCTGCCTTCATCCGCCGGACCTACGCCCACTTGGCCGGAGCGATCTTGGCCTTCATCGGCATTGAGGCGTTTCTGCTGAAGTCCGTAGGTGCGGAGCAGGTGCTGGGTATTCTCGGTTCGTCCCGCCTGAGTTGGGTTTTCGTTATGGTCGCCTTCATCGCGGCTGGATGGATTGCCCGCGTTTGGGCGCATTCCGACACCTCGCCAGGTTTACAGTATCTCGGCCTTGGACTCTACATCGTCGCCCAGGCCGTTATTATGTTGCCGTTACTCTACATCGCGTCCAGGCTTTCCGATCCGACCGTCATTCCCACAGCGGGCATTTTGACACTCTCCGTATTCGGCGGACTGACGGTATCCGTCTTCGTGACCAAGAAAGATTACTCTTTCATGGGACCGATTCTCGGCATGGCTAGTTTTCTCGCCTTGGGTGTGATCGTCGCTGCATACTTCATCGGCTTCGGCCTGGGTCTGCTTTTCTCCTTTGCCATCGTCGCCTTGGCTTGCGGCTATATTTTGTACGACACCTCCAATGTCCTACTGCACTATCGCACCGATCAACACGTCGGCGCGGCACTAGAACTGTTCGCCTCCGTGGCACTCCTTTTCTTGTATGTCCTGCGGATTCTTATCGAGTTGAACGGCCGCGATTGATTCGCCGACTCTCTCCTTTCCATCGGCCCGCGACGCTGGCAGAAGCACACTTGCCGGCGTCGCGGGCCGATGGTGTTTTTCCCTTGCTCAACACGCTCCTCGCCGGTTACGATAGGCTTACCTACCGATTGGTTCCGCCTCGCAACTAGGAGATGCCATGACGCGCGATCCCGCCGTTCGTTGTCCCGGTCCTCGTCGCCTTTCGCGGCGGGAAATCCTGCAAGTCGGCGGGGCGAGCCTTCTCGGCCTCAGTCTGCCGCGGTTGTTGCAAGCGAGCGAAGGGCGAGCCACGAAAGCCGACTCTTGCATCTTGATTTTTCTCAACGGCGGACCAAGCCATCTCGACATGTGGGACATGAAGCCGGACGCCCCGAAAGAAGTGCGCGGCGAGTTCAAGCCCATCGCCACCAGCGTGCCCGGCGTCCAATTCGGCGAACATCTGCCGCGCCTGGCCCAGCACATGCACCGCTGCACGTTGGTTCGCTCGGTGCATCACAGCGTCAACAACGCGCACGCCGCCGCCGTCTACACCGGCCTGACCGGACACGATCGCGGCGAGATCGGCGGCGGAACCAAACCGACCGATCATCCGGCCATCGGCTCGGTGATGGGGTTGCTGCGGCCACCCAGCAAGCCGGTCGTGCCGTATGTGTCGATGCCGTACATCACCCAAGAAGGCGCGGGAGGTCCGCCGCAGCCCGGCTTCTTCGGCGGACTGTTGGGCAGGACGCGCGATCCGCTGTTCGTGTTGCGCAATCCCGATGCCCCGGACTTCGCCATGCCGGAATTGGGACTCGGCGCGGACATGAGCGCGGCCCGGATGCACTCACGGCGTCAATTGCTCGGCTCACTGCACGGCGGCGCGGACGACCGAACCACCGCCGAGATGACCGGCTTTCAGAGCAAGGCATTCGATCTGCTCGTCTCGTCGCAAACGCAGAAGGCGTTTCGCCTGGATCAAGAGCCGGCGGCGCTGCGCGATCGCTATGGCCGCAACATCTACGGGCAAAGCGTGTTGCTGGCCCGACGGCTGATCGAGTCCGGCACGCGCGTGGCCTGCATCTCGTGGGCACCGGACGCCAACGCCACCTGGGATACGCACGGCAACAACTTCGCCAGCCTCAAAACTCGGCTGCTGCCGCAACTCGACGCGGCGACGGCAAGCCTGTTGACCGACCTGGCGGAACGCGGACTACTGGAGCGCACCGTGGTGGCCATCATGGGCGAGTTTGGCCGTTCGCCCAAAATCAACGGCAACGCCGGACGCGATCATTGGAACTTCTGTTACAGTCTGCTGCTCGCCGGCGGCGGCTTCAAGGCCGGCTACGTCCACGGAGCCAGCGACAAGATCGGCGCGCGCCCCAGCCGCAATCCGGTCTCGCCCGCCGAAATCGTCGCCACCATCTACACCTGTTTGGGCATCGATCCCACGCAAGAGTTAACGGATCGCTTGGGGCGACCTTTTCCGCTCGTCCCCGGCGGCAAACCTCTCGCCGAATTGATGGCGTGATTGCGAAATGCCTTCTCCCCTCGATCTCGACGCCTCGGCGGTTCTGGCGCGCTATCCCTCGTTTTGCCGCCAGGCGACGCCGCTGCCGTTGGATCACGGCGGATTCAGCGGCACCGCGCTATGGCATCTCGACGGCAGCGCCGGATCGTTTGGTCTGCGCGCCTGGCCGCCGACCGAAACCTGGGAGCGCGTGCGGTTTCGCCATCGTCTGATGGTGACGGCACGCCGCGCCGGCTTATTGTTCGTCCCCACGGTTTTTGCCGCGCTGGACGGAGCAACGGTAGTCGAACGCGGCGGTCGTCTCTGGGACGTTTCCGAATGGATGCCCGGACGCGCCGACTTTCACCAGCACCCTTCCTCCGGCCGTCTCGAAACCGCCGCGAGCGCACTCGCCCAGTTGCACGCCGTCTGGCGGAGCGTGCCGTGCGAACGAACCGGACCTTGTGCCGTGCAACGACGGTTGAACTTTCTCGACGAATGGCTGCGCCTCGTGCGATCCGGTTGGCGACCATCCCCTGAAGTTGCCGATCCGTTGCACCCATTGGTCGAACGCGCTTGGAGGATGCTGCCGTCCGCTCTCGAACGAGTGCCGTCCCGCTTGCAGCGCTGGCGCGACGATGCGCCGCGCTTGCAGCCTTGTCTATGCGATCTTTGGCACGATAACGTTCTCTTCGACGGCGACCGTCTGGGCGGCCTGATCGACTATGGCGCGGTCAAGGTCGATCGCGTTGCCGTCGATGTGGCGCGGTTGCTCGGCAGTTTGGTCAAGGACGACGCCGACGGCTGGCGGTGCGGTTTGCAAGCCTATCGCCGTTATGCTTCGTTCTCGGCCGACGACGAGGAACTGGCTCGCGCTCTCGATCGAACCGGCGTTGCCCTGGGCGTTGCAAACTGGTTGCGCTGGTTATACCAAGAACATCGGCTCTTCACGGATCGAGACGCCGTGTCCCGCCGTCTGACCGAATTGGTGGAGCGCTTGCAAGGCGAACCGGCAGGATAATCTGCCTCCACCGCCAAGAATGCCGGACGCGAGGCTACTTCCGTTCGATGGAGGGGGACGGCAATTTGTCCGAACGACCCTCTTTCTTATCCTTGTCCTTGGCAGGGAACAACGGGGCTTTTGTATCACCCTGCCCCAACCGCGCGGCGTCCAGATTCTTCCGAACGACGTCAGAGAAGGGATCGTTCGACCTGCTTTCGCCCACCGTGGTGAAAGGCGTGTCGAATTCTTCTACCGATGGATTCGCGGTTTCCGACGGCAGTATCGATTCGCTTTCTTCAAGCTGATATATCTCCTCACGCTCCGTGGATGAAGACGGATCGGAGTCCGTGGTATTCAGCACCCCCAGGCCTGCGGCATCCAAGTCGCCCTCGGGTTGCGCGGCGGACGTATGGAGTCGCGCGGCTTGCAGTAGATCGGCGATGGCTTTGTCGTACTCATTCTTCCGCAGATAAACAGCACCGCGCAAGACATAAGCCGGGTGTTGGTCGGGAGAGAGCCGGATGGCTTCGACGCAGTCGGCCAGAGCCTTGTCGTACTGTTGGATGTTAATGAGAGCGTAAGCGCGTCCGAGAAAATAGCGAGAATTATTCGGCTCACAACGGATTGCGTCGTTCAAATGCTGAACCGCCTCGGCGTACCGTCTCTCAAGAATGCAAGCACAGCCGCACTCGGCATTTGCCTCACCACATTTGGGATCGAGGCGAATGGCCTCCTGGAAGTCTTTCTTCGCCGCCTCGATTTCACCGTACTTCTGGCGACATCTCCCGCGCAGAACATATGCGGAAGCATTTCGTGGATTATGAAGAATCAATACATCGCAATCGGCAATCGAATGCTTGAGGAAGCCGGCCTGGAAATAGGCGTTCGCCCGCGCATAAACGTCTTCCTCCGACGGATGAGCGCGAATCGTCTTCGTGAGGTCTTCGATGGCCCTTCGGAAATTGCCGGATTTCAAATAGCACATGCCCCGCCAATAATAGGCGGCGACGCCGCGATCGGGATTCAGTCGAATCGCCTCGGTGAGTTCGGTCGCGGCACGATTCCATTCTGCTTTACGGTAGAGGGCGGTGCCGAGGAACAATCGAATATGAAAGTTTTTCGGATCGAGTCGAACGGCTTCGGTGAGGTCGTCTAGGGCCAAGTCGTACTTTCGCTCCACCATTTGGATCCAACCGCGCCGCGTGAACGCCTTGGCGTCGCGCGGATTGTGTTGAATCGCCTCGGTGCATTCCGCCATTACCTTGAAATACACCTTCTCGGTCTGATAGTGGAAATTATATATTTTCTCCGATATGGTGTTCGCCGAAATCCGCATAATATAAGATTGCGGCTCCGCGGAGAGATTCGATTGGACGCGACTTGTTTGCGATAGGCCAGAGTCGGCCTCGCCGGCAGTGGATAGCATTTCAAGTGACTTGCATCGTTCGGCTTCGGCCTTGTCGTATTCTCCTAACAATAAATAGAGAGACCGCAGAAAATCGTGATAATTTCCATCTTGTGGTCTAAGACGGATCGCCTCTTCGAGATCCGCCACTGCTTCCTTCCATTCGCATTTCAAATAGTGTACGATTGCTCGGTCATGGAACACGACCGCATTCGCTGGCCGAAGACGGATCGCCTCGTTGAGTTCGGCGAGAACTTGGACGTAGTCTCCCTTCGAAAGATTAATAAAACCGTGAAGAAAACAATTCTGATCGTTCTTCCCTTCCAAACGAACGATCTCGTCGTAATCCACAAACGCGCCATCGTAATTTGCTTTATTCACATGAATTCCAGCCATAATGTATTTGAAATCGACATTCCTCGGCTCAAGTCGAAGCAGTTCCCGTGCATCGGCCTCTGCTCTGTCGAACTCGCCGTCTTCGAGATAAGCAGCGATGCGGCATAAGAAACATTCGGCGCTTTTCGGATTGAGCCGAATCGCCTCGGTGAAATCGGCGAGAGCGCGCTTCCGATCTCCCATACAACGGTACGCGGTGCCTCGGAAGACGTGGATGCGGAAATTCTTAGTATCGAGACGAGTTGCTTCGGTTAAATCGGCGACCGCCCGGTCGAATTTTCGGTCCACGAGGCGAATCCAACCGCGCCGCGTGAAGGCCTTGGCGTCGCGCGGATTGCGCCGAATGGCCTCGCTGCATTCCGCAATCGCTTTGAGTGTTGCTTTCTCCGATAAATCACCGAGTATCTCCCATCGGTCACCATTCTTACGCTTCAACTCAATGCGGAATCCGGAAGAGACGGCTTGAGTTCTTTTGCAGCTTTTAACCGCGGCACGATCCGCGTCGGCCTTGTCGTATTCCCCCATCCATTCGTACAGCCGGCTTCGCTTTTCATAGCTCAGCCCGAGTTGCGCATTGAGACGGATGGCTTCGTTATAATCCGCCAAAGCCTCGGCAAAGTCGCCTTCGCTAAAATGGTAATTGCCTCGAAGGAAGAATCCTTCATCGAGATTTGGGTTTGCGCGGATCAGTTCGTCGCAATCGGTCGCGACTCGATCGAGGTCATTTTGATGGAAGTGATTTGCAGTCAACAACAGATAAGAATTGACGCTTTTTGGGTCATATCGCAGAGCTTCCTTGGCATCGTCGATACTTTTGTGAATGTCGCCTCGTCGATAGTGAATGAAGCTGCGAGCGGTCAAAGCGGCGGCGCTTTTAGGATCCAATTTTAGCGCTGCTCGACAATCCGCGAGAGCCTTTTCGGGTTCGTGGAGCTGCATATACGCATAAGCGCGGGCCACATAGGTTGACGCCTCTTTCGGCTTGAGCCGCAGGTCTTCACTGAAATCGCGGATCGCATTGGTGGGATTACCATTTAAATCAAATGCATAACCGCGCAAGTAATATGCCCGACCGTTTTTCGGATCCAAGCGAATCGCTTCATCGCAATCGGCGAGAGCCTCGTCGATCTCTCCTCGTCTGAGATACACATAAGCTCGATTGACAAATGCTTTAACACATTTCGCATCCGTCGCAATCGCTTGGTTGAAATCCACCATCGCCCTGTTGTACTCGCCTCTCGCGCCGTAGATCGCCCCGCGTGTGGAAAAAGCGAGCGGGTCCAGCGGATCGAGACGGATTGCTTCATCCACATCGGCCAGGGCTGGATCGTCTTTATCGAGACAATAATAGGCTCTGGCGCGTCCCGTGTAACTCGCGGCATCCGACGGATTGGCCTCGATCGCTTTGGAGAAAGCGGCGACGGCCCTGTCGTACTCTTTCTTTTCCAGCGCCTCCCGGCCTTGACGCGCGAAATCTTCGCCGAATGCCAAGGGGGGAAACAGAAGGAGCAAGGGAACCAGACAAACCGAACGAAACGAAGTCATCGAACGACCTCGCAATGGAAGAGGATGGGCGGATGAGAGGAAATAGCAATCCCTCCCTATCTCGTCTAGCCCAGATTGCGCGCCACGGAGAGCGCAGGATAAGAAAGATAGATGAGTTAGGCACACCGGCCTCGCTTGTCGCCGCGGCAAACTCGTTCGACCCTCTATGAGCTTAAACTCTTGAGAGTCAATTTTTGTATTTTCTCTGCGATTTCCGCGATCTCCGTGGCGACCTATTCGGGTTAGTACCGGGGAGAGGGGAGCACTGCGGTAGCGTTAGCTATCGGTGTCGCGGAGCAGGCGAAATAAGGCCGCCGCCGCCTGAGTGGAGGTTACGGTGCCTCGCTCCCAGGCGGCGAGAAGCTGTTGCAATTCGGGATGCGCTTCGACGGCGGCAAATCGGGCCGTCAAGGTCTGTTGTGCCAGCAGCAGCAAATCGCGCCCGCGTTTTTGTCGACCGCGACGCAAGGGTAGCGAGGCGATGGTTTGCCATAACTCGGCCAGTCCCGCGCCGGTGCGCGAACTGACGCGCAACACGGGAGCGACCGGCCCGGTTCCCAAGGAGAGGGTGGCCAACACCTGCGCCTCGACGCGCTCCGCGCCGGACAGATCGGCTTTATGAATGACGATGGCGTCGGCGACTTCGAGCAGACCCGCTTTTTCCCACTGCAAATCGTCGCCGGTTTCCGGCTGCAAGAGCAGTACGAGGACATCGACCCATTCGCGCACCACGGTGTCGCCCTGTCCCGCGCCCACCGTTTCGATCAGCACCACGTCGAAGCCGAACGCTTCAAACAAGTGAACGAGCGCGGGCAGATGCTCGGCCAAGGCTCCGTGGCCTCCGGCGGCGGCGAGGCTGCGGATAAAGACGCCGTCGTCGTCGGGCCGAGCCGTCATGCGGAAGCGGTCGCCGAGGAGCGCGCCGCCGCTCAGCGGACTTTGTGGATCGCAAGCCAGCACGGCGACGCTCTGGCCCCGTTGGCGAATCGTCTCGATCGACTTGCCGACTAGCGTGCTTTTGCCGACGCCGCCGCTGCCGGTGAAGGCGACCACGCGCGCCGGCTTGGCCGTTTCGCCGACGCCGGTGAGAATCTCTTCGATGCGTTCGCCGCGCGCCACCGTGCTGAGGAGTCGAGACAGAGCCAAGCGGTCGCGCTGGCGGAAGCGTTCCAACAGCGTTTCAAGCATGGCCGGCACCGCTGCGCTCCTGGAGAAAGGTCACGATCTCCGGCAACGACGTGCCGGGACCGAAGATGCGCGCCACGCCCATCTCCCGCAATTTCGGAATATCCCCCTCCGGAATGATGCCGCCGACCAGAACGCCGACGTGTTCCAACCCCGCCCCGCGCAGCAATTGCAGCACGCGCGGCACCAGCGTCATGTGCGCCCCGCTGAGGAGACTCAAACCGAGCCAGTCGGCGTCCTCTTCGGCCACGGCTCGGACCACCGCTTCCGGCGTCTGCCATAGTCCGGCATAGATCACCTGCATCCCGGCATCGCGCAGGGCGCGGGCAACCACCTTAATGCCGCGGTCGTGGCCATCGAGTCCGACCTTGGCCAACACGACGCGCACGGGGGGGGAATCGGCCATCTCTATCCCTCAATTCACTCGAAGAATCGCCTCACGGGTAGGTGCAAGTCCGGCAACACGTCGGGGACGGTCAACTCCCGATCGGACGAGAAGGTCTGCATCTCTTCTTCGTTGCGATAGACGTGGCATCGCTCCGTCATTTGATCGAGAACGCAGACGACGGTGACGCCGGCCGACAGATACTCGGCAACCTTCGCCAAGATCGCGCTCCAACGATCGGTCGGCGAACGGACCTCGAAGATCAATTCCGGTACGACGGGCAGATAACCTTGAGGCAATGGGCCGGAGGGGATTCGCGCGTAACTGTAAAATGCCACATCGCCTCCCCGCACCGTGTCTGGACCGCGCTCGGTGCGAACTCCCGAATCGTTGCTGACAACGTGTCCCAGATGGTTCTCGTCCGCGAAATTGCCGATCAGACGAACGACCTTTGCGCAGATTTGACCGTGACGCGGCGCGGGCAAGTTCATGGAAACAACTCTCCCTCGTACTAATTCCTTGGGCCGTCCGTCGTTGGGAAGACGCAAAAAATCCTCCGCCGTCATCGGTGCCTTTTGGGCCTCCTCGATCACCAACGGTTCGACAATCGCGCCGGCCATGGTCGTCCCTCCTCTTCTCGAAAAATACTTCTTCCCGCCGAACAAGCCATTGGAAGCCGCGCCCTCTCACTCAATGTAACGTCGTTCGCGGTTCGATGCAAACCGAGTCGTTCGCCAAAAAATGGTGAACGCGCGCCTACGCCCCTTGTCTTTCGCCCTCGGTGCGCCTATAAATATCTACTATTGGACGTTTCAACACGAAGTTGAACTTACTACGACTCTTTTTTTGTGCGCAAGGAAGCAACCCACCGCCACGACACACCGCGACTTCAGAAGCATCCATTCACGCATTCTACATGGGAGGGAATCTCCGCGTGTGAGATTCTCGTCAGGAAGTTCTTTTGGCTCAAGGAGGTAGCTACACATGTTAGTCTTGGCCCGTCAACTCAACGAACGCATCGTGTTGCCGACCGTGCCGGTGACGATTGAAGTGGTCGGCATCAAGCCCAACGGCGTTCGTCTCGGCATCGACGCACCCGCTTCGGTGACGATTTTACGCGAAGAAGTGTTGCGCCGCGGCAATGCCTCGATCGAGGACACACTCGTACCGCCCGAAGGCGACGCGGCGACGCGCCTGAATCGAATCCGCCGCGTGCTGAACAATCGTCTGCAAACGGTGGCATTGAGTCTCGATTTACTCCGCGAACAACTGGAAGAGGCGGACGCCGATTCCCAGGCCATGCTTCGCCGTCTCGGAACCGAGGTGAAACGGCTCGACGAGCAACTCCGCGAGCTGTTGTCGCCGTCCGCTCCGTCGGTCCATGCTCCGCTGGATCTCGCGCCCTGTTTTGTCGTCGAGTCGGAAGAGTTCTCGATTTAGCTGCGAAGGGCGGGATTGCCGAGAGATGCGCGTCGTAAGGACGCTCTTACCCCGTTGCGATAAGATGACGGAGTGAGATGCACTTGCCGACGATTCGGCAATCCCAAAGGGGCCGCCTTCATGTTTGGCACGCCGGTTTTTGCTTTCTTCTCTTCCGAATGGCTCGATCGCGGCATCGACTTCTGCACCCGTCTGGCTCCGGCAAACAGCTTTTTCGCTTGGGATTTCAACATTCGTTCGCTGTTGGCGACCGTTCTGGTCGGCTTGTGCTGCGCCTCGCTCGGTTCGCTGGTGGTGGGAAGCCGGATGGCCTTCTTCAGCGACGCGCTCGCGCACTGCTCTTTTGCCGGCATCAGCATCGGCTTCTTTCTCTTTCTGTTGTTCGGTTCGCGCGGCGGGCACGATTTCTTCTGGGATTGGGTGACGGCCGTCATGGCCGTGTTCGGCATCGTGGCCGGCTGTGGCATCGTCTGGGTGCGCACGCGCACCGGACTGAGCAGTGACACGGTCATTGGCGTTTTCTTTGCCGGCGCGGTCGGCCTGGCCGCCGCCCTGCGCGATCTCCTGCGCAATCGCGCGCTCTTCAACCTGGAAGACTTTCTGTTCGGCGATCCCCTGCGCGTGTCCAGCGGGCAAATCCTCGTCCTCGCCGTGTTGCTCGCGGTCGCGCTCCTGCTCCTCGCCGGTATCTACAACCATTTGTTGCTGGCCAGCTTCAATCAGAGCCTAGCCCTGTCGCGCCGCGTGCCGGTACAAACGGTGCAATACCTCTTCATCGTCCTCCTGGCGCTGACCGTGAACCTCTGTTTGCGCTTCGTCGGCGCGCTGCTCATCAACGCCTTGCTCATCATCCCGGCGGCGACGGCGATCAACCTCAGCCGCAATATGCGCCAGCTGTTCTGGCGCACCGTAGCGCTCAGCCTCACTTGGTGTCTCGTCGGCCAATGGGTGAGTTGGGAAATCGGCATCGGTACCAAAAACCAACTCGGCCTCTCCGGCACGATTGTCTTGTTGAACGTCTGCGCCTTTGTCGCATCGCTGGCCCTGTCTCCCTGGCTACGCGCGCGGGGGGCGGGGTAAGGAGATCGACAATTTTCTGGACGGAGCTATTGACTTCTCCCGCATTGTGGATAAACTTATCCATATATCCTCTGCATCCGCCGCTTTTCCCACCTGGCGGGTTCTGGGTCAAGGAGTTCGATGATGCAAGCACGTTGCCTCTCCTTATCCTGGGGCTATGCGATGGCCCTGCTGCCAATTCTCTTTCCTGCCGCCGTCCGCGCCGTGGATCTCGACCGACCGCCGATCGAGTACGGCACCACCGAGCCGCACAATGCCGTCGAACGATTGCAAGAACGACTCAAGGACGGACGGACGAAGCTGAGTCACGAAGAGGGGACCGGCTATCTGCGATCGCTGCTGCGCGAGTTGAAGGTGCCGCAATCGTCGCAGATGTTGGTGTTCTCGAAAACGAGTTTGCAGCGCCAGCGCATCAATCCGCGCACGCCCCGCGCCATTTACTTTGCCGACGATGCCTACGTCGGCTTTTGCCAAAAGGGCGATGTGTTGGAAGTAACCGCCGTCGATCCGCAACTCGGCGCGGTCTTTTACTCGCTGAGTCAGAAGAAGAGCGACCGCCCGCGACTTCTCCGGCAAACGGATAACTGTTTGATCTGCCACGCTTCCTCGTTCAATCGGGGCTATCCGGGTCACTTGGCGCGTTCGGTGTTCGCGGACAACGCGGGGATGCCGCTCTTGGCTTCGGGGACTTATCGCATCGACCACACCAGCCCGCTGCGGCAGCGTTGGGGCGGATGGTACGTCAGCGGCGATAGCGGCAAACAGATGCACCTCGGCAATCTGATCGCGCGCGGCAATCCGCGCCCAGAGGACATCGACAATTCGGAGAACCTCAATGTCGCCCATCTGAATCGCTATTTCCGCACCGAGCCGTATCTGACCCCGCACAGCGACATCGTGGCCCTGATGGTGATGGAACACCAAACCGAGATGCAAAATCGCCTCACCCGCGCCAATTTCTCGACGCGCATCGCGCTGCGCGACGAGACCGAGTTCAACAAAGCCCTGGGCCGAAAGACGGGGTATCGCTCCGAGAGTACCCTCAGCCGCATCCAGAACGCCGGCGATCCGGTCGTCGAGTACATGCTGTTTTGCGAAGAAGCCCAATTAACCGATCCGATAAAGGGCGTATCGGGGTTCGCCGAGGAGTTCGTCAAAGCCGGGCCGCTCGATGGCAAGGGACGTTCGTTGCGGCAATTCGACCTGAAAAAACGCTTGTTCGCCCATCCGTGCAGCTATGCCATTTATTCCGAGCAATTCGACGCCTTGCCGTCGCCGGTAAAGGATTACATTTTGCATCGCTTATGGGAAGTGTTGAGCGGCAAGGATACGAGCAAGACGTTCGCGCATCTTTCCGCGGAAGATCGCCGGGCTATCTTGGAAATACTGCGCGAGACGAAAGCGAACCTGCCGGCCGAATGGAAGGCGAAGGCATCCGCGCCCGCGCGCCAACCTCTCTCCCTGAGAGTCCGTCCGATAAGCTCGATCTCCGGGGGGCGATCCGTGGAACCTCATTCGGCCAATTCGGCGTCCTTGAGGTAAGTGGCGCGGCCGAGTGGGCGGAGCGCTTCGTGCTGGCGGTGGTACGTCTCTTCGCGGTTGAACAGCCAGAGCAGGCGCGTGTGGCGATGGGTCGGACGCGGCGGAACGGGGGCGTAGCCGTCGGTGAAGACGATCGCCCCATCGTAGTCGCGGTGTCGATTTAGGAACTCGATGACGGCCGTGAAGTCCGTGCCGCCGCGGCCTTTGACTTCGATGTTGTGTCGGGCGCGTTTGAGCGTCTTCGGCTCGCCTTGGACCTGGGTATCGAACTGGATTACGTCGATTGCTTCGATGCCGTACTTGAAGAAGCGGTTGATCGTCGAGAAACCCAATGCCAGATCGGAGCTGGCCATCGAACCGCTGACATCGACGGCGAACAATAGACGCGTGGTGAAATCGTAGCGGCTGCCCATGTACTGGAAGCCGTAGCGGCGGTTCGGCTTCATGCGCGTCAGTCGGCGGTGGACCGAGAGAACGCTGGCCCGAAATTGGCGCAAGACGGATCGATAATTGAGGCGCGGTCGCAGCTCGGCCAGGATGCGCTCTTTCCAGCGTCCCGGAATCGAACCCCAGGAATCCGACTCGAATGCCGTCCGGATGCGCTCGTCGATCTGGTCGATGCGCAACTCGTCCGATCCCCACTCTTCCGCGTTCTCCCAACCGCATATTCGCGGACGAACGTAGTCGTCCAGAGAGGAACCAGCTCCCGAACCCGCTCCCGCCTCGCCTCCCGTTCCCTCCTCCGCTTCGGAGACGGCTCGCTCGCCCCGACCGGAACCGCCGTCTCCTCCCATCGGAGACAAGTCGGGAACACTGGGCCGCGCATCGTCGGAGTCAAGTCGATCCGCCAATCGACGATAGTAAAACTCGTAATACTGCCGGTCGAAATCGGCGCATCCGAAAACGTCTCGAGCGCGCGGCAGCGGCAGCGTGGTTTCCAGATACTCTTGCAGCGTCAGATTGCTGGCCGCGTAGGCTAACTCGGCATTGCCCGGACGCCGCGCGTACGGGTGCTTCAACAGAATGCGCATCGCTTCCAAGGCGAGTAGCTGTTCCAATTCGTTGCGATTCAACGAGTCGATGAATACGGGATTGTATTCCACGCGGCCCTGCCGAACGCGGATATTACGGATGCGCGGCTCGATGGCCAGTTCGTGCGTCGTCCACACGCCGAACAGCAGCGGTTCCACCAGAAACCACTTCTCGACGACCTGGCGGATGCGTTCGCGGGCAGACATATCAATCGACCTTAATTCCCTTGACGTAATCGCTCAGCAACTCGACGAGAGGCATCGATTCGGCGGCGAAGGCCATCGCCTTGTCGTACTTCGGATTCTCCAAGAGCGAGGCCAAATGGGCCACGGCTTCGCGCTCTTGAGCGCTCTGCAAGAACTTCATGTATCCCAGCAGATTGGCGCGGGCTTTGTTCTCCTTTTCGGAGGGACAACGTCCGGAGTTGAGCCAGAGGGCGATCTGTTCGTTCAGTAGAATCAAATCTTGGAGGGATAGCTCCTTCAACAGTTTTTTGTACTTGTCCAGTTGTAGAAGAATCTGTTCCGGCGTGACCGGCAGCGCGCGCACCAGGCTTTTCTTGAACTTCATCGCCGTGCTGGTGCCGACCATGCCGGCGATGATTTTGATGTGGAGATCCTCGATGCGCTCCAGCGGCGCGATAAAGTTGGCGACGCGGACCCAGGCGCGCCGATCCGGCGTCTTCACGAGGCCCGCATGCGCCGTTAATTCGTCTTCGTCGCCGGTCTTTTCGTCGCCGTCGAGATACGAGTTGTTCTGTTGAATGAAGGCGGTGACGCGCGGATCGATGCCGTTCTCGGCGGCCCAAAGCAGCCAGTCTTCCGCCGTCGGGGCGAACTCGTAGAGGTTGAAGCGCGAAACGAGGGCCGGGTCCAGGTCGGTCAGTTGATACTCGTCCCCCTCGTTGACGGCGGAGACGACGATGCTGCCTTCGGGCAGACTCTTGCCGGCCAGCGTCTTATTTAGCGCCAATTCGTGTATCGATTGGAGGATTTCCGGCCGGGCGCGATTCAGTTCGTCGAGGAACAGCACGATCGGCCGGCCGTCCACAGGCCACCAGTAGGGCGGCAGAAAGAGGGATCGCCCCGTAGCCTCGTCTTTGTGCATCAAGCCGATCAGATCGCCCGGATCGCTCATTTGACCGAGGAAAAAGGCGGTAACACTCAGCCGCCGTTCGCGTTCGTAAAAGCGACGCACGATCTCCGATTTGCCGATGCCGTGCTTGCCGATGAGCAGGACGTTCTGCTCCGGCGGCGTCAAGCGGAGAACTTCGAGCAGCTCCTTCACGTCGATGCGAATGGCCATTCCTCTCCCTCCGTCGAATCCATTCCCCTTACGGTAGCGGCTCTTTTTTGTCCTCTTTTGCGAGGCTCTGATGCGTGGTCCACGATTGGCTCGAGGGCAAACCGGCTCGTCCCACCAGTTGAAAGCGGATGCCCTTCTGATACAGTTGCCGCAGCGACACGATCGCCGTTTGCAGATGGGGCAGATAGTCCTTGAAGTTTTTGAATGGGATGGGCAAGACCAAAGACTGATCCTTGGACATCTTGATAAACAGATTCAGCTTTTGCGCATCCGACTCGCTCATAAAATCGAAGCGTTCTACCTTGGCCAGTTTGCGAACGTGGGCGAGGATGGCCTGCGAGTACAAATCCCGCACCTTGCTCCGTTTCGTTCGCAATGCCTTCTGCCGGTCCAACTGTTGCTTGCAATGGCGGACGAAAGTTACCACTTCCTCCAAGTCGCCGACCATTGCCGAATGGCTACCGTGGGCCTCTTGAATCGTCAGCCGATTTTCTTCGTCCACTTGGAGGCGAAAACGGATGCGGAGCGAGTGATAGTAATACGCTTCGGGATTGTGGATCGCAAAAGCGTAGACGAACCGAGGTTTGTCCTCCGGACGGACATGATAGTGGCCCGTCGCGTCCACGCCGTCGAGACGTTCGAGTCGGGCCTTGAGGTCGGCGGCAACTTTATCTCGCTCCGCCGGTTCGACCACCAGGGGATTCGTTCCGGGAAAGTCCTCGCGCATCAACTTCTGTATCGTGCGGGTTTGTATCGTCATCGCTGCTCTTCAACCGAGACCGAATCCTCAAACGCCCACGTTTTCAGCCGTGGGGAGGCAGGTTCCAACATACGATTAACCGGGGCTCGATTTCAAGCTCAGCTCATCGGATCCGCGCATTTAAGGCGAACCGGCAGCGTAAGCTGCCGGGTGGTCCGCACCGCCGGGCAAGGCGAACCGGCAGCGTCAGCTGCCGGGTGAAGATGCAGTTGTCACGATCTCTGTCGCTTCAGATGCACGACGATCAATTTACCGTCCTTAAATGATGTTGGACGACTTCCCTTTCCCCAATCGGAGGAAAAGCCCCATTTCATGGTGTCTTCCTCGATTTCGTAGAGGACGCTCCAGACGACTTTCCCCTCTCCCTTGGACAAGGTGAGGTCCATCGTCTTGGGATTCTTGTCGGTCCCGAGTGCGAACGCGCCGCTCCGTTCGACGGTCTGCGTTTTGAAGAGAACTTTGCCCTCTTTGGTAAAGACGATCTCTTCCTTCCCAAGGGGGCCGGGAAGGACTCTCCCGTCCAATTCAACGGATGAGAGAGTCCAGGCTCCCTGAATCTTTTCGAGTTCGGCACGATTCGCCGATTCGTTCGACGGAGGATTGTCTGCGACGGCGCGGCTACTTCCCGAATGATACGGGAAATAGGCCGCGCCCAGGAGAAAAAGCAAGGCAAGCGTCGAACGCACGATCTATTTCCTCCTCGAAAGACAATCGTTTCCGTCGTCTTTACGGCTTCGTTTTCGATGGCGAAGCAACGGGTTTGCCGCGCGCGATGTTGATGTAGTATTGCTGGATCATCGCGGCGTATTCGGGCGGCATCTTCTCGTTGAGGGCTTGTTTGATGAGTTCGCGCTGGCGCGGCGGCAGATGGAGGAATGTCCCGTCGCCTCGTCCGTCGTTGAGACGCGAGGGAGCATTGTTCTTCTGACCGTCGGCAACGCGGTTGCCGCTGCCGCGACTCTCGTTCTTCTCTTGGCTCTTGCCGGGTTTCTCTCCTTGGCCTTGCCCCGGTTTTTGTCCTTGACCGGGCTTGTCCCCTTGGCCTTGACCGGGCTTCTCGCCTTGTCCTTGTCCGGGCTTTTCGCCTTGGCCTTCACCTTGTCCTGGCTTTTCTCCTTCCCCTTCGCCCTCGCCTTTCTCGCCGGCTTGGGCCGTGGCCGAGTTGAGGGTTTGCAATGCCTGCTTCAGTTGCTCGGCGGCTTCCATTTGCCCGTCGTTGGCGGGTTGGGCTTCGCCCTGTTGCAACTTCTGGGCGGCTTGAGCCAGTTTCTCACCGGCCTTTTGCAGTTGAGGCTTCACGATGGACGGCGCTTGGGCCTGGGCCTGTGCCAGCGCGGCCTCGGCGGCTTTGTTGGCGGCTTCCGACTTGGCCAGCGCCTTGGTGGCTTCCATGAGTTCCTTCTGCGCTTGGGCCAATTCGCCGGCGTTCTTGGCTTCCTCGGGCATGGGCGCGCCTTCCGGGGCTTCGCCTTGTTCGCCCTTCTTTTGAGCGGCGTCTTGCAGTTCGCCGAGCGCTTTCTTCTGTTCTTCCAACGCCTTTTTCAGATCGCCTTTCTCCAAGGCTTCCGCCGCTTCGCGGGCCGGTTGCTTGGCCTGCGGCGCGTCTACCTTGTCGGCCTTCTCGGCGACTTGCTTTTGCAGCTTGGCCAGGTTCGGCTTGGACTCTTGAGGTTTGCCCGCCATTTTCTCTTTGGCGGCAGCCGAGTCC
The DNA here is from genome assembly GCA_021781415.1 of Planctomycetota bacterium. Classification (GTDB taxonomy): domain Bacteria; phylum Planctomycetota; class Planctomycetia; order Gemmatales; family Gemmataceae; genus JAJPHU01. The sequence continues at coordinate 23,363 of JAJXWW010000144.1, forward strand.
TTGGCCGCTTGCTCGGTCTGTTCCAACGCCTTGGCCACCTGCTGGGCCGCGTTGGACGGATCGACTTCGGACTGCATCGCCGCTTGCTCCGCCGCCTCGGCCCCCTTCTTCTCGTCGAGCGCCTTGGCCACTGCCTTTTGAGCCTCCTTCAACTTCTCGACGGCCTGGTCCGCTTTCTGAGCGGCGGGAGGCAATTGCTTCTTATCGAGATCGCTTTTGGCGGCTTCCATGTGCTTCGCACCGTCTTCGACGTGCTTGGCCGCTTCCGGCGCGGACTTCTCCAACTCTTTGCCCAACTCCTTCGTTTGCGGCGTGAGTTCGCCCTGTTCCTTGGCCAATTTGTCGGCGTCCGTCTTCTCCGGCTTTTTGGCTTCGTCGGCGACTTTACCTTCTTTCTTAATCATCTCTTCCAGTTTGCGGTCGGCATCTTCGAGTTTGGCGATCTCCTCGCGCCGTTTCTCGATCTCGGCCACTTGCTCGGCCAATTCCTTCTTGGCTTCTTCCAACTTGCCGAGCGCCTCGTCCTGCTTGGCCACGGCAGGTTTCGCCTCCTTGTCCTTCAGCGGCTTCGTCGCCTGTTCCATTGCCTTGGCCGCCTTGTCGAGAGCCTTATTCGTCTCCGGCTTAGACGCGCTGGGTTGTCGGGCGAGGTCTTCGGTACGCTTGCCCAAGTCTTCTTGCTTCGGTTCCAGATAGGGCAAACGCTGGGCTTGCTCGGTCTTGCCGGCTTCGTCCGCTTTGTCGCGCAGATCCTTTTGTTCCTTGATAATCTGTTCGACCTGGGCGAGCTTGTCTTTCAGATTGGCCAGCGGATCGGCTTGGGCCTTCTCCGCGTCGGCGAGCAGACGATCGAGTTCGGCTTGAATCGCCTTCCATTGGGTCAGCGCACCATCTTGCGGCGGAATCGCCTTGTTCGCATCCGAACCGCGCGCGCCCAGCCCGCGCTGTGCGCTCTGAGCCTCGCGCAGGATCTTTTCGAGCGGATCGAACTTCTGGGCCAACTCCTTGGCGTGCGGTACGATCGCCGATTGCACGGCACGCGCGTCGAACTCCAGGCTGGCTTGTCGGCTGCTCAGGCCGCGCGCCCACGAGAGATACAGCTCCGCCAATTCATTGGGTTTGGCATCGGGCTTTTCCATTTCCGGGGTCGTTCGCGTGCTTTGCTTCACGCCTTCTTGATCTTCGATGGCGCGCTCCACTTTTTGCCGCGCCTCGCGCAGCGCGGACAAACGGTCTCGATTACCGTGCAGAATGCGGGCCAACTCTTGAATGTCGCCGCACGCCTGCCACTGGATCTGTGCTGCCATGCGCCACTGTCGCTGCCGTTCGACCGGAGCGCCGTAGCCGCGCATGTGACGGCTGGCCGCGAGCATATTGTCGAGTAGATTCGACGAACGGAGGACCGCTTCCATGCGACGAAGGCGTTCCGCGTGTTCGGGCGGCAACAGCTTTTTCAGTCCGTCCAGCTGCGCGAGCAGGGTGCTGAGATCGCGGTGCAAGAACGTCTCTTCACCGGCGAGTTTCTCCGTCCGAAAGCGAAGGTCGCCGTTCTTGGGCAGTTTGGCGGCGTTCTCGTCCTCCCAGGCCATCTGCACGTTTTGCAGATAGTGATCGAGTTCGTCGCGGGACATTTTGTCGAGCCGTTCCGCCGCTTCATCAATGCTCTTGATGGCGTCGAAGCGCGCCAGCAGGCTTTTCAGACCCAGGACGATCTGCTCGTGCCGGGTTTCAACTTCCTTCAGATGTCCGTCGCGCGTCGTACCATCGGCTTTGTCGGCTTTGTCCAAGGCGGCGATGAGTTGCAACATCTGTTCGCGGCTCAGCCCGCCGAGCGTGCCGGACATTTGGTCGAGCAGTTGTTTCTCCGCCGTTTTGTCGAGGCGGTTGTATTCGAGCAAACGAATCGTGGTCTCGACGCGGCGAACGAGCCGGTCGGTCTCAACCTTGATTTGCCTTTGCTTTTCCCGCTGCGTCGCCAGATCGGCAACGGACTCCGCCGCCCGCGGCGCGGAGCCGGACCAGGATAGGCTCGCCAGAGCCATCCAAACCACAACGCCGATCTTTCTTGTGCGAAGCATGGAAACTCCTCGGAGGAAGCCAGAGATGCCGGACTTCGGCATCCTATCGTGAAACCCCTTCGTACCCCATAGAGTAACGCGCCCTGTCCAACGGTGTTACTTTTTCTTGTCTTTGTCCGGCGGCTGAAGGCGATAGGTGACACCGGGCAACGCCTTGCCGGTCGGCGGATCGAGCAACTCGAAGTAAAACGCCCAATCCGACATTCGATTGTCGATCTTGACCAACACCTCGTTCCATCCCGCTTTGAGGCGCACCGGAGTGCGGTCGCTGCTCGGCTCCGCCGTCCGCGCGACGGCTTTGTCGTGAACGATGCCCCGATTGATCCAGACCTTGATGCCGTCGTCGCTGCCGGTGGCCAGAATCGCCATTTTCTCTTTGTCGCACTGGACCCAACAGACGGCGTAGCCGACCGCGTCGCGGGCCTCGTCGCCCTTCAACGCAAACGCCTCGACGAGATTGATCCGCCCTTCCTTGGCTCGATACTCCTTCCAGCGGACTTTGCCCTTGCGCGCGTCGTACTCTTTTTTGAGATCGACCGGATCGCGTTCGGGAGGGAACTCCTTGGAGTGCGCCTGATTCTCCTTGGCGGCGAAGGGACCGAGCAGCAGCCATTCTTTGACGAACGCCTTGCCCTCGAACTGCGTCAACGGCGTTGTGCGCACCTGAAGGCGCTGGAGCGGCAACGATTTGCCCGTATTTACATCGACAATATCGAAATAGAACGCCCAGCTGCCGAAGCGGTTATCGACTTTGACCAAAACCTCTTGCCAGCCGTCGCGCAGGGTGAGGGGCGTTTTGTCGTCGGCGGGGATGGCCTCGCGGTGGACGGCCTTGTCGAGAACGAGCTTGCGGTCGATCCAGACTTTGATGCCGTCATCGCTGCCGGTGTTCAAGACGACGCGCTGCGAACCGGCGGAGCGAATCCAACAGGCCGCGTAGGCGACTCCCGCCTCGCCGCGGGCGAAAAACTTTTGCAGATCGACTTTATCCGTTAATCCGTGGTAGACCTGCCAGCCGACTTTGCCGCCGATGCCGTCGTACCGTTTGGAAAGATCGGTCGTCTCGCCTTCCGGCGGATAGACGCGAGCATGGCCGGTGTCGTTGTCGTCGGCGAACGGGCCGAGCATCTGCCAATCGCGGCCAAGGACGCCGTCGCCTTCTTGAACGCGCGAAGGCGGAGGACCGAGCGGAGGAATGGGATTCGTGCGGTCGGGCGGGCGCGGACGATCTTCGGGCAAGAGAGAGACGATGCCCGCCAAGCCGCGCTGCTCTTCTTCCAGACGGCGAATGCGCTCCTTGTGGTCTTCTTTCTTCTCGATCCAGGCCCAGAAATCGCGTTGGTTGACGACCTCTTTTTCGCGGACGGCGGATCGTCCCGGCACGCCTTCCGGATCGGCGCGGCCAAAGACTTCGACGTAGAACTGAATGCGATCCCCCTCTTGCAACCGGAGCAGTCCGCCCTTGCCGTTGGGGATGCCGGACGAATCGAAGTCGTAGCGCCCACCGCCTTCGAGGTCGCCCAATTGGTCGGGATCGCCGGAGGGAAGAGTGAAAAACTCACGCTCTCGAAACGCGCGCCCGGAAGGTCCGCGCCGCGATCCCAACGGCAGGGGCAAGAACTCGCCCTCGCCCGGTTCGCCGTCATCGTCGCGGCTGACGGCGCGCGGAATGACGCGATAGCGCAGCCGGGCGTGGCTCAATCCGTAGCTCGCTTTGCATTCGTATGCCAACGGCACGCGCTGGCCTAGAAGAATGGGAATCCCCTCGATTTCGTCGTCTTCCGAGACTTGGCCGTTGCGCGACGGCAGGGCTTCGGGTAACAGGGCGACTTCGGGCGGATCGACGGGCGCGGTGCGGATGCTCCGGCGCGGCTTGTCGGTATTTTCCAGATCGAACTCGTCGCGGACGACGATGCGATACGCCGTTTCGGATTGCATCGGTTCGCCGCGCGCCACCAGGAAGAGGGCGGCCCAGGGCAAACTCGCCGGGCCACCGACGGGCAGCGAAGCCGCCAACGTCGAGAGCAATTCGGGGCGAATGCCCGGTTCAAACGAGAACACCCCCTCCGCCGTGCGACCATCGTCTCCCACTTCGAGATCGACCGAGCGCCGGACGACTTCGGATCGAACCGCGCCGTCGCCCGGTAGCTTGCGCTGCCGACTCGCCAAAACCGACCCGCCCAGCAGCGGCGGACCCAGAACCTCGACCTTCGCCTCGACGATGGGCTTTTGCGTTTCGATGGCCACGCGCGCCGACGACTTGGCAAGCCGAAAGACGACATCGCTGCCCTTTTGCGCTTCTTCGTAGGGCTTACCGTTCGACCGCAAGCCGATCGATGGGGGCAGTTGCACCCAGGCGCGCTGACGCTTCACAATCGGGCGCGGTTCAAAATGAACGCCAGCCGATTCGTGGGTGCGTCCATCCTTCAGCCAGGCGCGATAGTTGAAATCGCGGGTCAAAGGCGGGACGCGCGCCAGGTAGATCGCACCGAGATCGTCGGTCGATTCAAAGATCAGTTCGTGGCGTTCGGCTTCGCCGTCGGGGAGATCGAGGCGGACCTCGCCGCGAAGATGCTCGGCGAACGCCCCTCGAACGCGGAAGCGCAGCACGCCTTCTTCGTTCGCGGGCCACACTTGTTGGGAGCGGGCGCTTTCGATGGTCACGGAGCGCGGAATGGCGCGATCGTCGAGCATCTGGCGCGCCAACAAAGCTCGCACGGTATCCGGCCACAAAACGAACGAGAGACCCAATGCCAACAGAACCGGGGCGAGGAGTTGCGCCGTCCATTTGAGACGCCTTGTGTCGGCAATCGAGGCGAAGTCGGTGGCGGCCACTTGATCCTCGGCTTGCTTCGTCACGGCGGCGATCATGGCCGGCGACATGCCTTTGGTATCCGCCCCAGGACGATTGAGTTGCACCGCCGAGATCAGGCGATGCCCCAACCGCGGCACTTTGTCTTCGATCCACAGCGACAACTCGTTATCGCCGAGCTTTCGAGCCAGTTGCACGAGGACGAACGCTCCGCCGAGGGTCCATAATGCCATCTGTCCGACGAGCAGCCCCCAACGCAGCCAGGACGGCGTATCGCGGTACAAATCGACGGTGAAGTCGATCAAACAGGCGGCGGCGAGAACGACGGCGAAGACGGCGACTGCGCGCGCCGCCGCCCACGCCAGCCGCAGCAAGCGCTCGCGGCGGCGGAGTCGTTTCAGTTGTCGTTGAATCGAGCGGGGGACCATAAGGCATCAACTCAGGTTCGAGAACTTCCGCAGAACCCATTCCGCGGTTATCAGGCCGACGAACAGCAGCATCGTCAGCGAACTCCACAGCAGTTTCTCTTGCCGCTGCACGAACGGTAGGGAGCGCGGTGGAACGTCCGCCGCTAAGTGCTGCAAATCTTCCTCGCGGTAGAATCGTCCGCCGCTCGTCTGGGCTGCCTCGCGCAGCGACTCCTCGGCCATGCCGGCGATCTCGGTCTCGTGTCCCGGTGGCCGTTCGACCCGATACGATAACGACGACGGCTCCAGCCCCTCGGATTCTTCCACCTTCAACTCGAAGCGCCCCGGCGTATCGTTGGGCAGCGTGGCGCGATACTCGCCGGGCATGCTCTTGATGCGTTTCAGTTCGATGGGTTGCTCGCGCTTTTGTCCCGCGGCCGCATCTTGTTGCACCAACACGGCGCGAACGCTCGGCCGGGTCAGCGGCTCATAATCTTTGTCGAGCAAACGGGCCTTCATGGTTCCCGGTCTACCCAAAATGGCTTCGCCGCGCTCCAATTCCAATTGCACGCGGCGCGAGTGGCCGAGCAGGTGCGGCAAGCCCAATTGCGTGACGATCTGACCCCAGAAACGCGAAGTCAGGCGGTCGCCGGTGCTGTCGCGCCAACGCCAGGTTTCATCCACGCCCAAAAAGAACACCTCGCCTTTACCGTAGTATTGGGAGGCGATCAAGGGCATCGGTTTGTCGTTGGGCTTCTGGCCGTTTTTCCGTTCGGGATGCACCAACAGAGCCGTCGCCGCCGGACGTAAACCGTTGACCGGGTAGAACCAATGGAAGCCGCGACCGTCCTTCCATAAGTCCTCTTTCCACAGTCGCAGATTGTCCTCCTGACCGTCGGCGAGGGCGATGGTGCCGCTCTGTTCGCCGTCGTAAGTCAACGATGGCCGGAACGCTTGCGTACGCGCTTCCGCCAGAATGGGAAACGCTTGCCGGCTAAACTCGACGGGCATGACCTCGGCCAAGGGGGTGTCCACATAGTCGGCGGGCATGTGCTGCCGACCGGCCACAATCGCCAAGCCGCCTCCTTCTTTGACGAATTTCTGGATCGCTTTTATCCCTTGAGGTCCGAGAGCCGAGGGGGCCACGTCGCCCAGGATCAACAGATCGTAGGGCTTGGGGTCGGTGTCGCGGCTCGACGGGTCGGGAAAATTCTCCGGAAAGGCATCGAGGAACAGCGACGCCGCCGGATCGCTGGGGCGATTCTCGGCCAGACGCGGATCGCCTTCGACGAGGAAATAGCGGGCAAGGACACGCCGATCGCGGTCGAGCAACGGCTGTAAAAACTTGTACTCGCGCCGCGGCAGATTCTCAACGTACAACACCTTGACTCGGCTATTCTTGACCTGGACCGACCGCTGCACCCGGTCGCGCGTGGTGGAGTCTTGCTTCATCTCCAGCGTGGCGGTGAACTCGCGCAGACCCTCCTTGCCTTTGTGCGGCACAAACGTCAGAATCTCGCGCAACTCCTCGCCTTCCTTGGCCGCAATCTCCCGGCTTATCTTTTGATCGCCGAGCTGCACGTTCAGAAGCACTGTCCCTTGCTTGAATCCGCGACAGCGCCAGCGCACGACGATTTCGATGGGGTCGTCCGCCGCCTCCGCCTTGTCGTCCACGAAGATGGTATTGGGCAGCGTTACGTCCTTGATTTGCAGCACGCCGCCGCTGGACGAACCGACGCCGTAGACGAACAGCGGCACGTCCTTGTCGCGGCACATCTCGGCGGCTTCTTGAAGGGTGAGCTTGCTGGCATTGTCGCGCCCATCGGTCAAGACGACGATAGCCGCGGGTAACTCGCCGCCGCTCCGCACGAGAACCTCGCGCAGCGAATCGGCCAAAGCGGTGTGACTCGGATCGAGTGTCGTGTCGCCGACCCCATGAAGTTTGCGATCGAATTGAAACTCTTGCAGCGGCCCTTTATCGGTGAGCGAAGAGCGCAATTTCAGATCGTTATTCGACAAAATCGCCTGCACCAACTCCGCGCGGGTTGGATTCGCCAATTGTTCGGGGGACAGTGCGGACAGTCGATCGGTCTCGGTAAGCGCGGTATTCCACGGCAGCAGCCCCTTGGCCAGCGCGACGCGTAAGCGGTCGGCGTCGGAAACTCGGCGGTCCCGCTGTTTCATGCTTTCGGTGTCGTCGATCAGCAGCACGACGGGACGCGGACGTTCGCCGTGGAACGAAGCGATCAACACGGGACGACTGAGCAGGACGAGAACCAGAGCAATCAACGCGATGCGCAACCCAGCGAGAAGCAGACGCCGGGCCGCGCTGAGCCGCGCATTTTCACGGCGATACAAGTAGATCACCCCGGCGGACGCGCCCAAGAGCAACAGCGCCGAAAGCCACACGGGCAGCAATCCGCGCCAGCTCAACTCCGCCGAACGCAGCACGGTGTTCTCGGGAGCCTCTATCAAATGCAGTCGTTGAAGCCAGTGCATGCTAATTCTTCCGCCTCGTGTATCAAACTCTACATCGGATACTGCCATGACCCTCATGCAATCGGGGTAGCGCAACAATTAAACGAATCTCCATCAATGAACCAGAATGCATTTAGACCGAATACCCTGGCAACAACATCGGTATTTATAGTCTTGGCCGGCCTGGTGGTGAGCATGAGGAGTGGCGGCTGCCGGTCATGCAGACCCAGGTCGGATCGGAAATTGACGACACGCTGCGTGGAATCATAGCAAAGCACCCCGTTGCTCGTTCGGTGAATATCGCACGGCGGGTCGAAAACGATCAATCCGGCAATGCCAGGCACTTGCTCTCGGGCGCGACACACGAATCGCGCCAGATCCTGCGGACAGGCAACCCATACCTTTCGGGAGTTCCAAGTAGAGCTATGATTCCGAGGCCGCTCTTGCACATACCGTCGGTATGGCCATTTTTCGTACAATCTTATCGCCAAATCATAGCTGCGCGGAACGATAATCCACACACCACCTCTTGGATTCACATCGAGCCTTCCGAATTGCTCGATCGCTCGGTCGAACCCTGGGTGTTTGCCGACGAACCACCCGATTTGTTCGCGGCCCATCTCGGAGGCGGTCGTCACATCAAGGACAGCGAAGCCGAGAGCCTGTTCCTCCCACCGGGTAATGCGATTGCCGCAAACCCGCGTAGTCGGATAGATCGCCGATAGACGGCGCAAAAGCGGATCGCCAGGAGTCATGGGAAGACCTCCAGCTTCTCGCCGCAGATGCTACAGAACCGAGCGGCGCGTCGTCGCGGTTTCTGACAAGTCGGGCAGTTCTCAACCAAGGGCGGTTGGAGCGGAAGATCCGCCGGCAAATGCAGTCGTTGGAGCCAGTGCATGCTTGTTTTTCCGTCCGTTAAATCAATTCTGTCGAAAGCCGGTGCAACTAGACATCTATGATCGGCGTGTCGCAACAGTCGAACGAGTCGCCAGCGATGAACCGGAACCCGTTCAGGCAGAACGCTCTGGCAACTATCTCTGTGTTGACTGCCTTGGCCGGCTTGGTAGTGAGCAAGAGAAGGGGCGGCTGCCAGCCATCCACGTCGAGTTCCGCACGGAAGTTGACGACATGCTGCGGGCGGTCGTTGCGATGCACTTTGCCCCATGAGTCGGTCCCGCCCCGGGCCTTGTACATGATGCACGGCGGGTCGAGGACGATCACCCCGGCTAGACCGGGCTTGAATGCACGGGCGAGCGGGAGGAGTTGCTTCAAGTCTTCCGGTATGGCAATCCACACTTTTCGGGACCGCCACGCGGTGTTCCGTGATGTCGGTCTTTCGGTAACGCGATCGCTGTGCGGCCATTTGTCGAACATCTCGTTCGCCAAATCCTTGCTGTGCGGCACGACAACCCAGACGCCGCCTTCTTCTGGGTTCCCCTCAAGGCGGCCGAATTGCCTGACCGCCGTTTCGGGCCCCGAGTGCCGTCCGACGAACCAGCCGAGTTGTTCCCGGCCCATCTCGACCGCAGTCGCCGCGTCGAGGATGGCCCGGTCGAGGTACGATTCCTCCAAGCGGGTAATGAACCGGCCGCAGATCCTTGCGGTCGGGTAAATCGCGGACAGACGGGCGATGGACGTGGCGGGAGTCATGGGGCCGTCCTCCAGTTTCTTACCGCAGTTGCTGCAAAACCGGGCGGCGGGCTGCCGCGGTGTATGACACTTCGGGCAGTTCCCGACCGGGACCGTCGGGCCTTCGTCGGGCTGGGTTACCACAGGAGGAGTCGCCAACTCGACCTCGATCATCTCCAAGAGGGCGAGCGTCGCCGCCTTGCTCGCCGAGACTTCTGCTTGCGGATTGCGCACACACTGGAAACACCCCTCGTCTGTCCCGCACCGGCAGCTACGAACCTGCTCGGCCGCGCGTGCGACTAGATCGGCCATCCGGTCGAATGCCTCGACTGTCAAGCCCACGCCGTAAGGGACCATATCATAGAGGTAGACGGCCGGCGGCCCGTCTTTCGGAGTGTCCGCCGCGGAGGAGTAGTCGGACGCATCGCACGGCCCGGTCACTGTAGGGAACAGGCTCCCGAACAGCCGGGCAATCGTGTCCAACCCGGCCTTGGCCGATGGTTCTCCGAGTTGGGCGATCACTTCCTCCCAGAGCGGTCGTTCGAGCCGCAGCATGGTCCCCTCCGTTGGCAGCCAGTTGTTCGGCATCCCGGCCCCTGCATAACTGCGGACCAACTCGCCGGACAGATGCTTCTCAGTCACGCCGAGCAGGTAGTCGTTTACGTCCAAAGTCGCCCGAGCTACCACGACCCGGCCGTGCTGACTGAGAATCGGCAACCGCCGTACGCGGATACTTGTCCGAACGGTGGAGGTAGTGAAATGGGGGCTAAACTCGCGGGCCAACCGCACCTGCCGCTGTTTCTCCAAAACATCCTTCACACGATACCGCAAGCCGCCGTGCGAGTAGATGCCGTTCCGCGGAGCCTCTCGAAGCAAGTGGAAAGGGTCGATTTCACCGATTTCGTCCTGACCACAAACCAATTTGTACGCCTCGTCTCCTGTACCTCGGATGCGGACGGCTCGGTGTGGCTCCGTCAGGTAGAACACTTCTTCCCTTAACTCCCCTGTGGCTCTCTTTGCTTTCACGGCAGCGATCTCCGCCCCCAACATTCCGGCGTCCAACCGTGCTTCATCCCCAGCCTCCTTCACCGCACAGGCATAGTGCAGGTAAAGAACACGCTGATTGCTCAAGTTCAGTGCAAGCGGTTCGTGTTCCCGCTCGAACAGTTGATACGGGTGAGTGGAGTGATAGGCGTCGATCGGCGTCTCGCCAGGGACTAGTATCACCGCTCCCTGTTTTCCTGCCCGCCCCGCCCTCCCGGCCCGTTGCAGAAGGCTCATCATCGTCGTCGGCAGCCCGACACACACAACCACATCGATAGCTCCAATATCTATTCCGAGTTCGAGGGCGCTGGTCGAGAATACCGCCCGAACGGTTCGATCTCGCAGTCCTCGCTCGATCTCCTGGCGCTCCTCCGGCGTCAATCCAGCTCGGTAGACGCGGACGAAAGGCGACTCTGCCTCCTTGTTGTCCGGTCCAGACCGAGCCATCATCCGTTCCGCCGCGGTTCGACTGAGGCAGAACGTGAGGACGGTTAAGTCATCCTTGGCAAGAGACAGCGTGATCTTTCTACCCGCGTCGTAGGCATGTTCCTCCGACCGCACCATCCAGAACTTCCGTTCACCTTGATTGCTGCCATCCTCGTCCGGGCCGACGCATACGAACGGAAGTCCGGTAAGCCTCTCCAGGTGCTCTTGGGGCGACTGCATAGTGGCCGAGGTGGCAATGAAGGTCGGCGACGAGTCGTGTCTTCGGCATAACGCTCTCAGGCGTCGAAACAGGTAACAGACGTTGGTCCCGAAGATACCCCGATACTCGTGGCACTCATCCACGACGACGTACCGCAGCTGGGACAGGAAGCGATCCCAGTTGCCGGGATACGCCAGAATGGCGTAATGTAGCATGTCCGGATTGGTCAGAAGTATTTGGACCTGTTTGCGGATTTCTGGGCGATCACCCTCCGAGGTCGCCCCATCGTAGCGCGCGATCAAGTGCGGGGTTGCTGCTCGCTGACGGGCTATCGAAGGAATGTCGTTGGCCGCTGCAATGAATTTCTGGAGTTGATCGTTCGCCAGTGCCTTTTGCGGAAACAGAAACAGGGCTGTGGAGTTAGGCTCAGTAAGTAGTCGGTCGAAGACCGCGAGCGTGTAGATAAGTGATTTACCAGAAGATGTCCGGGTCGCTACGACCGTATTCCGACCTGCGAGAAGCTGTTGGGTTGCTGCCCCTTGATGGCGGAACAAGCCTCGTGGGAATTGGCGTTTGAGGTAGTCTGAAAGTTCGCAGTGTAATCCCGAGGGGGGCGGCTCGAAAACTCCATCCGTCGGGGGAATAGCTGGCGGGTCGTAGCAGACGCTAAGTCCAGCGTCTGACGCAAGTAAACGACTAACCGTATCGATTGTAGGCGGGGCGGCTTGAATCATTTTTTGGTAGCCTTGGACCTAAATAGTTACTGGTTACTAACCGGGTAAAAAGTACAAGAGAGATTCAATCTACAGCCACAACGGCCCGAGCGAGACGCAAACAACGTCGTTTCATTGTACGAACCTGTTCGTTATTGTTGTGTTCTCGTTCATGGTCTGACCGAGACACTGACACGCCAGTGAAACCAGTGCTTACTCCCAAGCATCTTCTCCTCCTACACGCCTCACCACGCTCTACCGCAGAACCAGGCCAACACCGTCTCGCCCAGAACGAAGACGAACAATGCCGTCAATAGCCACATGGTCCATTCGCTTTTCATCCGCGCGCCGTCGCCGAATAGCCCGCTGTCATCGCCGGCGCTCCAGTGGGCAACCTTGGCTCCCGTGAGCGCGTCGATCTCTTCGGGCCGCAACGGTTGCAGTTGTTCGCTATCGCGCACGTCGGGAGTGACGGCGAACGGCACGCCATCCGGCTCGTCGAGGATTCGTTCGCCATCGGGTTCCTCGGCTCCGGGCTGCGCGGCTCGATTGGCAGCCACGATGCGATAGATTCCGGCCTTCGCCGTGTCCTCGGCCGTCACGAGGGGCCGACCGGCCACCGTTTCCGGATAGCCCAGTCGCACCGACTCGCCGTCGGGACGCACGAGGTCGTAGGCCGCCGTCGTGCCGGCTTTAGGCGCTTGCCATTGCAACGGTTCGCCGGCGATGCGATTGTGCGCCTCCGGCTGCCCCTGCAACAAATAATTGAGCGACATCTGTACGAACGGCACGAACGGCGGCGCGATGAACCAATCGGTCCATTGGGGATCGCTCATGGAGGTTGTGACGAACATCACCTCGCCCTCGCCGGGCCGCTTGCGCCCGACGACGGCCGGCATCCCGTTGCCATAGCGCAACAGCACGCGGGTCTCGTCGAGCGAATCGGTGCCTTGCGGCTGTTTTTCCAACTCGACGATGCGGCGGACTTCAATGCGATCGACCCCGGCGTAGCCTTCCTCCTCGCGGAATTTGGCGAAAGGATTCGTCTCGGCGCTCTGGCGGTCCAGCGTCCACGGTTTGTCGCCGGGCGAATGAGACACTTTGGCGATCTTCATGGGTAGCAATCTTCGTTGCTCGAACAGCAGACGATTGTAAGCCTCCGGCTCGACGTTCCCGCCGGAGAAGATCATCAGCCCGTGGCCATCGCGGACGAAGGAGGCGAGGCTCTTGACGAACTCCGGCGCGAGGCTGCCGCCCTCGTTCTTGCCGTTGGCCTCCAGTCGCACATTGACCAGGATGCACAGATCTTTGTTGACGAGCGAACGCGGCGTGGCTCGCGCCGCCGATGTGACTTGCGCGGGTAGATTCAAAGCGTGCTGGAGGAAAAAGCTACCGGCATTGCGTGGCTCAAGGTCATTGGGCGCGCCATCGACGACTAAGATGCCGACGCGGTCGTGAACGACGATCACTTCGTCGAAACGGTTGTCGCCGTCGAGATCGTCCGCTTTCAGTCGCGCCGTGAGGATACGGCGGCCAGCGCGGTCGAGCATTCCGGTCAGCAGGACGGCGCGCGTCTCTCCCGGCTTGAGTTCTTCGAGAAGGCGGGTATCGCTCTCGGCCGTTTTGCCGTCTACTTCGAGGCTAACGCTCAGGTTTCGCAGAGCGTTCGCCGAGGTGTTGCGCACCAAGACGGCGAAGTCGGCGCGTTCGCCGGTGCGCAGGCTGCTCTGCGGCGTGATGCCGACGATGGCGGCGTTATCGGGGGTTCGCTGAGCGCAATGCACGAGATGAATGCGAGCGGTGCCTTGCAACTCTTTGAGCTTTTCGGAGAGCGACGAGGCTTGGGCTTCCCAGCCGCGCCGCTGCATGTCGCCGAACAGATACAGCTCCTTGTTCGGCGATTGGCCGCGCCGCAGCGTCGCCGCCGCTTCGCCGATGCCGGGCAATAGATCGCTGCCTTGTTGAGAGAGTTCCATCTCAGCGACAATTTTCCGCGCTTGGTCCAGGTGCGACGGCGTTTGTGGCCCCACGAGCGCGGCGCGGTCGGAGACGGCGATCACCTGCGCGGTCGAATGCGGCGGCAAACTCGTCAGCACGGCCAACGCCGCCGCCTTGGCTCGGTCGATTCGCCGAACCGTGCCGTCTCCGGCGGCAAACTCTTTGAGCGCGGAAAGGTACACGTCGCTGCCTGGTTCGATCGGCGCGACTCCATCGCGCGCCCCCATGCTCAGCGAATTGTCGATCAATAAGACCGCATCGACCGCGTCGCCCTGTCCTCCGCCGCGCGCCGCCGTCGTCGAAGGCCGCGCCAGGGCCAGGGCCAACAGAGCGAGGACCGCGACGCGCAGGACGAGCAACAGCAATTCTTGGAAACGCAGTCGCCGACTCGTTTGTTCGATGCTGTCGAGCAGAAACTTCATCGCCGCCCACGGCACGGTGCGATAGCGGCTGCGATAGAAGAAATGCAGCGCGATCGGGATGCCGCAAGCCGCCAAACCGCCGAGCAGATAAGGTGCGAGGAACGACATAGAAGCCCCGAAAATCACGGTCCCTGTAAACGCCGAGCCAAATACTCCGTCAACGTCTGCGCCAGCGGGCGCGACGTGTCCATCAACGCATAATCGCAGCGATTCGCCCGACAACCAGCCGTCAGCTCGTCCAAATAGCGTTGCACCGCCCGCAGGTACGTCGGTCGAATCAAATGGGGGCGGGTCAGAACGTGCATGCGTTCCTCCATCGCGTCGAACTTCGTCATGCCCTCGAAGGGGAAGCCGATCTCATCGGGATGGAGAACGTGAAAGACGGTGACTTCGTGTCCCTGAAAGCGCAGGTGTTGCAGCGCGTTCATCAGGCTGGGCACATCGTCGAAGCAATCGGAGATCAGAAACACCAGGCCGCGCCGCCGGGCTTGCTGGGCCAGATCGTGCAACAGCGGGGCGATGGCCGTCTTCTCGCGCGGTTCGGCGCTTTCCAGCTGTTGCAAGATCGTCTGCATGTGGCCCGGTTGGCTGCTCGGAGGAAGACGGAAGCGCCAGGCCGAATCGAAGATGCCCAGGCTGACGCTGTCGCGTTGATGGATAATCACATAAGCCAGTGTTGCCGCGATCAGCTTGGCGTATTCCAGTTTGTTCGTCCCTCCCTCGCCGTAGAGCATCGAGCGGCTGGCATCGACGACGACGTGGCCGATAAAATTCGTCTCCTGTTCGTACTGCTTGATGGTGTAGCGCTCGGAGCGGCCGTAGCTCTTCCAGTCGATGTGGCGGATGTCGTCGCCGGGAACGTACTCGCGGTGCTGCACGAACTCGACGGAAAAGCCGCGATAGGGACTTTTGTGATCGCCGATGCGCAATCCCTCGACGACGCCGCGCGCCTTGAGTCCCAAGGCTTGGGCGCGAGCGACAACATCGGCTGGTAAGGTTTGTGTCATAACGAAGAACCCATAGACACCGCCTCCGCGGTGAATCCTTTTGTCTTACGCGGCCTGGTTCTTGGGGATGGCTTGCAACAGGCGTTGGATCACGTCGTCCACGCTGATGCCTTCGCTCTGGGCGGTGAAGTTGGGGATGAGGCGATGGCGGAGGATCGGCGGAGCGACGGCGGCCACGTCGGCGGCGGAGACGTGAACGTTGCCGTTCAGGATGGCATGCGCTTTGGCGGCGAGGATCAGGTTCATGCTGGCGCGCGGGCCGGCTCCCCACGTCAACCATTTGTTCACGAAGTCCGCCGCTTCCGGCGTGTTGGGGCGGGTCATGCGCGTCAGACGCTTGGCGTAAGCGAACACGTGGTCGGCCACCGGAACCCGGCGGACGACGTGCTGCAAGCGCAGAATATCGTCGCCGTGCAGGATCTTGCCGATGGAGAAGGACACATCCGACGTGCCTTGCCGCATGATCCGTTCCTCTTCCGCGTCGCTGGGATAATCGACTTTGATGAGGAACAAGAAGCGGTCGAGCTGGGCTTCGGGCAGGGGATAGGTTCCCTCTTGTTCGATGGGGTTCTGCGTGGCCAAGACGAAGAACGGATCTTTCATGGGATAATCGCTGCCGCCAATGGAGACTTTGCGCTCTTGCATGGCTTCGAGGAGCGCGGCTTGGGTTTTCGGCGGCGTGCGGTTGATCTCGTCGGCGAGCAGGATGTTGGCGAATACGGGTCCGGGTAAGAACTTGAACATACGTTGCTTGCTGACCGGATCGTCTTGAATGACCTCGGTTCCGGTGATGTCCGACGGCATGAGATCGGGGGTGAACTGAATGCGTTTGAAACTCATGTCGAGCGCTTGGGCCAACGTGCTGACCATGAGCGTCTTGGCCAAACCGGGCACGCCCATGAGCAGGGCGTGGCCGCGACAAAAGATCGCCGTAAGTAGCTGATCGAGAACGTGTTCCTGGCCGACGATGATCTTGCCGATCTCCTGGCGGAGTTGGCGGTGGGCGGATCGCAGTTGCTCGACGGCTTGGACATCGGCGGCGGAGACGGGTTCAGCAGTATTCATTTCTGGATGCTCACTCGGTTGGTCGGACACACTCGCGCGCCGGACAGACGACGACCGGCGGGAGAATCTCACACGGGACCGCGTTCGGGAGAGGCCGAGGCGGGCCTAACGAGGCAGGCGGCTCACGGAGGGCAGGAGCAGAGGCGGATATGATTCTAACGGCCCCATGGGCGCAATGCAAGCAGCAAAGCGAACGGTTTCGCGTTTTTGCGAAGACAGGCCAACGTCGAGAAATCGTAGGGTTCCCCTGTCTTGGATCACCAAGATTGAACCGTATCCGTCCATGGATTCGCTCGCCTCGCCGCGGTCGTCGAACAATGGAACGAAAAGGGTCGAAGAACCGTGCTGCGTAGCCTGGGTAGGTGTTCGTCTGATACTTGGGTGGGAACGGGGATTTGCCCTAGCCCAGATTGCGCACCCCAGAGAACGCAGTGAGCGCAGAGGAAGCAGGAGAAATGAGTTAAGTACACCGGCCTCGCATGTCGCCGGGGCAAGCTCGTTCGACCCTCCATGAGTTTAAACTCTTGAGATTCAATCTCCGTGATCTCCGCGGTGACATATTCGGGCTAGACATTCGCTCGGTTCTCATGGTATGCCGCGCGGACGCAGAGATTTTCATAAGTCGCTCAGCGCCGCCAGGCGAGGCGTCTTCCGGGATTCGACGTTCAAAGGATCTCAGGGCGGTAATGGATCGAGCTACGATTAACTCGCAATTCCGCCTCGCGCTCGGCGCGTTGGCGTTGATTTTGACCGCCGACCCAACGCGGGCCGGCGCGCCGTCTCCCTTGCCGCGCTATTTCCTCGATATCCAACTCGACACCGATGCCCACCTTGCCGTCGTGCGCCAACGCATCGTCTGGACCAATTGCCAAGCGCGACCGGCCAACGAACTGATCTTCAACGCCCATAGCCACTATCAGCTGCCCGATAAAGATGTGGGCATGACCTCCAAGATTTTCGAGATCTTGCGGATGATGCCCAGCGAATCGCTCGACTTCGAGGGCCACGCCCTAGATGTCCGCAAAGTGCGTTTGATGAAGATAGAACGCGAGGAGAATACGGAAGAATTGGGGCAACCGCGCAAAGTGGAGGGGACGGCGAGCGGGGGTAAAACTCAGGGGGCTGACGCCCCCCGCTCGGCGGAGAAGACTCAGGGGGCCGACGCCCCCCGCTCGCCGGACGGCGACCGTTTGCCGTTTCACTACGACGAGAAGAACGACTCGGCGTTGGTCGTCCCTCTGCCGCGTCCGCTGCTTGAGGGCGAGACGGTTACGGTCGATCTGGACTTCGTCTTGAAGCTACCGGAGAAGTACGGACGCTGGGGACACTGGCGTGGCATCACCTATCTCACGAACTGGCTGCCGGTGTTGGCGGTGTACAATCAAACTGGGTGGCAGCCGACGCCTTACGTTTGCTGGCATCAGCCGTTCTACAACGAAGCCGGACTGTACACGGCGCGGCTGACGCTGCCGTGCCAGCAAAAAGTCGCCTGCTCGGCGGCGGTGTTGACCGATACCTCGTTGGCCAACGGTCGGCGACAAATCGACTTCGCCCCCTTTTACGCGCGCGACTTCTCGCTCGTTTGCAGCGACCGCTTCCACGAATACACCGGCAAGTGCGGCGATATTACCGTCCGCTGCTTGGCCGATCCGAAACACGAACACCACGCGCGCTTCGCCGTCGAAAGCGCCCGCGAGGCGTTGGCGACCTATAGCCGTTGGTTCGGTCCCTATCCCTATCGACATTTTACCGTCGTCGAGTCGTATTTCGGTTGGAACAGCAACGAATGCTCCGGTCTCATTCTGATCGACTCGCGCATCCTCGGCATGCCCAAATTGGCCAAGGGGTTCGTCGATTATCTGGTGGCCCAGGCAACCTGCCATCAATGGTGGTACAACGTGGTCGGCACGCACGGCTACAGTGAAACGTGGATGGACGAAGGGGTGGCCACCTATTTCGCCTACCGCTTGATGAAGACGAAATACGGAGCCAACGATCCGCTCGTCAACTACCCTACGGGTCTGAAATGGCTGCCCAACGTCCGCCGCAGCGACTACCGCTACTTCAACCTGTACGGAACCATCGCACGCGCCGAGTTGCAGCCGACCGTGCAAGACATTCCCAAGTTTGGACACATCGTCGATCTTTATAGTATGTGTTACGAGCGCGGCAGCAAAATCATCGGCATGATCGAACACGATCTGGGCGAGAAAGCCTTTTTCGAATTCATGCGCTTCGTCTACGAGCGGCACGCCTGGGGCATCCTCCGAGTGGCCGATTTTCAGCGCGATCTCGAGCAGTTCACGCACAAATCGTGGCAGACCTTTTTCGATCGTTGGGTCTACGGTGCCGGAGTCAGCGATTGGTGCGTCGAAGACGTGAAAATCCAATCGACGGCGTCGGGCCGACCGCATCTGCCCCGCATGGTATACGGCCGCTATAGCTCGGCGATGAAGAGTTGGTGCCGACCCAAAAATCCCTGTAAGGTCACGGTGATCGTCAAGCAAAAGGCCGACTACAACGATCCGACCGTGCTGGGCATTCGGCTGGACGACGGCGAGGGCTATCAAATCCGCATCCCCATCGTGCCGGAGACGGGTCTAGTCGAGACCACCGATCCGCCCGGCCGCGTCGAGACCCTGGCCGACAATCGCGTCCGAATCGAAGTCGAACTACCGACTTGGCCGACGCAAATCACCGTCGATCCCGATGAGATTCTCGTCGATCGCAATCCGGCGAACAACTATTGGAAGCCGAGCTTTCGCGTCCGACCCACGCCGCTGTACACCTTCCTCGACGAGACGGATCTGACCAACGCCTACGACCGTTGGAATCTCATTTTCGGGCCGTGGATCTTCGCGCCGACTTACGATAATCCGTGGTTCACGCGCTCGACGCGCTTCGGAGTGCGCGGGGGGGGCTATCGCACGGCGTCTTTCGAGGGCGGCGGGTACGCCGCCTATCGCACCGACTACCGCGATTTCGTCGAAGGGGTCGATGCCATTTTCGATCATTGGCCCTTCCCGCACACCGAGGCCGGCTTCGTCTTCGAACGCCGATTTGCCGGCACGCTCAAGGGGGAAGACAACGCCAACATCGGCGTCGCCTACGCCCGCTATGTGATCGACTATGGCGATAGCCTTTATCTGCCACCCTTCCAATATGCCGAGGTGTTCACGACCATTCAGGACGATTTGCTGCCCTTGGCGCGAGATACGGTGCCCGGCGCGGAGCGCTTTCGCCATCAAGGCATGGGCGGTGCCCACTATCACATCAACTATCTGACGCCGTACTGGAATCCCGAAGGCGGCTTCTCGGCGGACGTCAGCTACGCCGGCGGACTCGTGCTGCCGGGCGAAGCGCAAACCATCGACGGCTCGCATCAATTTCTCGGACAGGCGACCTACGTGCAAGCCATGCCGGACGGTCTGGGGTGGTTTTCCGACACCGTGTTCGCCTTTCGCGCCTACGGGGCCTTTGGCCTGCCCAACAACGTGCAGTATTTTGCGATGGGGGGCAGTTCGTTATTCCGCGGCTACGATTTGGCTCAACGTCAGGGCAATGCCCTTTGGGTGGGCAGCGTGGAATGGCGATTCCCGGTGGCGCGGGAGCTGAATTGGGCCTTCTTCGACCGCGCGTTTAACTTGCGCGGCATCTATGCGGCGGCGTTCTGCGACGTGGGCAACGTCTACTTGCGCGGTCAAACCGTGGGTAACGGCGTCGCCGAGGCCGTGGGCGCGGGCTTGCGACTCGATGTCGCCTGGTTCACTTTCGTCGAACGCACCATCTTCCGCCTCGACGCTGCCAAAACCGTCAACAGCACCGCCCCCATGCAAATCTGGGCGGGAATCGAGCATCCATTTTGAAGAAGTAGTCAGTAGTCAGGAGCCAGTAGTCAGCAGTCGGGAATTCGCCATGTTGTGGGCATTCCTGGCTACTGACTACTGGCTACTGACTACTGGCTACTGACTACTTCTCCAACGGCGAGGGTTCCGGCAGTCTCTCGCGCTTGGGGAGTTCGGGCTTGTCGCCGTTCTCCGGTTTGTCGGCGTCGGTGTCTTCGGCGACCTTAATGGTAACTTGGAAACCGAAGTCCTTTTTGACCGCTCCGTGGAATGGCTCTTTGTAGCTGAGCCACAAGGGGTCGATGGCCGGGTCGGGAGCGAACTCCGCCGACGGTCCCTTGGTCGGCAGCACGGTGGGTTGGGCCATCGCCGACACGCGAAACGTCTGATGCAGTGTGTAACGGCCCGCCGTCACCGGCACGCTCTGAGGTCCGTCGTGATCGTTGACGGAGAGGCTCTGTTTACCGCAAACGGAATGGGGCGGCACGCAGAGACTGAGGAGACTCTGCGAGCCGACACCGATGGCGGCACAAGCGTTTTCGTATCCCGCTCCATCGCGCATACCGTGGCTGCGCAACAGACCGATGACGCGGCCCTCCATCGTCAACTTGCCCTTTTTCACTTTGGGATTATCGAAGGATAACTCGAAACATTGTTCGAGATCGAACGCCTGGGCGGCATGGGCTTCGCGCAGCGCGCCGTAGGCCAAGGCCGCGCCGGACATGGTGATGACGAGCGTATCGGGCGCGGGTTGCGCGACGTCGATGTTGCCTCCGCCGGTATGCGTGCAGCCGCGCCGCTCCGGTGTGACGTGGCCGTGACGCGGGCCGAGGACGAACGAAATCGGCGGCGACGAGGGCGAGGCCGGCTGCACGGTGATGTTCACCGGCGTGCCCGGCTGTGCCGTGGTCTTCTCCTGTGCGTTCAGCGTCCATGGCACCAGCAACCCTACTGCCGCCGCCCATGCGCTTCGTTTCCCAATCCATCGGGTCAACATGCTCTCTCTCCTCCAATAAAACGAGTCCGGCGAACCGGCAGCGCAAGCTGCCGGGTTCTGATCGCCATACCGGCAGCGCAAGCTGCCGGTTCGCCATACCAGGCAGCTTACGCTGCCCGTTTGCCTACCAGCGAATAATCAGATCCGAGGCAGCCGTGAAGATGCCGTGATGGCCTTCAAACGGCTTCTGCAACCAATTGTCGTCGTAGCGCAGTTCGGGGCGAATGACCATGCTTTTATTGATGTGATATTGCACGCCCGTGGTCAGCGAAGTGTAGAGTCCGGCGAAGCCGGTGCGCTGTCCCTGGCAATCGTCGAAGGTCTCAAAGCGGACGATGCTGCCCCATTTTGGAGAAATGGTCCAAAACAGATAGTGAGCCGCCGAGAACCAGTTGGCGAATCCGTTCGAGCTGCCGACGGCCATCGCGTCTTGCGGCACGTTGTACTGATAGCCGTAGATCCCTTCCAGATTGTAGCTCAGCACGGAGTTAAACAAGTGCGTGTAGACAATGTCGAAGGCGTTGAAATTGTTTCTTCCAAACGGCTCGGTGGCCAGGGCGACGGTGCTTTGTTGCGGCGGCGTGGCGTAGGCGGGATTAAACTTGCCGCGCCCCAGCGAGGTGGCCACCGTCACCGTATTGCGTCCGCCCGGCTGAACCCAGCGAAGGTTGCCGACGAAACGCAGTTCCTCGGACGGATCGCCGAAAAACACGTCGTTGCCGTTGGCCAACATGAACACGCCGGACCATTCCTTGGTGAAGGTGACGTAGGCGGCCAAACCGGAATGGGTGAAGGGGGGAGACCAGTTGAAGGCATACGAACGCGAAAGTAACGGCGTACTGACCGCTTCGAGGCTTTCCACGCCCCACGGAGTGTACAGACGCCCCAAACGCAACTCCACTCCTTGGAACAGCGTCGGCAGATACATCGACACATATTCCTGAATCGGATCGACGCCATAGAGATTCTGCCCACCCGCCGAATTGTACAACTGGCTATTCAACAGTCCGCGCGGCAGCGTGAAGCGATAGTCCGTACCGGCCAGGACGTCGAGCTGAAAGCCGAAGCTCGGCGAAGTGGTGCCGCTGGTGACGACGCTGCGACCGACGCGGAACCATGCCTGTTGCAACAAGTACTTATTGGCTTGGTCGTTCCAAGTGATGGTTCCGTTGGTAACTTTATCGGTACTGCCCGTGAACGACTGCTCGATCCAGCCGGTCATAAAGAAGCGATTGTCGTCGAGAAACGCACCCAGCGCCGTCCCCTGAACCTCGCGCATCAACCACCAACGATCGGGAAGCGGCGCGGGCGGAGGCGCGGGCGGCGGCGGCACGGGCGGCGGAACCGGCGTCGGCAACAGCGGCGCGGGAATCTCAATCGGCGCTGCCGGAGCAACGGCATCGGCAGATTCCGCAGATGCGGCGCGCGACCAAGTAAGGCCGGGAAAATTCAACGGGGCATCGGCAGCTTCGGCGGCACGCGGAGTACCGGGAACGGAGCTGGGAACGGAACCGCCAGCGGGCGGATCGTTCTGAATTGGGTATAGCTGGGCGGTTGGGCCTGGAGAGAACGAATCCAGTGGAGGACCGACCACCGATACGGCCGCACTGCGCGGAACCGTAGCCTCTCCGGTCGTCTGCCCCGGCATAAGAGCCGACAACAGCAATACGAACGAAACCATTGCATTCTCCGCAGCGCTAACGCGCACCATCACCTATCCCGCGACACGAATGATAACGGCAAGGAGAGGAGGTGCCGTTCCATTCGAGCCACGGCGATTCCCACGCCGCCCTCTCGCTCAGGTTGTAGGTTTTGTATCGGCAGATTGTCGTGGAATATGCAGAGTCTTTTTCGATACACTTAAGACCGAAAAGCCTCTCTCCTCTTCAGCGCGGAGGAGAGGGAGCCTTGCGGATAAAACGGTAAAGGTTTCTTGATCCCTCGCTCTATCGGCGTTACCATCACCATTAGGGAGAGGGGAGATTCGAGAGCAGCGCTGTAGCGTTAGCCCTCCGGTTCCAGCCAGTACAATGATTCGTGCATCTCCGGATGCCGCGAGGAGAGCGCCGCATGGGCCGTGCCTTTTCCATACTCATCGCGATCGGACTGTTGCCTCTCCTTGCCGATACTACCGTCTCGGCGGCGGAGATTCCCGCTCTGTTCCGAACGCCGCGCCGCCCCGCCTTGCCCATTGTGAAAAACCGAACGTGGGTGCGCACTCCGATCGACACCTTCATCCTGGCACGCCTGGAAGCGGAAGGATTGACTCCCTCGTCGCCGGCCGATAAGGAGCGCTTGCTCCGCCGCGTCACCTTCGATCTGACGGGATTGCCGCCGACCCTGGCCGAGCAAGAGGCGTTCTTGGCCGACACTTCTCCCGACGCCTATCGCAAAGTGGTCGAGCGCTTGTTGGCGTCGCCGCGCTACGGCGAACGCTGGGCGCAGCACTGGCTCGATCTCGTTCGCTATGCCGAGAGCGATGGATTCAAAGCCGACGATCTGCGACCCGCCGCCCATCGCTACCGCGATTATGTCGTTCGCGCGCTCAATGCCGACGTGCCCTACGATCGTTTCCTCCGCCAACAGATCGCCGGAGACGAGTTGGAACCGGACAATCCCGACGCCCTCGTCGCCACCGGATTTCTTCGCCTTTGGCCGGACGAGTACAACGCCGCCAATTTGGAACAACGCCGTCAGGAAATCCTCGACGATGTCACCGACGTGACGGGGCAGGTTTTCCTCGGCCTGACGCTCGGCTGCGCCCGCTGCCACGATCACAAGTTCGATCCCATCGCGCAGACGGATTACTTCCGCCTCCAAGCGTTCTTCGCGCCGATGCGAACGCGCGACGATTTACCCGCAGCGAACGAGAAGGAACGGAACGAATATCAGCGCCGTCTCGACGACTGGCAGAAGGCCAGCGCGGCGATTCGCGCCGAAATGGACAAACTGCTCGCCGACAAACGACGGGCACACCGCCAATCGGCTCTTGGGAAGTTTCGAGCCGAGATTCAGCAGGCCGTCCTCACACCGGACGAAAAGCGCACCCCCTATCAACGCCACATCGCGCTGATCGCCGAGAAGCAACTGCAAACTCCCGACGCAAACCTCGCCAAGACTCTGCCCGCCGACAAGAAGAAAGCCTACGAACGGTTGGAGAAACAACTCGCGGCGTTGCCGATGCCGCGCCCCGAACCGTTGCCGTCGGCGATGGCCGCGACCGATGCCGGCCTGGACACGCCGCCTACCTTTCTCTTGGCCGGAGGCGATTGGCGCAAGCCGCGCGAAGAACTGCAACCCGGCTTCCCAATGGTTCTCGATACTTCCAAGCCGGACATTCGCACCAATAAAGAGAGAAAGACTACGGGAAGACGTTCGGCCCTCGCCCGTTGGATGACGCGCAACGACAATCCGCTGACGGCGCGCGTGGCGGTCAATCGTCTGTGGCAACATCATTTCGGGACCGGCATCGTGGCCTCGTCCGGCGACTTCGGTGCGATGGGCGAAGCGCCGACCCATCCCGAATTGCTGGACTGGCTGGCCGTCGAGTTCGTCTCGCACGGCTGGAGCATCAAGCACATGCACCGGCTGATGGTACTGTCCGCCGCCTATCGTCAAGATTCGCGCGTCGATGCCGCGTCTCCCGCTGGTGTTGCCGCCCGCCGCGTCGATGCCGACAATCGCTTGCTCTGGCACGCCCGGCGACGGCGATTGGAAGGCGAAGCGCTGCGCGATGCCATGCTCGCGCTGTCCGGCGAACTCAGCCCGCGCATGTTCGGTCCCAGTGCGAGACCGAAATTGCCCGCCAACATCAGCAAATACGCCTGGAAACCCGACGCTGCTCCCCAGGACCGCCATCGCCGATCCATCTACGTCTTGGCCAAACGCAACATGCGCTATCCGCTCTTCGATGCCTTCGATCTACCCGACATGCACAATTGTTGCTCGCGGCGTTTGAACACCACGACCTCGCCACAAGCCCTTTTGCTGCTCAACGGCGACTTTGCCCTGGAGCGCGGCCAACGGCTCGCCGAGGTGCTGAGCGAACGCTGCGGCGACAACGATGCTCGACTCGTCGCCGAGGCGTATCGTCTCGCCTGGGGACGCCGGGCCACGAAAGAAGAGATCGAACTCGGCACGCGCTTCTTGAAACAACGTAGCGAGGAGTTGCGAACCTCGAAACATGGCGATCGCGGCTCGCAAGACCGCGCCGCCGTCGTCGCCGACTTTTGCCATGCCTTGCTGAATACCAACGAGTTTCTCTTTGTCGATTGAACGGGTGATCCCCATGTCGCAATCCATCGTGGCGAGCGGAGGGCACAAGCCCCCGGATGCGAGCTTCCCGCACCGAGTTATGGCGCACTCTCGCCGCGACTTTTTATCCCGCACCGGCGGCGGACTGGGCATGCTCGCCCTTCTCGATCTGCTCCAGCGCGACGCCGACGGCAACGAATCGACGGCGACGAATCCCGCGGCGGCGCGTGCGCCGATTCTCCCAGCCCGTGCGAAGAGCGTCATTTGGTGCTTTCTCGATGGCGGCCCCAGTCACATTGATTTGTTCGACCCCAAACCCGCGCTGACGAAGCTCGACGGCAAACCGTTGCCGCCGTCGTTCAAGCGTCCGGTGACGGCGATGGGACGCACCGCCCATACGCCGTTGTTGGCCTCGAAACGACGTTTCCAACAACACGGCCAATCTGGCTTGTGGGTCAGCGACTGGTATCCGCATCTGGCCGGCTGCGTCGATGACATCGCCATGCTGCACGGCTGCTGGGCGGATGGCCTCAATCACGTCGGCAGCGTCTGCCAAATGAACACCGGCAGCATCCTGGGCGGCAGGCCCTGCCTCGGTTCGTGGGCGCTGTATGGACTGGGCAGTCTCAGCGAGAACTTGCCGGGCTACGTCGTTCTCCTCGACTATCCCGAAGACCCGCCCGGCGGCGCGCGCAACTGGTCCACGGGGTTCATGCCCTCCACCTTTCAGGGCACGCGCTTCCGCGACGGCGGCACGCCGATTCTGCACCTCAAGCCGTCCGACGCAACGGCCGGCGGCCAGCGCGCCAAGCTGGATTTCGTTCAGGAATTGAATCGCCGCCACCTCGCCGAACGCCGCGAGGATCACGATCTCGAAGCCCGCATCGCCTCTTACGAATTGGCGTATCGCATGCAGTCCGCCGCCACCGAAGCGGTCGATTTGGCCCGCGAGACGCGCGAAACCCAAAGCCTTTACGGACTCGACGAGAAAACGACGGAGCGCGTGGGTCGCAATTGTTTGCTGGCCCGTCGGTTGGTGGAGCGCGGCGTGCGCTATGTGCAACTGTACTGCGGCTCCGGCAGCAAATGGGACGCCCATCGCAACGTCGAAGGCAACCATGCGCGCTATTGCCGCGAGAGCGACAAACCCATCGCCGGTCTGCTGCGCGACCTCAAGCGGCGCGGCTTGCTCGACAGCACGCTAGTCGTCTGGGGCGGCGAGTTTGGCCGCACACCCATGAGCGAAAGCGGCGACGGACGCGACCACAACCCCTACGGCTTCACCGCCTGGCTGGCCGGCGGCGGCGTCCGCGGAGGCGTCCGCCACGGCGCTACCGACGAACTGGGACTGTACGCCATCGACGGTCGCGTTCACGTTCACGATCTGCACGCCACCATTCTCTACTGCCTGGGCCTCGATCACCGCAAGCTCATCCTCCCCTTCAACGGCCGCGACGAACGAGCCACCATCAACGGCGGCCACGTCATTCGAGAGGTACTGAAAAAGGCCCCAACAATATCCTCTTAAAAGCATAGCAATACTCTGAATGTCATCTGTCTCCCCGATCCCACGCTCCCCGTGGGAAACAGAGACGCCATCTTTCGATTCTTGCAAGAGAAAAATGCGCTTCCTAGAATCATTGGTGTCCCAAGCTCAAGAGGTTTCCTCGATGGCGCGGCTCCGGTGTCCTCACTGCGCAACACTCGTCGCCAACTCCAACGTCGCCGAGTCGGAGTTGTGCGGCTGTCCGGCGTGCGGCGGGGTCTTCGCGGCGACGAACTCCGAGGCGGATTTGCAGGACGAGACGGTACCGCGATCGAAAGCTCCAGCACCCGTTCGCAACCGAGAATTCTATCCGCCCAGTCCGTCAGAGGTTCCCGCCGATCTAACGGTTCCCAGTTCGAGTTATCGGCGGGGCGTGGTGTTTCTCTTCGCCACGATGTTGCTATTCTTTGGCATTTACTTCGCATTGGCGATCGTTTGCGGTTGTTCGATCTTCTGGTCGTTGCGCTGGTTTGGACTGCTCGGTATTCCGATGGCTCTGCTTTTCCTTATTCTGTTTCTGTATTTGCTCAAGGGCTTTTTCAAAACGAAAAGCGAGGGGAAATCGTTTCACATCGAGATTACCGAAGAGGAGCAGCCGCGTCTGTTCGCCTTCATCCGCCGCGTGTGCCAAGAAGTAGAAGCCCCCGAACCGCATCGCGTTTTTCTTAGCCCCGAAGTGAACGCCGCCGCGTTCTACGAACATTCCGTCGTCGATCTCTTTCACCCCAGCCCCAAGAACCTGATTTTGGGTCTGGGGCTGGTGAACGTGTTGACGTTGAGCGAATTCAAAGCGGTTCTGGCGCACGAGTTCGGCCACTTCGCGCAGAGCAGCATGAAGCTGGGTTCCTACGTCTACGCCTTCAATCGCATTCTGATTGAAGTGGTGGCCGGACGCGATTGGCTCGATCGCTTGTTGCTCTCGCTGCGCGGGCAGCCCAGTTTCGTGGGGCTGTTCGGCGCGATATGTTGGGGGCTGGTGAGCGGGCTGCGCAAAGGCACGATCGGTCTCTTTTACGCCATCAACTTCCTGGACAAGTCGCTGTCGCGGCAAATGGAGTTTCACGCCGATCTGGTGTCGGTGCGGGCGTGCGGAAGCGAGGCCATCGTGCGAGCCCTGTCGCGGCTGGACTTCGCCAACGAAGCGCTGGAGGCAGCCGTCGGCGATCTCAAGTTGGCCGCCGATCACAAACGCTATACCCTCGACCTGTTCGTCCATCATCGCGATGCCATCGAACGCCTCCGCAAACAGCGTCAGAATCCCCGACTTGGCGAGCCTCCGCCTTTGACCGACGATCCGATGTTGGCACCCGAGGTGTTCGATCCCGAGGATGGTCCGCCGCAAATGTGGGCCGACCATCCCTCCAACTACGACCGCGAACAAAATGTCAAGCGCCGCTATGTGGCTTGCCCCTTGGACGACCGCCCCGCCTGGCTGCTCTTCGACGATGCCGCCGGGGCTTGCGAACGAGTCACCTGGCGATTCTACAGGCTGGGGCTGAAAATCCCCCGCGATGCCGAACTGGAAGACCCGGAATCGATTCAAGCCTTTCTCGATGAGGAACGCCGTGCCATCGCCTTCAATCCGCGCTACCACGGCATGTACGACGAGCGCTTCATCGAACCGGGCGACTTGGAAGAGTTGATCGCCCTCGACCTGTTTGAATTGCCCGAGCCGTCAACTCTCCGACATCGCTACGCCGCCCTTTATGGAGAAGAGACGATGGAGCGATCGGCGGCATATCGACGACACCGAGAGGAGCGGGATCTGTTGTTGATCTATCGGCGGGAGTACAAGGAGAAGAAGAAGCCGCTGGAGTTTCGCGGCCGGCGCTATGGACCGAGCGATGTCAAAAATTTGCTTCGCTTTCTCGACGAACAACAGGCCAAGGATCGCCGCCGGCTGGCCGAGGAGGATCGCGCCGTCTTCGTGGTCTATTACCCGATGGCTTGCTATCTGGGCGACAAGACGAAGCAGGTTTTACTCGACCGCTACCGCTTTCATCTGGCGGCGCAAAGACTGCTCGGCAACCTCTTCGCTTCGCAAGACGACTTGGAATCGGCGCTCGCCCTCGTCGCCGAGCAATCCGAGGGGAACGTGTCGCCGGAAACATTCGCCCAACTGTCTCGTTCATTTCGCGGCGTGCGGGATACACTCCGTGAGACCTTGGAGGCGGCCGACGAAATGAAAATACCTCCCTTACCCCATCTCAAAGTAGGGTCTAGGCTTGGCCCCCTTCTTTGGGATGGCCCGGTCGTGGGCCGCCTGGGCGTCTCCGGGCGATCCATCTCGATGCAGAAGGTCGAAAAGCTCCGCATGCAGCTGGCCGAAGTAATCGACCGCCTGCGCCAAGTCCATTTCAAGAGTCTGAGCGCCTTGTTGAAGCTACAGGAACAGATTGCCCAACAGTGGCTCGCGCGAAAAGATGCCCAACGCGCGGACTAAGAGGTCGTCCCAATAGCCCCCCTCTCCCCTGAGTACAGGGGCGAGGATCGGGGCTGAGGGGCTTTCGGGACAGGCTCTAACCGTTCTCCTCCGCCTCCTCGCGCGAATCGTGAAACGAACAAAGACTACTTATGACATCTTAATAGCATTCTATCCACGAAGTCGGTAGAAGAGAGACGGATCACGCCAGCAGTTTCGCCACGATCTCGCCGTGTACGTCGGTGAGGCGGAAGTCGCGGCCTTGGAAGCGGAACGTCAGTTTGGTGTGATCGAGACCGAGTAGATGGAGTACCGTCGCTTGCAAGTCGTGGACGTGAACGCGGTCCTCGACGGCGGCGAAACCGAGTTCGTCGCTGACGCCGAGGTTCAGTCCCGGCTTGATTCCGCCGCCGGCCAGCCACATTGCATAGGCGTCGATGTGGTGATTGCGCCCCACCGAGTCGCGCACTTCGCCCATCGGCGTTCTCCCAAATTCGCCGCCCCATATCACCAGCGTGTCGTCGAGCAGACCGCGCCGCTTGAGGTCCGTCACCAGCGCGGCGCTGGGGCGATCGACTTCGCGGCACACGCGGTCGAGTCCGGCGGTGAGATTCTCGCTGCCGGAGCCGTGGTGGTCCCAATCGGTGTGATACAGCTGCACGAAGCGCACGCCGCGCTCGACGAGACGGCGGGCCAACAGGCAATTGTTGGCGAACGACGGCTTGCCCGGCTGCGCGCCGTACATTTCCAGAG
Source organism: Planctomycetota bacterium (assembly GCA_021781415.1). GTDB lineage: Bacteria > Planctomycetota > Planctomycetia > Gemmatales > Gemmataceae > JAJPHU01. The sequence goes on from JAJXWW010000144.1 coordinate 53,479, forward strand.
TCTTCTTGTCCTCTTGTGCCAGATCGATCAACTCCGGCGCGCTCGTCTGCATCCGATAGGCCATCTCGTAGGACGAGATGCGCGTGGCTATTTCCGGATCGCCCGTGTCCGTTAATCGCGCCGCGTTCAACTCTTTGACGGCGTCGAGTACCTGCCGTTGCCGTTCGTCGCTGATGCCGGCCGGCCGCGTCAGATTGAGAATCGGTTCGCCGCCGGAGCGGAACGGGACGCCTTGATACGTCGTCGGCAAGAAGCCGCTGCCCCAGAGGGGATGTCCGCCGCGCGGCCCGCGCGGCCCCGATTGCAAGACGACGAAGCCGGGCAGATTATTTGCCTCACTACCGATCCCATAAGTGACCCATGCGCCCATGCTGGGCCGTCCCGCCTGCGGCGAGCCGGTGTTGACGAAGATTTTCGCCGGCGCGTGGTTGAACACATTCGTGGCCATCGACCGCACCACGGCAAGGTCATCGACGATGCCCGCCGTGTGCGGCAGACATTCTGACACCCACGTTCCCGCTCGTCCGTGCTGGGCAAACTTGCGGCGCGAGGCCAATAGTTTCGGCTTCTCCTTGGTGAAGAAGCTATCCATGAAGGCGAAGCGCTTGCCTTTGATGAACTCATCGGGAATGGGCTTGCCGTGCAGCGCCGTCAACTTCGGTTTGTAATCGAACAGTTCGAGCTGGCTCGGCCCACCGGCCATGAACAAGAAGATAACGTGCTTGGCCCGCGCCGCGCGATGCCCCTTCTTCGGCGTTAATGGGTTGACCAGCGGCACCTCGCCCCGCGCTCGTCCCTCGTCGAGCAACGACGACAAGGCAAGCGAGCCAAGCCCGAGCGCGCAATCGTGGAAAAAATGCCGGCGCGTTTGCGATAAAAGAGAAGTCGCGGACAACATGGCGCAGCCACTCCCCGTTTCGTCTTCGAGGTTTTCCCTTCTCTTAGCCTACCGCAATTGCCCGCGATCACAAGGGAAAAATCGAACGGTGTCGAAACGCGGTCGAATCGCTTCCAACACCACGATCGTCTCGCGCGGAATATCGGCGGATGCGCGGGAAGATCCGTCGAGGAGATCGTCCTCAATGTCGTCGTCGATCCCAAGATCACCTTCGTTGCACCGTGCCACTTTTTTCCTTGGCGACGGCAAGGGGGATTGTGGACGAGCAAACCGCTGCGAAGTACATAAAACAAAGAGAACAGTGAGAACGTGGAGATCATGGCAAGAACAGCAACCGTCGCCAATGCCCTCGCTGCATTCGATCGGTTCCAGCATCGTGGCAAACGGCTTGAAGCGATCCTCATCACGAACAGGGGTCGCCAGGCCGAAACACGAGAGCGCTTTCCCTACGGATCGCGCACACACGTTGATTTGCCGCGACGCGCTGCGGAGCGCGAGACAACTCGCTCCGCTGCGCGTCGCGGCTAACCAAAACGTTTCGTTGTAGGCAATCCGAAAAGGAACCGCTCTAAGGGGAATCGTCGCGATCCATGATATTCCGAAATGGAACGGTGCGATCGGCGGATAACCGTGCGAAGTGGAGGAAGCCGTACATGAAGCGCCTGCTCGCCGTCATGAACCGCGTGGTGAAGTTCTTCGAGGAAGAACACGCCGAGGTCTTCGATCTCGCCGCTCCGACTTCCGCCAAGCGTCGTCCGTCGAAAGCCAACCTGTTGTTCCAATTCAAGATCACGCTCCTGGACAGCAAGCCTCCGATCTGGCGGCGGATTCAGGTCCAGGACTGCACGCTCGACAAGCTCCACGAACACATTCAGACGGCAATGGGCTGGACCAACAGCCATCTCCACCAGTTCGAGATCAAGGGCGAGCGGTACGGCGATCCCGAACTCCTGGAGAACGACTTTGAGGACTTCGATTGCGAAGATTCGACCAGGACATTCCTCAGCGACATCCTGACCGAGACCGGCAAACGCTTTGCCTTCAAGTACAGCCCGCACATGAAAATCGCCGACATCAGCCGGATATTCGGGGTCGGCGAAAGTACGGCGGCAGCAAGAACCGCGGCGATCAGGAAAGTGCTGCACCTTGGCCCGCTCGATACGGACGACGCCGAGACGTTGGTGGCTTTTTTGCGGAGGAAGGTGCAGGCATGAGTGAAGTCACTCCCGGTCGCTACCGCCACTACAAGGGAAACGAGTACACCGTCGTCGGCACGGCCCGGCACAGCGAGACGCTGGAAGAGATGGTCGTCTACCGCCAGGAATACGGCGAACACGGGCTGTGGGTCCGCCCCAAGGAGATGTTCTCGGAGACGGTGAAGGTAGATGGGCAGGAAGTGCCTCGTTTTCAACGCTTGCCGTCGAGCGGCGCGAACATCGGCGAGAGCGCGACCAACATCTACGATGACCTTCCGCGGCACATGCCCAAGGAAGTCGTCCAGACGCTCATCCAAGCCGCCGACGTGCGTATCGAACGGATTATCTCGCACGGTCATGCCTCACCGCCAGACTTCTGGTACGACCAGCCGCAGCACGAGTGGGTAATCATCTTGAAGGGAGCGGCGAGGTTGCAGTTCGAGGATGGCATGGTCGAGATGAAGCCCGGTGATTTCCTCAACATTGCTGCGTTCAAAAAACATCGGGTCGATTGGACGACGCCGGATGAGCCGACCGTGTGGCTCGGCGTGAGATATGGCTCAAGTCAATAAATCTGCAACACAACACCTGAAGTAGATTGCCCAGTTAACAGTACAGCGCTACTCTCCTCTCCCCTGTACTCAGGGGAGAGGGGCCGGGGGTGAGGGGTTTGGTGAAAACGAGTGGTTTCGGCGTCTCCTTTCGTCTCTTACCCCTCACCCCCAACCCCTCTCCCCTGAGTACAGGGGAGAGGGGAGAATCCGAGAGCAGCGCCGTACAATTAACACGACCCTCCTTCGTCTGCAATAACTCGCCCTCACTTCCGCGGGCGGAATAGCTTCCTCAATCCGCTCTCGGCCTCCTTTTTCAAATTGCCGTCGGTCTCTTGGCGCAGGGTGTTCTCGGCTGCGTCGCGGACGAAGCGGGACATGGCGTTGCGGAGGGCTTGCTCGTCGATCTTCGGCTTGTCGAGCGTGCCGCCGATGGGGAGGCGGACGGTCTGATTGCCGAAGGCGGACTTGGCGACCTTGCTGTTGCCCAGCCACTTGGGTGGCACCGGCATCTCCGCCGTCAGCGCGAGGCTGCCATCCAGGCCGACCGAGCCGGAGGTCCGGATCGTCAGTTCGGGAAAACGCAGCTCCAGTCCATTGTGATAGACGCGCCCCTCGACCAATCGAAACGGCACGACGTTGTCCTTGGCTAACGTCAAGGTGGCCGGTCCCTTGAGCAAGACGCTGAGTTCTCGCACCAACGGACTACCGCCGACTCGGGCCGAATGCAGGGTGAGCCAACCGGCCAGGTCGGTCTTGGCGGGATCGAGCAACGGCGTCCGTCCGTTTTGGAGATCGACCGAGATCTCGCCATCGGCCTCGGCCACACCCGCCAACACCGGCGCGGCATAGCCGAGCGCGCTGGCGCAGGCCATCGGCGACAGGCGTGCATGGTCCAGCACGCGGCCCTTGGCCAAGGTCACTTCCACCGGCAGCGGATCGAGACGCAGGGTCGGTTGCACTTGCAGCCGTCCGCGATTCAATGTCGCCTCAATCGGAGCGGCGCGGAAGGAGCCGCCGGTCAACGTGCCACGCATCTCAGCGGGACCGATTTGGCAACCCATCGCTTGCAGCGATTGCCATCCCAAAGCCGCATCGCCATGCAATCGCGTGAGCAAACTACCTTGCGGCCCGGCCAACGGTCCCGCCAGGTGGAACGGTCGCGCTTCGCGCCCGTTCAGCTTCACGCCCGGCCCCAAATAGGGTCGCAGTTGCGAGTCCAGTTTCTCCAAGTCCAGGTCGAGTTTGCCTTCGAGAGACAGTTCCATGTCGGTACTCAAGGCGACGATCTCGCCGTTGGCGTCGCAACCGAAGCAAGGTGTGTCCAGGTGCAGCTGGGGAATGCGCAGGGAATCCTTGACGACATCGTAAACGATGTGGCCGACGAGATTGACGCGCGACTCGCGCCACAAAGGACTGTTGGACGATCCGAAAAAGAGATTTTGCAGGTGGAGGTCCAACTGAGCGATCTGCCGGCCGTCGTCGGGGCGAAGGTCGATGCGTCCGGCGAGCGCACCGCCGAACGGCTCGGCGGAGCCGAACAAGCGGCACAGGCGCGCGGCGTCGCCCTGCACGCTGGCGGCGGCGGTAATCTGCCAGGCACCGACGCTATCGACGCTCAGCGTCGCCGCCGGCGTTTGCAGGGTCACGGTGGGGCAACCGAGGCGCGTGTGCTGCAACTCCAGAGTGTCGCGCTGGGGCAGCCAGCGACCGCTGGTCGTGAAGTCCAGCGACGCTTCGTCCACATTCAACCCCGCGCCGCGCAGCTTCACGTCGCGGCCCGTCGCCCGGAAGTCTTCGACCTGAATCGCCTCCGGTTCGTAGCGCAGCCGCGCGTCCATCTCGAGTTGTCCGGAGGCGCTGACTCCTTCGAGCAAGCCGGTCAGACTGGACACGCGGCCGCGCCAGCGCGCCAGATCGCCGGACACGCGCAGCCGCGTTCGCGCGGAGTGGATCGATTGCAAACTGGCGATCGGCTCCATGAGATCGAGGTCGATGCCGTCGGTTCCGGCCTGAACGTGGAGTGCCCCGGCCTGAATGCGGTTGTCGCCACCCAGCGCTCCAATCAGATCGAGGTGAACGGTGATGCGGTCCTCGCGCCAGACGCGCGATCCGTCGCTCAGGTTGAACTGTCCGAAGCGAAGGTCCGTCTCCAGGCGCGAACCGTCGCGCGAGTTGCGCCGCATCGACGCTCGCACCGTGCCCTCGCTCTGCACGCGCAGCGAACCGAGTTCGACGAAGCCGGCCAGATGTTCGCTCAACCGGCCGAGATTGAAAGTGCCTCGCGCCGTCCATTCTTCCAACGAACCGGACATCTCCAAACGCAGAAAGTCCGAATCGCAGCGGAAGCGCTCCAAAATCGGCAGCGAATCGTTCGTCTCCTGATGGGCGGCCAGAACGAGCGCGAACGGCTCCTTCCACACGATGCGCTGCCCCTGATACAGACCTTCCAGATCGGAAGTGTGGACATTGCCTTCCCACAACAGGCTTTCGCCGCGCTGCGAACTGTGAAGATGTAGCGACAGCACTCCCGATTGAACGCGCGTGTCCTTGGTCAGATGCAAGGCGTCGGGCAGCAACTCGGCGAGGCGGACGAGATTCAATTCGGCGTCGAGCCGTTGGCCGGGCTGAAGCACGGCCGCGCGCGAGTCCTTGGCCAGATCGATCGTGCCGCCGAGATTGATCTTGCCGACTTCGGATTGCACTTCCAACTGTTCGACGGTCAGTCGGCTGCCCTCCAAGGCGAAACGGCACGGCGCATCGACGCGCGCCAAGCGCAGCACGTCTCCTCCCAAGAGGGAATCGCTCGCGGCGAGTGCCTGGATGGCGACATTGCCCGCCACGCGCAGGTCCGGCCCGCCGTTGGACTCGCTGCCGGGTTGCAACTGCAAATCGGCGTTGAGCCAACCGCCGAGGCGGAGGCGCGGCTCGATGCGGCGAAGGATCGGCTCCAAGGCGTCGAGCGGCAAATCTTCGGCGTGCAATTCGCCCTCGGCTCGAAGGCGCGGCGGCCCGTTGGTTCCCTCGATCCCATGCGCCGATGCACCGAAGTGCAGTCGGCCCTCGCGACGCGACTCCGTCACCGTCGCGTCCAGTTCGATCCGCGACGGAGTGCGTCGATCGCGGGCCACTTCGACGGTCAAGTCCAGGGGATCGAGCGACCAGGCGTTCCCGCCTTCTTCGTCTTCCATCACCGCGCTGGCCCCTTCGACAACGGCGCGGAAGCCGATCCCATCGAGGGCCAACGGAGAGTCGGACGGTACGTCCTTCAGCCGCAGCCAATACGCCAATGTCGCTTCCAAGTTACTGCTCTGGCGCGAGCAGACGATGTGGACGGCGGGGCGCGTCAAGCGAATCTCGCCGAGGTCGAGAGGGTGGCAGAGGAGTCGGAGCAACGATTTATCGGTCTCGATGCGCGGAACATGCAACAGGGTTCGCCCATCGAGATCGCGGATCTCGAGATCGGTGACGACCGGGGCGCTGAACCACCACAGCGACGCGCCGCCGATGCGAATGTCCCCCTGAAGCCGCGACACGGCCCGCGCGATCAGCCAGTTGCGCAGCGGCGTGCGCGCGATGAGAATCGGCGACAGGATGAAGATTATCGCCAACGAGAGGAACGCCGTCCAGAATCGGCGCTTCCATTTGCCGCGCGAAGGGGTAAGGGTTCGATCCGCGGCGCTTCGTTTGAATAGGCCCATCGTTTGCATCCTGCACGGGACCGAGAGTCGTTCGGACAAGCGCGGCCTTCGACGGAAGGAACCGCGCATCATACCCATTCGACCGGAACCGAGAGGCGTCCGAGGGAGAATTCGCCGATAGACGCGGAGGCGAGATCCATCCGCCCGCGCCATCGTTGGGGCTTACCCAACTTGCCACTCATCACCCGGCAGCTTACGCTGCCGGTTCGCCGGGACTCGGCAGATTACAATGCCGGGGCTGGCGAACCGGCGGCGTGAGCCGCCGGGTGGGCGTATTCATCACCCGGCAGCTTACGCTGCCGGTTCGCCGGGACTCGGCAGATTACAATGCCGAGTCGCCGGTTACAGGCCCAGTTCGCGGAGTTGTTTGGCGTCGACTGGGGCCGGCGCTCCGGTCATCAGATCGCGCGCCTTCTGGTTCTTCGGAAACGCCAAGACATCGCGGATATTCGTGGTGCCGGAGAGGATCATCGCCAGGCGATCGAGGCCCAAGGCGATACCGCCGTGCGGCGGCGCGCCGAACTTCAGGGCGTCGAGCAAGAAGCCGAAGCGCTGCCGAGCTTGCTCCGGCGACATGCCCAGCATGGCGAACATTCGCCCTTGCACTTCCGGGCTATGGATGCGGATACTGCCGCCTCCGGCCTCGTAGCCGTTGATGACCAGATCGTATGCCTTGGCCTTCACCTGGGCCGGATCGCTCTCCAGGACGGCCAAATCCTCGTCGCGCGGCGCGGTAAACGGATGGTGGTTGGCCGCCCAGCGCTTTTCCTCGTCGTCCCAGATAAACGAAGGGAAATCGACGACCCAAGCGAGTTTGAACTTACCCGGTGTATTGTCACATGCACCCACATGCCCAGCGTAATGCGCGCGGAGATGACCGAGGGCTTGGCAAACCACCGCTTCCTTGTCGGCCACGAAGACAATCACATCGCCTTCAGCGGCCGCTACCCGCCGACGCAATTCCATCTGAGCGGGAGCGGGTAGAAACTTCTCGATGGGCGAAGTAAACTTGTCTGCCTCAACCTTGATCCAAGCCGCCCCCTTGGCACCGTATTGTTGCACGAAAGGAGTCAGATCGTCGAGTTGCTTGCGCGTGAACTTCGGCACCGCTCCTTTCATGTTGATCGCGCGCACTCTCCCGCCCGCGGCCACAACGTCTTTGAAAACGCGGAACTCCGTCGATCCTGCCCAATCGCTCAGTTCGAGAATCTCCATCCCGTCGATGCGCAGGTCCGGTTTGTCGCTGCCGTACTTGAGCATCGCTTCGTCGTAGGGCAAGCGGGGCAGGGGCAGGGGAACGGTCGCGCCCGCGCACTTTTGGAAGATCTCGGCGATCAACCCCTCGACCAGCGTTAGCACATCGTCTTGTTCGACGAACGACATTTCGAGATCGAGCTGCGTGAATTCCGGCTGCCGGTCGGCGCGAAGATCTTCATCGCGCAGACAGCGGGCGATCTGAAAGTAGCGATCGTAGCCGGCGACCATGAGCAACTGTTTGTACAGCTGCGGCGATTGCGGTAGGGCGTACCAAAAGGGTTTGCCCGTCTTCTCGTCCTGCCACACGCGGCTGGGGACGAGATAATCGCGCGCTCCCTCCGGCGTGCTGCGGCCCAAAAGAGGCGTTTCAACCTCTAAAAATCGCTCTTTGTCGAGATAGTCGCGGATGACCTTGTTGAGTCGATGGCGCAGCGCCAGCGTGCGTTGCAGCGAGGGCCGGCGCAGATCGAGATAGCGATATTGCAAACGCAGATCCTCGCCGGCCAACTCCGGATCGCCGAAGCCGGTCTCCAACGGGATCGACATGACCTCGAACGGCGGCGTCGGACAGCGATTGAGGACGATCAATTCCTCGGCCAATACCTCAATGTCGCCGGTCGCCAGCTTGGGATTGTGCTTGTTCGGCAGCCGCTCCCGCACCTTGCCGCGCACCGACACCACCCATTCGTCGCGGATCTCCTGGGCGACGGCGAACATCTCGGCGCAGTCGGATTCGAGAACGATCTGCGTCAATCCGTAGCGATCTCGCAGATCGACGAAGACCTGATCGGGATACGCGCGGTAGCTGTTGGCCCATCCGTTTAACACCACGGTCTGTCCGGCGTGTTCTTGTCGTAATTCGCCGCAGGTATGCGTTCGCCGCCACTCCGCCATTTGCATCGCCCTTTGTAACGTCGTCGTTCGGTTCTTCTTCCGCTCGCGCGGAGACAACGGGATTATAGAGGAATTGATGCTTGACAGAAGATAGGCGATCGCCTTAGATAGAATCGCCCCGATTCCCTTGCGAGATGCTTCACGCCATGTCGTTCCGATTGTTCATCTACTATTGTGCCCTCTGCGGCGGCGGCGGAGCATTTCTGGGCTGGATACTCGGTCGTCCCCTGGCGCTAAACGACGTGGTCTTGACGCAAGGCTTCAAAGGGATGTTCCTCGGCTTCGGGATCTCGCTGGCGTTGGCGCTGGTGGACTCGCTGTGGGTCTTTTCGTTGCGGAATGTGGTGGCGATTTTCGCGCGCGTGGCGACGGCCGTGGTGGTCGGAGCGATGGGCGGACTGCTCGGCGGACTCATCGGGCAGGTACTCTACGGTCTCAAGGACTGGGGCATCTTTCTGGTATTCGGCTGGGCGATTACCGGCTTTCTCATCGGCGTGTCGCTGGGCGTTTACGATCTGCTGTCGAGTCTGCTCTTCGCTCGCAACGCTTCCATGGCGCTGCGCAAGGTTCTCAAAGGGGTACTCGGCGGCACGTTGGGCGGCATTCTGGGCGGCATCCTGTCGCTGATGCTGTTGGCCGGCTGGACGCATCTGCTCGGCGGCGATCCCGAAGTGGAGAGGCGTTTGTGGAGTCCCAGTTCGTGGGGGTTCGTATCGTTGGGCGCGTGCATCGGCTTGCTGATTTCGGTGGCACAGGTGGTTCTCAAGGAGGCTTGGTTGAAGGTCGAAGCGGGATTTCGCAAGGGGCGCGAGGTGATTCTAACCAAGCCGGAGATCACCATCGGTCGAGCCGAGAGTTGCGACATCGGCCTCTTCGGCGATCCCCAAATCGAGAAGCTCCACGCGCGCATCCGCCGCGAGGGCAATCGCTACGTCCTCATCGACGAAGGCGCGGGAACCTACCTCAACGACGACCTCGTCCGCGGCTCGGCAACCCTCCAAGCCGGCGACGCCATCCGCCTGGGCAAGTGCGTCTTGCGTTTCGGCGAACGGCAGAAGCAAGAACAATGAGTTCGAGGACGAGAAATGCTCCTCGTCGCCGTCGCGCATGGGCACCTCGGTGAGCCGCGACGCGCAGCGGAGCGTGGGGTTCGCGCTCCGCTGCGCGTCGCGGCTAACCGAGATGTGTACAAGTTGTATTTTCTCTGCGATCTCTGTGATCTCCGCGGTGAGATATTTGGACTAAAGAGCCTGCCGTTGCGTTTCTCACCTCTCGCTCTCGGACGGAGCCTGGATACGAGAAAGTTTCCCTTTCGCTTTCGCTTCTTTCTCCCTTTCCGCGCGCCGCTTGGTATAATCTGTCTCTGTTCTCCTTCTCGATTGAGGCCGCGTGGACGGGGCGATTATGACGCTCGTTTGTCGCAATTGTTCGCGGGTGAATCCGCTCGAAGCGCAATACTGCTATTGGGACGGCGCGGTATTGGACGGGCGCGGGCGCGCCAGCGGCCCTATCGCCGTGGGCGCTCAACCGTTTCTCAGCCCGTTCGTCTTTCCGTCCGGCCGGCAGTGTCGCAATTTCGACGAATTGGTGTCGGCCTGCTACGGCGAATGGAAAGAAGCACTCGATTTGTTGCGCCAGGGCTATTTGGAGAGCTTCTTCGGCGCTCTGGGACGGGCCGATCTGGCGCTGGCGGCAAAGCAAGCGGTCCATTCCGCCGACGCCGACCGAGGTCTCGATCATCTGTTGAGCAAACTGCCGTGCAGCAACCGCGAGCCGCCGAAGTTGTTCGCTCAGCCGTTGGAGATCAACCTCGGCCAGATCGCGCGTTCGGGCGGACGGCGCTTCGAGTTGCACCTCGAAAATCAGGGCATGGGGTTGTTGCAAGGCACGGTCTCTTGCGACGACACGGCCTGGTTGATGCTCGGCGAAGGGACCGGCTCGCCGCGTAAGGTTTTCCAGACGCTCAACGAGTTCACGCTGCCGGTGCAGGTTCACGGCAAGGCGCTGCGTGCCGGTAATAAGACGCTGGAAGGTCGGCTGACCATCGAATCGAACGGCGGATCGGCCGTGGCGATCGTCCGCGCCGATGTGCCGGTGCAGCCGTTTCCCGAAGGCGTCTTGGCCGGAGCGACTTCGCCGCGCCAGATTGCCGAGAAGGCCAAGGCCAACCCCAAGGGTGCCGCGCCGCTCTTCGAGAAAGGGGCGATCGCCGCTTGGTACGAGAGCAACGGCTGGACCTATCCGGTGCAGGGACCAGCTTCGTCGGGGTTGGGCGCGATTCAACAGTTCTTCGAGGCGTTGGGTCTGGTCAAACCGCCCGTCGTGGAAATCAGCGAGACGGCGATTCATCTGCACGGCACGCCGGGTACGTCGGTGGAACACGTCTTACAAGTGCAGGCCGCCGAGAAACGTCCGGTGTTCGCTCATGCCGTGACGGCGACGCCGTGGCTGCAAATTGGCCGGGTCATTCTCGATGGCCGAACCGCGCGCGTCCCAATCAGGGTGCCTGCCGTACCCGCTCGTCCCGGCGAACAGCTGCAAGGCAAAGTGCAAGTGACGGCCAACGGCGGACAGCGCTTCGCCGTCGATGTGACGCTGACCATCGGCGGACGCATTGCCGCCCGCGTCGATCGCGCGTCGGCCGTCGTTCTCGACATGGATCACGTCCTGGCGGCCATGCCGGTATTGACGGCGGCCGACGTGGTATCCGAGGTCGAGACCGTGCCGGAAGTCGTCGCTCTCGACGAAGTACCTTCGCCTAGAAAACGGCAAGAAATCCAGGAGGTGTTGCCGGCGACGAATCGAAGACGATCCGGCAAACGCGGCGACAGCGGCTTCGACAAGGACGCCTCGGCGCGAGCCGAACGCGACAAACCGGCCGGCGGCTTCTCCAAACATCTGCTCCCTTTGGGCGTCCTGGCGTTGTTGCTGTTTGCGATGGTGGCCCACGATCTGTGGATGATCGTCCTCGAACCGTCGGCTCGCGGCGACGAGGCCGATAACTCCTTGCTCGATACCAACCCGCGCATCGTCTTGCAATTCCACGACAAAGGCGATGAGGTTCTGAAAGCACCGTCCATGCGCTTCGGCATCTTGGCCAAGGATGCGAGCAATCCCGACCGACTCAAGAAACTCACCTTCGACGAACACGGGCGCTCGAATAACACGGTTCTGATGGTGGACGGCAAGCAGTTCTTGTTCGGCGAAGCGAATCCAGGCGATCCCCAACTGGGTTTCGATCTGCGCGACCCACCCGGCGAATGGGTCGAAATGAAGACGAAGTTGCAAGGCGAGACGGCGGGCCGATCGCGCGACGGCTACGCCTCAACCTGGTGGCTGCCCGGACGCAAACTCCGCATCACCCAAGAAGTCGAGATCGTTCCCGGCGCGCAATCGCGCCTATTGGACACCTGTTTAGTGCGCTATATTCTGGAGAACCGCGATACGCTCGAGCATCGCGTCGGCATTCGCTTCATGCTCGATACCTTTATCGGGGCCAACGACGGCGTGCCGTTCACCATCCCCGGCGCGACCGACCTGTGCGACACCAAGATGAATTTCGATCGACCGGAGCGCGTGCCGGACTTCATTCAGGCGCTGGAGAAGGACGACCTGCGCAATCCGGGTACGGTGGCGTATCTGCAATTTCGCATCGGCAAGAACGTGGAAAGCCCCAGCCGAGTTCTCCTGGGCGGCTGGCCGAACCCGGAGCTTCGCAAACCCAGTCCTCCCTTCCGACGCCGGGGCATCGACGGAGCGCGGGCACAGCTAACCGGCTGGGAAGTGCCCGATATTTCCATCCAGGAGCGCATGGCCATCCTTAAAAATAAGAGAAGAGAGATCGTGGAAGCGAACGATTCCGCCGTGTCGATGTACTGGGGCGAGCAACGGCTGGAACCGGGCAAGACGCGCACGGTCGGCTTCACCTACGGTCTGGGCAGCGTGGATAGCCGAGAGAGCGGCGGGCATCTTCTCTTGACGGTCGGCGGACGTTTGGTGCCGGACGTTGAGTTCACGCTGACGGCTCTGGTTCACAATCCCCAAGCGGGCGAGACGCTGACGTTGGACTTGCCGTCTAAGTTGACTGCCGAGGGACAACAATTGACGCTGCCCGTACCTCCCGTTCCCGCCGGGGCAAAGCGTCCCGATAGCCCCGTCACTTGGCGTCTTCGCGCCTCCAAAGACGGCAAATACGAATTGTCGGTGCGTTCGAGTACGGGAGCGAAACAGAAAATGCCCGTGACCATCCGCGTCCGCGGCGTGTTCGATTGATGTGCTATGCCAATAACGGTAGCCTGCACTTGCGGCAAAAGTTATCCGGTGAAAGACGAGTTCGCCGGTCTGAAAGTCCAGTGTCCGGATTGCGGCGTGGTCTTAACGATCCCCGTCCCCGCCGGATTCGCTCCGCCGCGCCCAACCGCCGCGCCGCGCCCAACCGCCGCGCCGCGCCCCCAGAGGATTACTCCGCCACCTCCCACTCGATCCGATCCGCCGCGCCGTCCGCGCGTCCGCCGTCGCAGCCTGTTGGGACCAATCCTCGTCCTCGCGGTAATGCTTCTGGGTTTGGGAGCGGTCGGGGCGGCCCTCCTCGTCTTCGTGCCGAAACTGCTTCAAGAGGTCGATTCGGGCGAAGGGAAAACCGCGAAGCCCGGCATCGGCGCGACATCGGGAAAGCCGCCGCCAAGCGATGGACCTTGGAAGGGCCACGCCGCACCGATCCGCGCGCTGGGCTTCTCGGTGGACGGTCGATTCGTTCTCTCCGCCGCCGGAGGTTACGAGGAGGCCAACGGCACGAAGACGGCGCTCGCGGATAATTCGATTCGCTACTGGGAAGCCGACGGCGGCAAAGAGCATCGTCTGATCGGCGGCTTCCGCGAGGCCATCACCGCCGCCGCCTTCTCGCCGGACGCCCATTTCGCCGCTCTCGGTCTGGCCGGCTCGACGTTCGAGGTTTGCCTGTACGACCTGCAAACCGAGCGCGAAGTCCGCCGTTTTCCCGGCCACACCGCCGAGATTCATTGCGTCGCCCTCTCTCCCGACGGCCGCCGCATCGTCTCCGGTGGAGCCGACAAGGACGTGCGCGTCTGGGACGCCGAGAACGGCAAGCCGTTGTACACCCTTCAAGGGCACGAAAAGCCGATTTACAGTGTATCTCTATCCTTAAAAGGAAGTCTGGCTCTTACGGGCAGCGGCGATGGCACGATGCGCCTGTGGGATCTGGGCGAAGGCTTGGAGGTGCAGAAATATAGCGGAAATGCGGACATCGTTTGGGCCGCGGCGCTGTCGCCGGACGGCCAGCGCGCTGCCTCGGCGGGAGGAAAACAATACGCCGACGGTGGCGGCTTCGTTCCCGGAGCGATGGACTACGGCGTCCGTATCTGGGACGCCGTGAGTGGAGAGAGACTCGCCGAGTTGCGCGGACACACCGATTGGGTCGGCGCGCTGGTCTTTTCTCCAGACGCCAAACGCCTGCTCTCGTGCGGGGCCGGCGGCGTTCGCTTGTGGCAGGTCGAAGGCGGACGCGACTTGGCCCATTTTACCGCTGCGTCGTCGTTCGTTCGCGCCGCGGCGATTGCTCCCGACGCGCGCCGCGCCGTCTGGGGCAACGATGCCGGCGCGCTTACCGCCGTCAATCTGCCGCCGGGGGCGACGGAGTTGGCGCGCGATTTGGCCGGCAACGATCTCGCCCGGCGTTTGGCGGCGGCGGAGGCGTTGGGTAAGTTGGGCGCGGAGGCGCGAGCGGCTGTGCCGGATTTGTTGCGCGCCCTGAACGACGACAACGCCGACGTGCGCACGTCGGCGTTGGCCACCCTGCAACGCATCGGCCCGGTGGAGATCAAAGACGTTCGCCTGCTGATTCCCGTGTTGCAAAACGGTCGCTTTGCCGATGGCCAACGCTATGCCCTGGACGCATTGACGAAATTGGGTCCGGCCGCCGAGCCGGCCGTCTCCGCCCTTGTCGCGGGGCTGACCGATACCAACGACCGCATCCGCATCAAATCGGCGGAGCTGCTCGGCACGATCGGTCCTTCGGCCCACGCGCGCGCCTGGTCGCCGTTGCTCGATTTGCTTCAGGACGACGATCCGGCGGTGAGCGCGGCCGCCGCCGCCGCGCTGACGAAGCTCGGCCCGCCGCGGCGCGCGAACGTCGAGAAGCTCCGCGCCCTTCTCGACCGGGGCCGCGAAACGGCGCGGCGCTATGCGCTCACCGCTCTGGCCGCGATGGGCGACGATGCCTCCGACGCCGCGCCCTCACTGCGAACGACCGCAGCAAAAGATGCCGCCGCCGACATGCGCGCTTTGGCCCTGGCCGCCTTGCAAAAGATCCAGCCCAACAACAAAGAATCGATCGAGACGTTTGCGAGTTGTCTCGCCGATTCCAACGACGCGGTGTGCGAACAAGCCGCGCGCGGTCTGGCGACCGCCGGTGCCAAAAACGGCGCGCTGCCGAGTCTGCTCCTGGCGCTGGAGCATCGCGACGCCAACGTCGTTCGCATCGCCGGCGAAGCGCTGACGACCGGGCCGTTGGATAAAGCCAATGTGCCACTCCTCTCGACGGCGCTGCAAAGCAAGAGCGGCGCGGTGCGCCTTCGCGCCATCGAAGCGCTGGGACGACTCGGCGGCGATGCCGTTTCCACGCTAAACACTTTATGCGATCTCTTAAAGAGCGATAAAGCCGAAGAGCGCCGAGCCGTCCTCGCGGCAGTGGGCAAAATAGGCAAAGCCGCCCGTGCCGCCGGGCCGCGATTGGTGGATTCACTCAAAGACAACGACATAACCGTAGCGCGCGAGACGGCGATGACCCTGGCTCAAATCGGCGCGCCGGAAGTCGAGCAGGCCATGCCCCTGTTGGTGAAGATGCTGCGCATCACCAAGCCCAACGATGCCGGGCAGACCGCCGACCGCGACCGCGCTCGCAAACTTCTGGTCGGTCTAGGACAACCCGCCGCCCGCGGCCTGGCTCAGGCGCTGCGCGGCGAGTTTTCCGGAGGCAAGCTGACATCCATCGTCGGCAAAGCCAACGCCGAGGCGCGGGCGACGGCCCTGTTGACCCTCGAAGAAATAGGTGCGAAAGCGAACCTACCGGAGGTATTCGCCGCCCTGGCTCAGATCCAACGCAGCGATCCCGTCCCCGTCCTGCGGGCCGCGGCCAAGAAGCTCCGCGCCGAGATTCTCAAGGCCAAATGAGGTTCGCCTACAACACGGCGCGCAACTGAGCGATCAGCTTGGCGGTGCAAAGCTGATTCAAACTTACCCCTTCCGCCTCCGCCTCCGCCAACAACGCCGCATGAACCGAGCGCGGCAGACGCACACTAATGGCCCCATTGGCCGTGGAAATCTGTTCTCGCACCGCGCCGCTTTTCGGTTGAGGCAAAGATTCGATCAACGCGTTGACCTTCTTATACTCTTTGGTCCGCATATAAGCTCGCCGATCGGCTTCGTTGGGAAATAACTGCGAAGCCTTTCCATTCGCATCGTACAAAGCGGAGTGCAATTCAAGCCAATCGGATACTTCCTTCGCTTTGGCTTCGGCGAATTGGAGAACCTGCTTGGACCGAGAAGAGATCGAACGATCCAAGGCATTCGCTTTCGTCTTCATGTCGCTCACCTGCTTTCAAGAGTCTCTTACGGGTTCAATACGAAGAATTTGCACGCCGTCGTAGCCCGCGATCTCCACAAACATGGCCTTCTGTTCTAATGTGCGACCCGCGCGCCGAACGGCTCGAATTGCTTCTTGCAAGCGTTCGCGGTCGCACTCAATGGATATTTTAATGCACCGATCGGTATACTCCGTACCGTCGTCGTCGATCCAATGGCCCGTCACCCAACCCTCATCTGTCATCCCCATGAAGGGACGCCACAGACGATCGATCAGTCGGCGCAAGATACCGATTTCAAAAGCCGTGCCATCGTTTCGCGTCGTGGGGATGAGAGTGGTAAACTTCATGGTTCTCACGTTTTCGTCATCGATGGCACGCTATCGGCCCTTTCAACATGATAGCATGGGTGCTTACATCTCACAACGTCGTATTTGGCTCGCGATCAAAATCAATCGAGAGGGATACAATCGGTTATAATGAACGAAGTGCGAAAACGGACCTTACGGCTACCTTCGCCTTCTTCCACATGAGACTGCCTTTATGGCTTCCGAACGGCAAAATCAGACCTTGGCCGATTACGTCGCCTTGGCCCTCAGTCCCGCCCTCATCATGGGGTTGGTCGCCAGTTTGGTCTTCTTCCTCATCAACGTTCTGTACGTCGGCGAATTCGTCGAACGAATGCGGTGGATTTTGTTCTTCTTCGTCTTCGGCGCGGTGCTGCTGGCGCGCATGACCATGCTCGACGACACCGCCAGCCGCGTCGCCCTGTATGGCGTGCCGTTGGGATTTCTCACCTGGCTGGGGATGCAGATGTTCGTCGAGTATCCGACGGGCGGCGTGCGCGAACTCAGCTTCATCCTCAACGCCGGTCTGATCGGCCTCGTGTGGTGGTGCGCCCATCGGCTTACATGGGACTGCACCAACATCGACGAAGAAGCCGAGATGAATGCCGAGGGATTGCTGCAAGCGGCCGGTCTGCAAGGCGAACCGGCGGCGCTGGCTGCCGATGAGCCTAACCCGGCAGCTAACGCGGCCGGTTCGCCCGGCTGGCTTCAGCGCTGGCGGGCCTATCGAGCGGAGCGGGAGAAGAAACGAACATTAGGCGTCTGGGTTGTCTATTTCTCTCTGGCGGCTCTGCCGTTATTCGGATTGGGTCAGGCGCTCATCCCCGCGGACGATGTGGATCGGCGGCGGTCGTCGTTTTGGCTGATCCTCGTCTACGCCGGCTGCGGTCTGGGATTGCTGCTGACGACCTGCTTTCTCAGCCTCCGCCGCTATTTGCGCCAGCGCCGCCTGCAAATGCCGGCGACGATGACCGGCGTTTGGCTGACTTCGGGAAGTTTGCTGATCGCCGCTCTCCTGCTGATTGCCGCCCTGCTGCCGCGACCGCAGGCCGAGTATTCGCTGTTCTCGTTCGCGGCGGCGAAGGCTCCCAACCGCGACGCCTCCCAATACGCCATGAAAGGCGGACAACCCGGCAAGGGCGAGGGTCGGCCCGGTGGAGACAATCCCAACCAGAAAAAGGACGACGCCGACTCCGGCGGCGACCGAGGCCAACAGAAGGGCGAGCGCGGCGCGGCCAACAAGCAAGGCGACCAGGGTTCCGGAGGGAAAGATGGCAAATCGAGCCAGAACGGCGACCGGCAAAGCCAGAGTCAAGGGGGGCAATCGAACGATGCCAAGCAGAGCAAGGGCGATCCCGGTTCCGGACGCGATCGTCCCGCGGACAAAGGCGACGGCGCGCGCGCGAGCGGCGACCAAAAGGGTGAATCCTCGGAAAAGGATGCGTCGAGCCAAACGCGATCCGGTTCGTCCTCGAAACTGTCTCCTTCCGCTCTCCGCAATGTCGTTGGCCGGATCGCGCCGGTTCTCAAATGGATCGTCTTCGCCTTGCTCGCCCTGGCGGCAGTGTTCTTTGTCCTGCGTTCGGGTTTGCAGTTTTGGGCCAACTTCAGCGACTGGGCACGGCGGTTGCTCGACGCATGGCGAAACTTCTGGGCGAATCTGTTCGGCGGGCCACGGCGAACGACCGACGAAGAGGAATCGGGCGATTCGGGCGAAGACAAGCCGCGCGAGCGTCCCTTCGCCTCGTTCCGCAATCCGTTCGTCGAAGGGCGAAGAGGCATGGCCGTGCCGGAGTTGATTCGCTACACCTTCGCGGCGGCGCAGGCGTGGGCGCGCGAGCGCGATCTCGGTCGGCATCCCGGCGAGACGCCTTTGGAGTTTGCCGCCCGCGTCGGCGCGGAAGTGCCGGCGCTGGAGCAGGAACTGCATCGTCTAGCGCTCTTGTACGCGCGCGCGGTCTACGCGAACGGCGACCTGCCGAGCGATAGCGTCGAACGATTGCGAAAGTTTTGGGATCGTCTACAGACCGTAGCCGAACAACCGCTGTCGGCTTAGCCGGAATATCTCACCGAAGAGATCGCAGGGTTGGTTCTTGCATTTTGTCAGAAAATCGAGTACGCTTTTCTGACAGGAGCGGAAACGATGACCTCTACCGTACAGAACACGATTTTAGCTCGAATCCGTCAACAGGGTCGGGGAAAAGTCTTCATCCCGAAGGACTTCCTCGACCTGGGCAGTCGCGATGCCGCCGACCAGTCGCTTTCGCGCCTCGTCAGGAGCGGCGACATAGTGCGGTTTGGGCGCGGCCTCTACTATTATCCCCGCATCAATCGGGAATTGGGTATCCCGCTCGGTCCCGATATGGATGAAATCGCCGATGCCCTCGCACGGCAGACGGGTAGCAGGGTGGTTCCTTCGGGCGCAGTAGCTGCCAATCGATTGGGGTTATCCACGCAGGTGCCGGCCAAGCCTGTCTATCTCAGCGATGGGCGCGCGCGACGGGTCAAGATTGGCAACACGACGATCCAAATTCGCCATGCGGCCCCGAAAGAACTACCGTTAGGCAACCGCATCAGCGCGATGGTCTTCCAGGCGTTGCGGCATCTCGGGCAGAACGCGGTGGACGACAAGGTGATTGGCCAGATTCGTCGTGCCCTGTCGCCGGATCAGCGGCAAGGGCTTCTCCTAGATGCACGCTATACGACGGAATGGATCGCGTCCGCCGTCCGCCTGATCGCTCGAGCGGAAACGGAGAGAGCCGAACATGGATGACATCGCACGGCTGCCTCAAACCGACCGAGCCGACCTTTTTGCCGAAGTTGCACGGCGGCGCGGTCTGACGCCGGCAATCATCGAGAAAGATTACTGGGTCTGCTGGGCGCTCAAGCGGTTATTCGCGCTGCCCGATCCACCGGCTGGACTACTCTTCAAGGGTGGGACATCGCTGTCCAAAGTATTTGGGATCATCGAACGATTTTCGGAAGATGTCGATTTGTCCTTCGACCGGGCCGGTCTGGGATTCGGCGGCGCGAGCGATCCGCTCAATGCCACGTCCGGTAAAAAACGAAAACACGGACTGGAAGCGTTGGCTGAAACGTGCCAACGGGTAATCCGAGAACGGTTGCTGCCACAACTCACCGCGGCTTTCGGCAAAGCTTTGGGTGAACCGCCTTCGACATCTTGGCAACTAGAACTGGCCGGCGACGACCCGAACGGTCAAACTCTGTTGTTTAGCTATCCAACGGAAGAAAGACAAGGTGTTGACCAACCTGCCTCTTTCCGGTCGGCAGTGCGGATGGAAATTGGCGCACGCTCGGATCACTGGCCAACGCTTGAAGCCACAGTCACGTCCTATGCGGCACAAGATTTCCCCGACATCTTCAAGGAAGCTGGATGCAAGGTCCGCGTCTTGGCCGCCGAGCGGACCTTTTGGGAAAAAGCCACGGTGCTGCATTCGTGGCATCATGCCCCGGCTGACAAGAAGTTCCGGGATCGCCAGTCGCGGCACTATTACGATGTGGTTCGTCTCTACGAACACGAGGTGGGCAAGGCGGCGATTGAAGATATTGAACTACTGCTGAAAGTTGCAAGACACAAGGAGGTTTTCTATCCGGCAGCGTGGGCGAGATATACAGACGCTAAGCCGGGCACGCTTCGGCTTCTACCTCCCGATACGCGCCTATCGGAGTTGGAGCAAGACTACCGCAAACTGAAGGAAATGATCTTCGGAGAACCGCCTTCATTCGAGCGCTTGCTCAATGTGCTGCGTCGGATCGAAGCGGAGATCAACGAGACGAGCGGGTGAAATACGGCTATTCTGCGTCGCGGGTGGCGTCCGACAAGGATTCGCTATACAATCGCTCTCAATGCTGGAGCAAGATCTGCATCGTCTAGCGCTCTTGTACGCGCGCGCGGTCTACGCGAACGGCGACCTGCCGAGCGATAGTGTCGAACGATTGCGAAAGTTTTGGGATCGTTTACAGACCGTAGCCGAACAACCGCTGTCGGCCTAATTCTCTGGTAAAATAATCTAGGGCGGCGAGATTCGAGTGGGTTGGTGTCCGATCTCTCAAGAGAGAGCTTGCGATCCCGTGGGGCTTCACGGAGGCAGAGGATGAAACGAACGATGATGAAACGGCCTTACGTTATGGCCGTGGTTTTGGGCACGGCGCTGGCGGTGCCCGCGGCGGCGGGGCAGGCGGCGGCGACGGGGCAGACGGCGCAGACTACCGAGAAAGCCATCGACCACATGAGCCGCTATTGCTCCACTTGTTGGCGCAACGCGCGTTTGCCGATGGACTGCTGGAGCGATTGCACGCAAGAAGTGTTTCGCCGACTCTTGGAGCGCGTGCCGGCAGACGCCTGGAATCGCAGCCTGCGCCCAGAAGGCGACGAACGGCGCGAGTTTCTCCGCGCCATCGACACCGTGAAGAAACGCACGCAACGCGCGCGCAAGTATTCGGCGGCCATCGACGGCGTGGCCGATCCGCGCGAGGCGTCGCGCTCCGAACTGCGGGAAGAGCGCGAGATCGTTCGCCGGGCCGCCGTCGAGGTGCTGTCGCCTCGCCAGCAACGCATTCTGCAACTCAGCTTCGAGGGCTGGACGGTGCAAGAAATGTCCGAAGAACTGCGATTGTCCGCCGAACGCATCAGCGATGAAAAGTATAAAGCGATTCGCAAATTACAAAATCATCTACTGGGGTAGCCGTTGCCAATTAGCGGCGTCGGCTGGCGTCGCGGACGAGGCGATACACTTCGGCCAGCGCGACGCCGTGTTGACGCGCCACGCGGGCGCAATCTTCGTATTCGGGGGTGAATACTTCCACTCCCGCGCGCCGGCCGCGCTTGCCGCGCAGCGGACCCCAAGGCGTCTCAACCGTCGTGGACTCGCGTTGTAGCTTGCTGCGTTCGACGGGATAGCGGCGGATGCCGAACGTCTCCGTCTCGCGGAAGAGGATGTCCTCCAATCGAGGCAGGATGCTTTCGGGAGCGAGAACGCTCAATAAAACGCCGGGACGATTTTTCTTCATCTGAATCGGCGTGGAGAAAACATCGAGCGCGCCGGCGTCGAAGAGGCGCTCGAAGCAATAGCCGATGATCTCCGCCGTCACGTCGTCGAGGTTCGTTTCCAACATCCACACGCGATCGCGTTCGCCGGGGTCGGTCGATGCCGCAGCCTCCCCGACGAAGACGCGGAGCAGGTTCGGCTGTTCGAGCAGATCGCGCTGGCCCGCGCCGTGGCCGATGCGCTCGACAGTCATCACTGGCTGTTCGATCCACTCCTGGACGACGGTGCCGAGGATGGCCGCGCCGGTGGGCGTGGTCAACTCGGCCTTGATGGCGCAGAGCGCGAGCGGCACGCCCTTCAGGAGAGCGGCGGTGGCCGGAGCGGGAATGGGCATCAGGCCGTGTTCGCATCGGACGGTGCCGCAGCCGGTCGGCACCGAGCGGCTGGTGATGCGTTCGACGCCGAGCAGATCGAGAGCGATGGCGACTCCAGCAATGTCGGCGATGCTGTCGAGCGCGCCGACTTCGTGGAAGTGGACTTTTTCTACCGCAATGCCGTGCGCCTCAGCCTCGGCCTCGGCCAATCGGCGAAAGATGCGCAGCGCCAAGGCCAGCTGTGAGGGCGTGAGTCGGCCTCGGCTTAGGATTTCTTCCACGTCCGGCAGATGGCGATGGGCACGTTGTTCGGGCGCTTCGATGGTGATTTGCGTGGCCGCGAACCCCCCTTTACGAACCTTGGCCACCTCCACTTGAATCGGCAATCCCAGCGAGGCGAGACCTTCGCGCACGGCCTCGGCATCGACCCCGGCATCTATAAGCGCCGCCAAGGTCATATCGCCGCTGATGCCGCTAAAACAATCGAAATGCAATGCCCGCACAACCCGGTCCTCCCTAGAGATAGGGATTCTACAGCGCCGGTCGTTCGCGGACATGGGGACCGGGTTCGCGAAGGACGGAGGGCGACATAGCCTCGCTGCGTGAGGAGTCGCGCCAAAATAAGTTGCCGAAGTTTGATTGCCTTTGTCCTGCCTTCCCTGCTATTCAATGATTCCTGCAGGACGCGACAATCGTGGCTACGCTTCGTGAGAGATTCCGGGAACTGTCCGACGACCTCGACGAACGCGGGCGGCGACGCTTGGCAGCGGACGCAGCCGGTTCGCTACAAGAGCCGATGGCCGTGGTTGCACGCGCTGGCGACCCACGCTTGCGATGGCTCCCACCCGAAGTGCCGGCGCAACTGTTCCGCCGTCCACTCGGCTCGATCCTCATCGCCGACTACCGCGAACACCAATGGCCCCCACGAGCTTTGTCCCACGCCGCGATGGTCTCGATCACGCAGAAATGCCACCGTCTCTTCGATGCGCGGACTGGCGTAGAGGCCGCCCTGAGCCGAGGCGAACGCTTCTCCCACCCGCGCGTTGAACTCGAAGAGCGCCTCGCCGAACGCCTCCAGGTCGCGCTCGATCAGAGAGGGCAGCATCCCCAATAGGACCAAACGACACAGGGCATCCGTCCGCGCTTGTGCCGTCGATCCCGTTTGCAAGCGAGCGAACGCCGCGATTTCGTCTCGGCCATTCAATCCCATCGCTCCCTCGCTCGATCCAGGCAGGGCCAGAAGCAGACGCCATTCTTCTGGGAACGCATGACGCGTCAATAAGGGCGACAGCGAATCGTTCGGTCGTTTGCCTCCCTCCACCAGGAAACCACCCAAGTCGAAACCGTGAATGCCAAGCGCCGAACGCAGACCGCGTCCGACGCGGCGCGCCAGCACCGGCGTGTCGCAGTTCAGATTCCACGATTCGGCCAAGGCTCGCGCCGTCGCCAGAGCCAGCTGCGTGCCGGAGCCGAGACCGAGGTGCGCCGGCATGGCCCGCTCGATGCGGATACGGCGAGGCGGCAGGTGGTCGCGCCTCTCCTCTCGGCAACTAACTTCTTGAAAGCGTTGGGCGAACGTCAGGGCGCGCTCGGCCAAGGGTCCCTCGGCGGACCAGACCGCGGCCGGTTCGACGCGCAGGCACAGATCGGGCCGCGCGATCGTCAGCCCCACTCCGCCGAAAGCGCGGCCAGCACCTCCACCCTCTGGATTCAACAGGCCAAAGTGCAATCGAGCGAACGCCTGCACGGAAACCATAACGCCGCCTCGGATAGTTAGCCTCGGAGAAAAATCCGAAGTTTTTTTGGATTCGCTCTTGCCTAAACAAAAATCAATCGACTAACATATTTGTATGGGAATCGGTTCCCTTCTCCCTTTTGAGAACCGATTGCCGTACTCTCCAAGCCGAATCGACCTGCCCTCGCCACTCGGCTCACGAAAGCAAACACTCTCTCCCAAAAAAGCGTATCCTTTCGTCGGATACGACGGGGTCGTATTCTCCCATCGACTTCGCCCATCCGGGATGGATCGTCGCCTCCCCAGAGTGTCGCTTCTCCCAGAGCGATTTATCCTTGTCGTTTCGATCTTTATGAGGAGAGGTCATGTTCAAATTCCAACGCCGCAGGGGCTTCACACTTATCGAACTGCTGGTCGTCATCGCCATTATCGCCATTTTGATCGGTTTGTTGCTGCCGGCCGTGCAGAAGGTCCGCGATGCGGCGGCGCGTTCGCAATGCCAGAACAATTTGAAACAGCTGGCTCTGGCCGCCCAGAACTATCAAGGGACCATGAACACGCTGCCGCCCGGCTTCAACCCCAACTCGTATCTCGGCAGCCTGGCTTACCTGTTGCCGTACATCGAGCAGAACAACATTTACAACCAGATTCCTCAGTACCTGTTCAACCCGAACGTCAGCAACGGCGTCTGGTGGGGCAACGGCTCCAGTTGGGGCGCTGCCTTCAATCGCATCAAGACGTTTCAGTGTCCCGCCGACGGCAGCCTGTACAACCCGTCCCAGGGCACTTGGGCGTACATGACCGAGAGCGGATATGGACTGAACGCGGCCTATTTCGGGGGTAACATCGGGCTGGGCGCGACGAACTACATCGCCAACGCCGGCGCGCTCGGCAATGTCAGCACGTCGGGCGATCCGTTCTACGGCCAATGGGTCGGCCCGTTCTATCAAGGCTCGGCGGTCAGCATCGTGCAGATCACCGACGGCACGTCGAACACCCTGATGTTCGGCGAAACGCTCGGCGGCACGAATGTGGGGGCGCGCGACTTCAATCTCGCGTGGATGGGTGCCGGCTGTTTGCCCACGGCTTGGGACTTGCTCGATCCCTGCGGCTGGTATAGTTACGGTAGCAATCATACGGCCATCATTCAGTTCGCATTTTGCGATGGCTCGGTGCATGGCCTGCGCAAGTCGGGACCAAGCACGCCTTGGTTCAGCAGCCAGTGGTATGCGTTCATGAACGCCTCCGGCATGCAGGACGGCAACGTCGTCGATTGGACGCAGCTGGATTGATGCCGTCCAAACCGCGCCCGCTGTCGAGAGAATGCACTCGGCACACTCGACAGCGGGCGCGGCCAGCTGAGTCATTCCACGCTTATTTCTCTGTACTCGAGAAAGAGGACGCCATGCGCTCGTTCGTGTTTCTTCTTCCACTTGCTCTGTGTGCGTTTCTGACCTCGGGATGCGGCTCCTCGCATCCGAGCGGCCCCGCTCCCACCGCGCCGCCCGGAGGCGCTCCGAACAGGATGACTCAGCCCCCTCCCCCTCCGCCCCCGCCTCCGGCCAAAAAGTGAGGCGGTCCTGCCAGTGAATCCCGCTACTTCTTGTCGTCTCCGAGGAGTTGTGAACAATAGATCAGGCGAGGAGAATTTTTGAAAAACATGAAGAAATCGAGATTTTTCGCTTGCCAATTTGAGAGAGGAGTAGTTAACATAGTTTTAATGATTCGTTGTTCTCACTTTGCCAGTCGCAAGCGCCTCGTTCTTAAAACTCGCTGAGGACCGAGCGTTCGCCCCGCGGTGACTCGAAGGAGACAACCTCTCTCAGGCAACAATCGTTCGACTCGATCGCATTTCGCCCAAGCAAGGTTCATTCCCTGGCGATGATTCGCCCGTCTAGGCCGCAGTTCGCACGAATCGCCTTGCAAGCGAAAACGAAGAGATTCCGTATCGATGGTTGCTCCATTGCGAAGGAGGTAAGCCGAATGCGCCCCGTCCGCTTCTCCCATTTTCGGTGTTGTAATCACTTGTTTTACTCAAGTATCGAGGAGAAGGTATGACTCGCACGACTCGCAGGCAGATGGGTTTCACACTCATCGAGTTGCTCGTGGTAATTGCCATTATTGCTATCTTGATTGGCCTTTTGTTGCCCGCGGTCCAGAAGGTCCGCGACGCGGCGGCGCGCAGCAGCTGCCAAAACAACCTCAAACAACTCGGCTTGGCGGCGCACAACTACCATAGTGCCCTGGGCACGTTGCCGCCCGGTGCCAACGTCAGTCCCAATTCGAGAGACCCGTTCGGTGGCGCGTACAATTATTCTCCGCCCAACGCTGGTCCCTATACCAGCTGCTTGGCGTATCTGCTGCCGTATGTCGAGCAACAGAACGCGATGAATCAGTTGATGGCCAACACAGCCGCGGTATCCGGCGATAACTATGGTCTGTTCCGAATGAATACCACGTTCGGCGCGTGGGCCTACAGCTTTCCACCCTATAACCTCAACAACCCCAACGGTCTCATTGGCTTTCCGGCGGCATCCACCGTACACGTCAAGACGTTCGAGTGTCCCGCCGACAATTTGTACACGCCGCTCTCCAACGGGCCTTGGGATGCCATGTTTACCACGAACGGAACGCTCGATGGCGACTACTTGTACGATCCCAATGGAACTTCCGGAGGAAATACGAATCAGTTGGGACGATCGAACTATATCGGCGTGGGTGGCGGAGCCTTGGGAACCTACGAATCGATTTACAAAGGTCCGATGACCGCTAACTCTTCCACCAAATTGACCGACATTCTCGACGGCACCTCGAATACCCTGCTCTTCGGCGAATCGTTGGGCGGTGCGAGTTTCGGTACCCGCGATTTCGCCTATGCGTGGATGGGTGCGGGCTGTCTGCCCACGGATTGGGAATTGCAAGAGCCGGCCAATTGGTGGAACTTCAGTAGCCGACACACGGCCATGGTCCAGTTCTGTTTCGCCGACGGCTCGGTGAGGCCCATCACCAAACTGGGATCGAGTACGGGCTGGTATTCCCAGCGATGGTACATGTTCCAGGCCGCCGGTGGGATGTCGGATGGCACCGTCATCAATTTCGGCACGTTGGGCGAATGATCCACTCGAACGGCGCGCGGTTGGACCGATCGACCACCGCGCGCCGTGTTTTCCAATCATAAGAACATTTGGAGATGGTTCGATGCGTTCTCGTTACAGGATATTGTTTGTCGCACTCTTGACGGTGGGAATGCTCGCCGGTTGCACGAGTAAGAAAGCGACGGATAACGAATCGGGACCGCGTTTGTCCGCGCCGCCCGTGCCAACGAAACAAACGGATAAACCCAAGATAAATATGCCGGTCGCGCCTCCGCCTCCGCCCGCCCCTCCGAAGTAGTGACGCGAAATCCGCCGAACCGAATCCGAAACAACACTTCCTCAAGAATGTCGTTCGGTGGAGCGCACGTACTGGCTGAGAAGCGCAAAGGCGGCGCGTTCCGACGCGCCGCCCGTTTTGTCGACGAGGACGGCTAATTTGCGGTATTCGGACTCGATTTCCTCGCGCGGCAGAAATGCCGTGCGCGTGGCCAAGATGGCCGCCTCGACGACGGCGTGCTTGGCCCGATTGAATCCAAAGAAATCGCGCAGCCGCCCGCCGTGGACGATCTCGACCTCCAAGCTGGCGCGTGGGTCGCTCGAAGAAGACGCATCGACGAATGCCGCCGATCCACCGCGGAGACGAAACTCGTAATAGCGACACGCCTCGACCAATATCCACCCGCGCACCTGCTCGGCGGGACGCATCGGCGGCAACGGATCGAGCGCGCCGACCGCCGACCGCGCCAACAACAAAACATCGTCGGTGACGTGCAGCACGCCTTCGCCGTGAGCGGATAGATTGCCAAAGGTCCGCGAAGAGCGAAAGGGCCGCAGTGTCAGATGGGTCAACGCGCCGGTGCGGGCGTCGATTTCGACACGCGGCCCCATCGGCGCGATGTTGACCGCGCCTCGATCGGAAATCGTGGTGACAATGCCTTCCAGGATCATACTTCACAAGCCGAGGCGAACCGGCAGCGTAAGCTGCCGGGTAATGGCGAACCGGCAGCGTAAGCTGACGGGTAATGGCGAACCGGCAGCGTAAGCTGCCGGGTAATGGCGAACCGGCAGCGTAAGCTGACGGGTAATGGCGAACCGGCAGCGTAAGCTGACGGGTAATGGCGCTTCAACCCGGCAGCTTACGCTGCCGGTTCGCCAGATCTTTGCTTACGGTGCCGGGTCGCCAGATCGCAGCTCGTTGCGTTGGGGGGCGCGTGCCGATTTGGACGCAGGCCAACACGACGAGTACGATTGCCGACAACAGCGCGGCCAACAAGAGTAGCAAGAACAGTTCGACGCCGGCGATGGTCAACCCCTTGCGGAGCGACCCGGCCAGCAGCAGAGCGTAGAATCCCGCCGACAGCAACCAAGCCAAGAGCAGGGCGACGACCGAGGCGGCGATGCGATTCGTGCCAAACCATTCGTTGGGGTCGGCGTCGTAGCGTCCGGCAAACCAGATTAGTACCGCTGCCAGCGGCAGCCAGAGAACGAGCGTGGCCGAATAGATCGGCAACGAACGGAAATAGCCTCGATCCGGTACATCCGCCAGGGCGCAGCCCGCTTGAAACAAGAACGTGCCCACGCCGACCAGGGCCAACAAACCGCCCAGCCCGGCGACGATCGTCAGGGGAGAGCCGAGTGCGATCATGTTCCCTCCAAATTGTCTCGACAGCATTTTGGTTCATTGTGGACATTACGCCCCTCGCGGGCAAGGCAGAACGAATCCAACGAAGCCGTCTCGCCTTTCTTCCGCTCATCGACTTATAATGACCGAGGAGAGGAAGAATCGATTTTCTCGACACGCGGGATAAGGAAGGAACCAACAGAAACTGTGCCAAACGAGACCGTTGCCTTCCTTCTTCGCAACCCCGTCAGCGCCGTTACCCATCTCTTATGGTGCGTGCTGGGTCTGTACGTCACCGGCATATTATGGCGTCTCACTCGCGGCGACCGGCTGCGACAGCTGAGTACCGGAGTGTTCGGCCTCAGCATCGTCCTGCTCTACGGAGCCAGCGGCATCTATCACTCCGTTCCCAGTGGAACGGCGATACTGCCGTATCTGCAAAAGCTGGATCACAGCGCTATCTACATCTTGATTGCCGGGACGTACACGCCGGTGTTCGCGGTGCTTCTATCGGGTCGATGGCGCGTCGTTTTGCTGTCGTTGGTGTGGGGCATGGCCGGAGTCGGCATCGCGGCCAAATGGCTGATTCCGTGGCCTCGATACGAATGGACGGTGTCCTTCTATGTCGCCATGGGCTGGATCGGCGTGCTGCCCGCCGTGCAGTTGATCCGCGCCGTCGGCGTCCAGGCGATGTTCTGGGGATTGCTCGGCGGTTTGCTGTACACCTTCGGCGGCGTGTGCGACGCGATTCAATGGCCGATCTTACTGCCGGGTGTCGTTGGCTATCACGAAGTGCTGCATTTGGCCGACATGGGCGGCACGCTGATCCACATCTTCTTTATCGTGCGCTACGTCGTGCCGTTTCAACTCCCCGCTCCCTCACGGTTGCGGCTCTGAATCTGTCGCGTGTTTCATTCAGAGCCGCAACCGTGAGGGAGCGGTTTTTCCCAACCGTTTCAGAGGTATCGTTTCAATTCTCGCTGAAATCGAACTTCTGCGCGGTTTCCTTGTTCGTGGATTTGTTGAGCGGATCGCTCAGATAGCGGCGGCGGCAGTCGGCGCAGAGATCGTAGCGGAGATGGTGCCGCGACGGTTCGATGGCTTCGTCGAGGTCGTCTTCTTCCAACTCGCGCAGGAGTTCGGCGACGGCCTCCATGTGATCTTCCTCGAGATCGGACTCGGTCAGTTGGTTGGGATCGTGACGGGCAAAAACCTCGACCTTCACCACATAATGCTCTTGGTTGGCCCGTAGTTCCTGACCGCAAAGATCACACGTAATGTGCAACATGAAAGCAGACCTCCCTAGCCGACCCCCCATCGCTCCTCGGCAGGCCGAGCAATGGATACGTCCCTCGTGCCTCAATGCCCGACCGATTAGCTTCGCGCGTGGAAAAACCTTCTCTATCCATCCGTCGCAGGTTTTTGGGTTCATGTCAAGCCGAATCCGAGAATTGTCGAGCGAATCTCCAACCTTTTCGGAAGCTGTGCGAGCGCCTTTGCGCTCGTCCACGCCGCGATGCTCGGTTGCGAACGATGGCCGCGTGCGATAGCTTGAGAACAGATCGAGACGAACGCTCTTTGTCTACAAGCGCAGAAGATTATTTTGCGAGGACGCGGACGATGATTGGTGCCGTCTTGCAACAGGAATGGCTGCTGGGCGGTCGCCGCGCGCGCTTGCACCTTTTCCGCTGGATTTACGGCGGGTGGCTCATCGTACTCCTGTTCTACGGCTTTGCGCGCCATATCCACGACGAACACCAACGCTTGCTGGCGCGCGCCGTCGGCAACAGTTCGACTTTCCTGATGCGTTCGTCCGCGCCGGAGATGGTGGGGCAATGGTTTGCCGAGACGTTCGTGACGCAGCAACTTCTGTTGTTGGCCTTGGTGACGCCGGCTTTCGTCGGTGGAGCGATTGCCGAGGAGAAACGGCGCGGCACGCTGCAATATCTGCTGACGGCGGACCTGGAAGCACGGCACATCGTCGTCGGCAAGCTCCTGGCGCGGACGGCGCAGGTAATTTTGGTGGCGCTGGCGGGGCTGCCGTTGTTCGCGCTCTTGGCCGGTTTCGGCGGCGTGCAGCCCATTTTTGTGCCGATCTTGGCCGCGGCGCTCCTCGCGCCGATGTTCGGGTTGGCGTCGATGGCACTGCTCGCCTCGGTATGGTGCCGGCAGGCGCGCGACGCCGTGTTGGCGCTGTATGTCGTCGGGGCGCTGGCCGGAGGCGCTGTCTGGTATCTGCAAGGTTGGCTGCGCTATTTCGATCCGCTCTTCGTCCTCGCGCCGGCGTGGAGCGCGTGGCGGGGCATGGATGTGGCCGAAGTCGGACGGCGCTTGGCGATTTCGTCGGCGTGCTGGGGCATTCTCGGAGGCGTCGCGCTGGGATTGGCCATCGCTCGGCTGCGTCCCGCCTATCGAGCCGAACTGGAGAATGCGCGACCGAAAAAACTGCGATGGTACACGACCCTACGCGCTCCCGTCGGCGACGAACCGATTCTGTGGCGCGAACGGCACGTCGAGGGGTTAGCGCCGACTCCGGAGCTGCGCCGCGTTCCGCAATGGCTGGCCGTCGCCCTGATCTCCGGCCTCACCGCCGTCTCGTCGCTGCTGATTCTTGGGTTTTCGCTGCCGTCCGGAGTGGGACTCGACGAAGTATTTGCGGCACTGGCACATGCGCAAGCGGGACGATTGGCCACCGTCATGCCCAACGCGAGCAATGGCTTTCTCGTTCAAGGAATGGCCGTCATGTTGCTGGGCAGTCTCGTGGCCGGTATCCGCTGTTCGGGAGCGATCACCGGCGAACGCGAACGGGGGACGTGGGAGGCGTTGTTGCTGACGCCGTTGTCCGCCAAGGAGTTGATTCACGGCAAATGGTGGGGCATCATGGGTTCCAGCTATATCTACCTGCTGGCCTACGCCGTGCCGGCGCTGGTGCTGTCCGTATTGGGTGGCGTCGTGGCGCTGTTGTGGGTTTTGCTGTGGTTGGCGGTCGCGGTGTTGGCAATGTACTACCTCGGCGCGGCGGGGTTGTGGGCCTCGGCACGCTCGAGCAACTCGTGGCGCGCTCTGTTGACGACATTACTGGCCGGCTACGTTGGCGGACTGGCCATTTATCTCTGCTCCACGCCCATTCTCGCCGTGGTCTCGCTGATTCTCAACGCTTTCGTATTCGCCTTCGACAGATACTTCGGCACGCAATGGAGCGCGGCCACCAATTCGTTCTCGTTCGATCGTCGCACCTTCACCCTGATGACCTGTCTGGGGTTGGCTCTGCTTTTCTGGTTGATGTCGCGGTTCTTTTTGAACCAAGCGCAGCGCTGGGTTGCCGACCGCGAACGCACGCGCCATTGGTTCGAGGAGCCAATCTATCGCCGCTCGCGCCGCCGTCCGGTCGAAAAGGCGGCTCGTTGACGGCAAGGCCGCGGTTCGCAACTTTTTCACGACCTCTCGTCCCTTGGGGCTGCCGTTGCAACTTTTACAAGCGGCTCCCCGCGCGAATCGTCGCAACCATGAAGACACAACCACTTGCCGTTCAAGCCATAACGCCCATTGTGGTCACGCAACAGGAATCTCGGCACGCGACTTGCAACAGATGAGAGTCGTGTCCGGCAATCGTCCGAATCAACCCAAGTGGATAAAGTCCATGAGTCAGCGCGAAGCCAATCTGTTGTGTCTACGCGACACGCTCGAGCATCTCTCGGTAAACCAGCAACGGCTGGAATGGACGGAAGACATGGAAGCCATCTGTCAATTGACCGAGAGCATGATCCGCGATCTCGTTCGCTGTCAGCGTATGTGCGAGGGGTTGCAGCGTCGCTATCGTCTGGAGCAAGTAGCGTAGAACGAACCGGCCCGGAGCGCGAGCGAGGGATTACCCAAGCCCGAAGCGCGAGCGAGGGACTACCGATCGGCGCGCTTACGACGATTCGAGTTTCCGTCGTTCTTCCAAAAGCGCTTGCAATTGAGCGAGCATCTCCAAATCTTTAGTGCGACCCGCGGCGCGCTTGAGCTGGATGAGTTTCTCCAAGGTGACGAAGCGAGAGCGGCCTCCGAATACCTCGATCTCTTCGGAAAATGGAAATAACTGTTCGTAACTGCCTCCTCCCGATACCTCGCCGAGTAAGTCCAAATCGCCGAGAGTGGTCGTCAGGGTGAAATTAAGCCCCGCCTTGATGGTTCGCTCGTCCCAGCGGAACGGCAGACCCGGCGGCGCTCCGCGCAGATAGGGTTGATGCAACTGTAGAGCTGCCGCCAAATTGCGGATGTTCTCGGCGTCTCGCGCGTAAACGACGTCGACGTCGTAGGTGGCGCGAGCCAAGCCATGCGCGATAGCGGCACCGCCTCCGATCACGATGAATCGAACGTGGTGCCCAAGCAACAACGGTAGAATCTCACGAAAGTTAGGTTCCATTTGATTTCCTCGTTTCTCGCGACTTTCGCCCCGCTTCGCGCAGTTCATGGACCGCTTCCATAAAACTGTCGAACTTCCGGAATCGTTGCTCCACCGTCAGTGTCAAGTTCTGGCGCAACAGGGTGCGGTCCACGTCCTTCTTGTACACTTCGAGGACGGGATCGAAGTAGTCCGCCGGGGCCAATTCGTCGATGGGATCGCTCACCACATCTCCTCCAGAATAGAGCAACTTGAATCTTTCGCCATTTTATCCGGTCGCCCGATGTGATGCCAGCGGCGGTAAATCCGCGCCGTTCGGCGCGCGCGGATTTGCCGTTGCGGGCGGAAGCGGCGAAGGCAGGGTAAGGGCCGTAATTTGACGCGCGCTCTCATTCTGGGAAGAATCGTGAGCCGATAACAACTTGCGGAAAGCTGTTCGTCGTTAACGCACAGCAAGGAGCGAACCCACCAGCTCAAAGGATGGTGGGGCCTCCTTTCAGTTACGAGTTCCAAGTGCTGAGTTTCGAGTCGAAATCGTTTTCACTCAGAACTCAGAACTCAGAATTGAAGCGAGGCCCGGCTGGAGTAGCCCCACGCCGGCTGTACTTCTCCCCTGGGATTCCACACAACATTGTGTCGATGAGGAGGCGATTGTTATGAGGATGCGCTTGGGAGCGCAGTTGCTGGCTGCTTTGTTCGGCCTGTTCGGGGTCGTCCAGTACGCGGCGGCGGCACATTGCGGGTGTTCCAACTACAGCTGCTGTTCGCAGCCGTGTTGCGACGCTCAATCGTGCTTTCCGGCCTGCCAGCAACAGTGCAAGACCTGCTACAAATTGGTATACGACAACGTCCTGGAAAAGCGCTGGCAGACCTGCTATCAGACGGTTCAAGAAACGGTCATGAAAAAGGTCTGCAAGACCTGCTACCGCGAAGAATGCAAGACCTGCTACAAGAACTGCTATCAGACTTGCTATAAACAAGTGCCCTGTACCTCTTGCAAGCCGTGCTACAAGACCTGCTACAAGGAAGTGTGCTGCACCACTTGCAAGCCGTGCTACGAAACGTGCTACAAGCAGTGCTGCTACACCGTCTGCAAGCGCGTTCCCGAGTGCGTGATGCGCGAGTGCTGCTACACGGTCTGCAAACCGTGTTACGAAACGCACTGCCATCAATGCTGCCACCAGGCTTGCCATCAATGGTGCGAGAACCACTGCCGCGAATGCTGCTACACCGTCTGCAAGCCGGTATGCGTGCATTGCGTCAAGGATGTCTGCTGCACCACTTGCAAGCCGTGCCACGAGACGTGCTACAAGGAATGCTGCCAGACGTGCTACAAGGATTGCGTGCAGACTTGCTACAAACCCTGCACCAAGATCGTCTGCACCCCGGTGACGACCTGCAAGACCGTCAGCAAGAAGGTCAAGGAATGCTGCACCGAGACGTACTGCGTCCCCGGTAAGACGAAGCATCACTGGCAACGGACGAGCGATAGCTGCTGCTTCGATCCCTGCACCTGCTCGTGCAAGTATCAACGCGGCCACTGGCAACGTTGCACGACGAAGTGCCCCGACCAGATGTGTACCCGCCAGGTCGCCCGCTGGCGCACCGTTTGCGAAACGGTTCCCTGCACGACCTACTGCAAGAAGTGCGTGACGGAAATGGTGCCCTACACCGTCTGCAAGAAGGTTCCCTACACGGTCGTCAAGAAAGTGCCCTACACCGTCTGCAAGATGGTGCCGGTCACCACGGTCCAGAAGGTTCCATACACGGTCACCAAGTACGAAACTCAGGTCTGCAAGAAGCAGATCCCGTACACGGTGGTTCGTTCTTGCAAGGGCGCGTGGGTTGACGACAAGGGTGTCGGCCACGCCGATCCTGGCCCCGGCGCGTGCGGTCAATCGCTGCCTCCGGGCACGAAGTCTTCTTCTGGCCGTACCTTTGTCTGCGGCGCGAGCTATACCACGACCCATACGACGACCACTTGCCGTATGGTCAAGGAAGTCTGCCGCAAACAAGTGCCCTGCACGGTCTGGAAGACGGTTCAACAGCAATGCGTCAAGACGGTTCCCTACAAGGTCTGCAAGATGGTGCCGCACACCGTCAAGAAGTGCGTGCCGTACACGGTCTGCGAGATGGTGCCCTGCACCGTCATGAAGTGCGTGCCGTACACGGTCTGCAAGCAAGTGCCGTACACGGTCAAGAGCTGTGTGCCCTACACGGTGACCGAGTGCGTCCCCTGCACGGTCTGCAAGCGGGTCAAGACCTGCGTGCCGGTCGAAGTGTGCGTCAAACGCTGCCGTAAGGTTCCGGTTGTTGTCGATCCGTGCAACACGAATTGCTGCCCGAAGACGACCTGCTGCGAGACGAAATGCTGCCAGACGAAGTGCTGCACTCCTTGCAACTGCACGCCCTGCTGCTGCTGCAAGAAGCCAGGCTTCTTCCAACGGTTGATGAGCCGTCGCTGCTGTGCGTCGTCCTGCAACACCTGCTGCAACACCACCTGCAATACTTCTTGCGGGAGCTGCTGCAACTAACGCCCCTCTCGCCTCGTAGCGCCCCGTTGTTCGCCGCGAGAATCGAAGGGGAGTAACGCCCATCGAACGGAGGAGAAGCCGGCCCGGCTCTCCTCCGTTCGATTTTTTATTTCCCTCCATCGTTCGCCACGTTACAATGAAGGGCATGAGAAACTTCATGCGACCCTCTCTATTCGGCGTCGTGTTTCTGACTTTGACGGCAGCGGCCCTAACGCTGGGTTGCGAGAACTCCGCCGAGCGCGAGGACGGCAAGCCCAAGAGCAAAGTCGGCGACAAGGACAAGCCCGGCCAAGCCAAAAAAGTGGCGATGGGCAAGAACGTCTATTTGGAAGTCTTGCCGGACAAGAAGCGGCGCGTCCTCGTGAATGCCGAGATCTGTCTGCGCGAGGGGCAATTGGAACTTTTCTTGTGCCGCAAACAAACGAAAGAGCATGAGGCCATTTTGACCGCCGACGTGGACGCGCGCAAAATCCATGCGGCTCTGATTGCGGCGGGAGCCGTCGAAGGCTCGCCGGTGCGCTTCGTGCCGAACTACCGTCCCGCCTCCGGCACGAAGATCGAGATCACCTTGCAGTACGAAGAGAAAGACAAAACGACGAAAACGGTCTCAGCCAAATCGTGGATCAAGGACGCCAAGAAAAAATCGCTCTTGGAGAACGATTGGGTGTTCGCCGGCAGTCATCTGGTGGCCAACCCGCTCGATCCCGATGGTCCCAAGCACTATCTCGCCAACGACGGTGATGTCATCTGCGTGTCCAACTTTGAAACCGCCCTTCTCGATTTGCCCATCAAAAGCCCCAAAGACGATGCCGACCGCATCTTTGTCGCCAACACCGAGCGCATTCCGCCGGTGGAAACAAAAGTCGTCGTCATCCTCACCCCCATCGTGGAAGCGAAGAAAGAGAAGAAGTAGCGGCGTCCGGATTGCATTCGGATTCGGTTAGCCACGACGCGCCAGCGAGCGCGTTCGACTGCACGAACGCGCTCCGCTGGCGCGTCGCGGCCAACCAAACGTGAACCGAGCGCGTCCGCAACGCGCGCTAAGAGACTCTGAGATGGGACTTAGGTGAAGGGTGGGTGACGGGATTCGAACCCGCGACTTTCAGAGCCACAGTCTGTAGCTCACGCGCCGCAAGGCATTCAAGACAAAGCGATTGCGGAAAACGCCGCCGAGCGTTTGCCGGAAGTTTGCCAAGAGTTGCAACGCATCGCCGAACGATGGCCGTTGTTGCCCGAACCGATCCGTCGAGCGATCATGGGATTAATCGAAGGGTAGCACCGTGTCGGAAATGTCGGGTCTTTTTGAATACGTTAGCGCTCGCGCATGCTTTTTTTGCTTTCTGGTTTCCCCGTGATTGATGGGTGCGAATTATGTTGCGCCGGCCTAGTGCCTCCTCAAGTCTTGATTTTGGGGTAGAGCCGTTTCAGTTTCACGCGGGCATTCTCGATGCGGAATTGCCAGTCCACGCCCCTTTGTTTTGCGTTCGTTTTGTCGGACCAAGCCGTGAT
>JAJXWW010000214.1 GCA_021781415.1 Planctomycetota bacterium
TGCGTACGAGAATGCCCTCGCCCTCGCCGCTTATGCCGCGCGGCCCGATGCTCCGGAGAAGATGCGGGTCGAGGCGTTGAAGATGCTCGGTCAATGGGCCAAGCCGCCGCGCCGCGATCAGGTCACAGGGTTGACGCAGAATCTTCCTCCGCGCGAGGCGAAAATAGCCGCCGATGCGATACAGCGCTTTCTCGGCGGAATCTTCGCCGGCCCCAACGCCGTTCGGCAGCAAGCGGCCAAGGTAGCCGCCGATCTCGGCATCAAGGAAGTTGCTCCGCTGCTGATTGCCCTTGCCGCCGATGACAAGCGACCGTCTCTCGCCCGCGTGGAGGCGCTGCAAGCTCTGGAATCTCTGCACGATGCCAATTTGGAGAAAGCGATGCGTTCGGCCCTCAAGGATGCGGATGTGCGGGTGCGGAGCGAGGGCCGTCGTCTGCTGTCGCATCTGCATCCCGTTGAGGCGTTCACCGAGTTGGAGCGTGCGTTGACGCAAGGGCAAACGGTCGAACGGCAGCAAGCTTTCGCCATTCTCGGCGACATGAAATCGCCGCGCGCGGATACCGAGCTGTCCAAATGGCTCGATCATCTTCTCGACGATAAACTAGCGCCCGAGACGCGCTTGGATCTGCTCGACGCCGCCGCGCGCCGCAAGTCGGCGACGGTTGCCGAGAAACTCAAGCGCTATGCGGCAATAGAGAACAAGAACGATCCCCTTAGTCCTTATAAGGACGCCCTCGTGGGTGGCGACGCCGAAGCGGGGCGACGCATCTTCTTCGGCAAGGCCGAGGTTTCGTGCCTGCGCTGCCATAAAGTGCAAGGGGTCGGCGGCGAAGTCGGTCCCGATCTCGGCGGCATCGGTTCCAAACAGAAGCGCGATTACTTGCTCGAAGCCATCGTCGCGCCCAACAAGCAAATCGCCAAGGGGTTCGAGACGCTGGTGCTGACTTTGACCGACGGTAAGAGCGTTACCGGAGTTCTTAAGTCCGAGGATGCCCGCGAGGTTCGATTGATGACTGCCGAGGGACAGTTGCTCGTCGTTGCCAAGAATAAAATCGACGAGCGTGCGACGGGCAAATCGGCGATGCCGGAGGATTTGACGAAACAACTCACGCGGCGCGAGATCCGCGATCTGGTCGAGTTTTTAGCAGGATTGAAGTAGGATTCAAGCGGGAGGAGGTTGTTCCGCCTTGGGCTTATCGCCCGGCAAGCGAAAGAAATCGCTCACGAGGCAGCGAAAACCGGGGAGAACATCTTCGCCGGTTAACTCCTGATTTTCCTCGACGACATAGGCTTCCTTGCCGGGGCGATACACGGTGACGTTGCGCGTATCCGGGTCGATCGACCAAACGAGTTCGACGCCGTTGTGCAGATAATCCATGATTTTGCGCATGACTTTGCCGAGGCGGTCGCTGGGAGAAAGGACTTCGACGGCCAGACGCGGCGGTACTTCTCCATACTTCGGGTGCAGTTCCGCGAAGGTATTCGCATCCTCATAAAAGGCCACATCGGGGCCGCGAACTGTATCTGGATCGCGCTCTAAAATGACGCCGGAATCGTTGCAGGTGAGATAGCCGAAACCTCGCTGTTCGGTGAACGCCCCCAGCAACCATGCCGCCCGGATGCAAACGACGCCGTGTGGCCTGATAGGTGGAGGTAATTCGATCGCCTCTCCTCGGACTAGCTCGAACCACTTGTTCTCTTGCTCCGGCTGATTTACCCAGTCGCAAAACTCTTCCGCCGTCATCCGCGTTTTTGCCGTCGCCGTTGTACTCATCGCCTCTCCCTGATCGGCTCGGACCTCTGCTCTTAACTCCACGATTTTATCTTCCGAGTCTCTGGCGTGCGAGAGCAATTGCGCCGTGGACTACGACTTCCTCACCGAGAGCCGCCGGCACGATGTCCGTCAGACCGGCGAACGGTTTGAAAACGCGCTCGTCGACCAATCGTCGTAACGGCTGAAACAACAATTCCTCACCCATCAGCGCGACCCCACCGCCAATGACGATACGACGCGGACAAAGCAGAGCGATGACGTGGCAGATGGCCTCGGCAAGACAACTCCAGGCCAACGCAAGGATCTCACGAGAGTCTGGATCGCCGTTTTGGGCAAAGGTCGCCGCATCTACCGCCGTCAGGGCTTTGCCGTGTCTTTCGCTGACTCCGCGAGCGATTGCCCACCCGGAAGAAAAGTGTTCCAATGGAAGTGGGCCATCCGGTCCTCCCCTCAGCCGCAAGTGTCCAATCTCCGCCGCTCCCCTTCCACAGCCGCGATAAATCTGGCCGTCGAGGATGAAGCCGCCGCCGATGCCGGAACCGATGGTGATATAAAAGATCGGCGATAGTCCTTTCCCTGCTCCGTACAGCGCCTCGGCCAAGCCCGCCACGTCGGCATCGTTGCCCAGCGCCGCGGGGAGATCGACGACCTCGGCTATCCAATCGGCCAGCGGAAAATTGTCCCAGCCCTCGATCTGATGCGATTTGATGACGGTATGCGAGGCGTCATCCACCGGGCCGCCGAAGCCGATGCCGACGCCGCGCAAAGCACCGCGCTCGATGCCCGCCCTGGCAAGAAGTTCCGGCACGGCGGCAACGATCTGTCGGCGAATGCCCTCCGACCCGGCGGCGACATCGACTGCCCCTCGCCACAGACCGCGTAACCTGCCGTCGTCGGCTCCGACGCCGAGTTGCAGTTTCGTGCCGCCGATTTCGATGCCGAGATACATGAGGAACCTTTAGAGCGAAAGGCGTCGATACAAGTCATCTACGATCCAATGAAATGCCGTCAAGTGGATCGACTCGACGATGCCCATGTCGTCGAGCGGAACGTGAAAGTTGTGCTGGGCCAAGGTTTGTAGTTTGCCGCCGGAGAAGCCGGTGCAGCCGAATGTCGTCAGATCGTGTCGATTGGCCCACTCGACGGCGCGGAGGATGTTGGGACTGTTGCCCGAACCGCTGATGGCGATAAGCAGATCGCCGGGACTGGCAAGGTTTTTCAACTGTTCGACGAAGACGCGCTCGAACCCCTCGTCGTTGCCCCAGGCGAGGATATACGGCATGTTATCGGTCAGGCTGAGGATGCGGATGCGTTTCTTCTTGTCGTTGTCGAAGTCCTCGCGCCGCAGCGTGCCTTTGCCGATGTCTTCGCAGAAGTGCGAGGCGTTGGAGCCGCTGCCGCCGTTGCCGATTACGAAGATAAAGCGACTGCGTTGATAGCAGTCGTACATCAAATCGGCCAAACGCTTAATCTCGGCTTCCTCGACGCGGAGCAGTTCTTGTCCGACGCGCTCCAGAAACGGTCGAACGTCCAGTTTGGTTCCAAGCATTCGATCGATACTCCTCAATGATTCAACGAGCCATCTTCCAACCGCAACCCTGCACGGGGTGGAATGGCTTTCCTCTCACGATCTTCCGATTCAAAGCCTACAGATTCTCCAAGGCATCAGGTTACAACAAACGAATCCGTCAGGGCAAGAGAAGCTATTCTGCATCGGTCGAATCCAGA
Source organism: Planctomycetota bacterium (assembly GCA_021781415.1). Lineage (GTDB taxonomy): Bacteria > Planctomycetota > Planctomycetia > Gemmatales > Gemmataceae > JAJPHU01. Next base: position 3,503 of record JAJXWW010000214.1, read on the forward strand.
AAATCGTTCCCTTCCGATGAGGAGGGCAAACGAACGCAAACGAAGGCGGATCGTTTGTGAAAACTTAACGGGGGACATATCGCTTGCGCCCCGACATTCTTTCGTTCGGGTTCTTGACGGCGAGGTAGGAAATGTGGGAAAATATAATGTCTTTACGATTTCGCCAATCTCGACGGTTCGGTCGATTCGTTCTACGAGGGATACGGCATGACCTCTTCCATTCTGTCCTGCCCGCGTTGCTCCGCAGCGCTGCGTTCGAGTCGAACATTGAACCAATCCAAGAGGGTTCGCTGTCCACGGTGCGGTACCTCGTTCAAAACGCCCATCGCCGTCGGAGCCACCGTGCCGGAAGCAATGCAGCCGATTGACTACGAATCCCCGCTCGAACCCGTGTCGCCAGCTCCGTCCGAACAGTCTCGATTGGGAATCGTCGCTCTGTTTAGCAGTATGTTCATCTTGGGAGGCATGGCCGTCGCCGGTGTCTATCTCGCTCAACCCACTCCGCCTCCCGCGCGCGCCGAGAATCCGAAACCCGCTGGCGTGCCCGCAGACCCCTCGAAAGCCAAAACGACTCGGACGGATGAGCAAAGGCGACAACCGGAGGAAGAACGACAGCAGCTGGATCGGGAGAAGAAACGTTTGGCTTTCGACAAGCTCATGGGAAAAGCCGACCACGACCTGAAGGCGAAACGATTTGCGGATGCGGAGAATGGCTATAAGGAAGCACTCAAACTGTTCGCCGACGATGAGGCCGCTCAATTCGGGTTGAAGACGGCCCGGAATTCGCGTCGAGACATGGAGCAAGCGGCGACACGGCAGCGAGAGGAGGCGAAGCAGCGCGATGCCGAGGTTGCCCGTTGTATCGAACGGGGCAAAGTGGCGATGGAGGGTAAGCAGTTCGCTGCCGCCATCCAGGCGTATACCCAGGCTAAACGACTCGCCCCGGCTGACGCATCCATCGGCGAAGCGCTGGCGCGAGCGCAGTCCGCCGCTGCCGACGATGCCGCCGAGAAGAAAAAGTTGGCGGGCTATCGGCAGCACCTCGAGGACGGTCGCGCCGCCATGACCGCCGAGCGCTACGAAGAGGCCGTGCGAGCCTTTCAATCCGCGTTGGATTTATTGCCCGGCGACGCCACGGCAGCCATCGATCTTCAAAGCGCTCGCAAACGCCTTGAAGCGGGAGCGGACGCCGCCAAAAAGCGAGAGAAATTCAACGAGCTTTTACAAGACGCACAGAAAGAGCTCGACGCTAAACGACCCGATCGCGCGGTACCGATTCTGAGGCAAGCCGTGAAGCTGTTCCCCGACGATAGGGACACACGGCGTCTCCTCAAGAAAGCGGCGCTCGACGCGACGACGGCTCGGAACGAGTACAATCGGTCGATGGCGCTCGGCGATGCCGCGATGGCGCGACAAAACCCCGACGAAGCCAAGCGCTATTATGCACGGGCCGCCAAGACGTTGCCCGGAGACGAACTGGCGACTACGAGGGCACAGGCGGCCGCCAAGATCGGCACGGACCTCACCGCGAAACGGCAGCAGTTCGACGCCCTCTTGCTTCAAGCCGCCGCCGCCTCGCGCCAGCTGCAATACGCCGACGCGGTCGTTGCCTACAATCAGGCGCTGCAGTTGATTCCCAACGAGGTTCGCGCCACACAACTGTTGGCTCAGGCGAAGTACGGCCAAGCACTAACGGCGGGACGTATCGCCTTGGCTCAGAACCGCATCCGCGACGCGATAACCCTTTTCGAGGAGGCACTCATCCTCGTTCCAAACGATCCGGCGGCAACCGCCCTGTTGGCCCAAGCGCGCCTACGCGCGCGTTGAAGCAGAACGCTAGATAAGCACAAACAGACTCTTTATTATCCATGAAATTGTTAATCCATCCACCCGTTGAAGATGCACGATTGCTCCGCATCGTCGAGCAAGCCGCTCCCATGTCGGTTCTCAATGCCAACACGGACGAGGAAGCGCTGGCCCATATCCCAGATTGCGACGCCTTCTTCGGCAAAATGACTCTGCCGCTACTGCTCCATGCGAAGCGTCTGCGCTGGGTACAGGCACCGACGGCCAGCCTCGAACACTATCTCTTTCCGGAATTGATCGCGCATCCGTGCCTGTTGACGAACATGCGTGGCCTGTTCTCGGATGTCATCGCGGATCAGGTCTTCGGCTACATCCTCTGCTTCGCGCGCAATCTGCATCGCTACATCGTCCAACAGACGCGGAGGCGATGGGGGCCCATCGGCGGCGAAGAGGCACGAGTGGGCTTTACGGCTGGTCCCGGCACGGTTAACGCCATCGATCGCGCGCACCTGCACCTGAGTGACGCCACGCTCGGCATCGTCGGTTTGGGCGGTATCGGCGGCGAGATCGCGCGGCGCGGCCTTGCTTTCGGGATGCGCGTGTTGGCTGTCGATCCCGTGCGGATGGAAGCGCCTCCCGGCGTCGAAGCGCTGTGGCCGGTCGAACGATTGCCGGATCTGCTGGCGAACAGCGATTTCGTAGTCGTGGCCGCTCCGCATACACCGCGAACGGTGAAGATGTTCCGCCGGCCCCAGTTCCAACAGATGAAACGGAGTGCTTATCTCATCAATATCGGCCGAGGTGCAATCGTCGATTTGGAGGATTTGACTCAGTCCCTGCGAGAGAAGGACATAGCCGGCGCGGGGTTGGATGTCTTCGAGGTGGAACCGTTGCCGCCTGAGCATGCGCTGTGGAGCATGTCCGACCGGGTTATCCTTACGCCGCACATCGCCGGCTACTCGCCGCGCATCGCCGAGCGCCATCTCGGCGTGCTGCTGGAAAACATCTGCCGATTTGTGCGCGGCGATTCGCTCATCCATGTCGTCGATAAAGCGAGTTGGTTTTGAGGACATCACCACCAAGTCTGTCGTCGCCCCCACCAGTTTTCACGCGGCGTCATCATGGCGATGACGGCGACGAAGAGCGCCGAGCCGACGATGGACCAGACAATCGGAAACGGTTGATCGCCGATGGTCAGTTCGAAGAGTTCGGGCAGTTTCAACGTTCGCGCGATCCAGGCACCCAGCAGCGCGCCGATGAATCCCAAGGCGATGGATGCCAAACATCCGCCTCGCGAATAGCCGACGATGGCCTTCCCTATCGCCCCGCAAATTCCGGCCACCACCAGTAATACGACACAATCGAGAGTCGTCATACGTTCTCCTTTGTTGAAGCTCAATCTGTTCCCAGGAAACTAGCTGCGATTTTGGTGCCAAAGTTTCGGCTTCCGTCGCTCGGATCGAAGTTCATTCCAAGCGACCCACCTTTCTCCATTCCCCTCGTTTGAGGTAAAATAGAGAGGTCGTATCGCACCCGGAAAAGTCGAGGTAATCCATGAAGCGTGCAACCCAAGCCACCGCGACGAACCACGGCGATTCGCTTCGTCGGGGAAAGCCCGATCCGTTTCGTTTCGGTTGGCGTTATGTGCGGCAACTTGGAGCCGATGGCCGCGAAGCGTGTGTGCGTGTGCCTCTCAGCCTCGACGACGTGCTGCATCCGCAGGAGGGCGATCACATTCCTGAGAACAGCCAACAAGAGCAGGATTGCACCTACTTGGCCAGCGTCTTGCGTTATCGCTTGGCCGGCAATCCGCACGCTGTCGTCCTCCGCGACTGCCTCGTCAATTGGGGCGTTCGGGGGCTCCGCAATCATTCTCCGGACATCAGCGTCTTCGACAATATCGCCGACCGGAAGCGTGTCTGGAAAACCTTTTCGGTCGTCAAGGAGAAGGCTCGTCCGTTGTTGGCGTTGGAGGTAGTGTCGCCGGATGCGCACGCCAAGCAAGCGCGAGACAACGACGTGTTGACGAAGGTGACGGAGTATTATCGCGCTGGTGTTCCGTTGTATGTGGTTGTGGATCAGGAGCGTGTGGATGGTCCACGTCGTTTGTTGGCGTATGTGCGTGGTGCGACGGGATTCGAGCCGTTGGTGTTGGACGATCGTGGTCGCGTATTGTTGGTGTCGTTGGGTCTGCGTCTTGGTTTGCGGGACGAGCGTGTGGTTTGTTGGGACGCGGCAACGGACGAGGAGATTGGCGATCTGACCCAGGCCATGCAAGAGCTACACAAGACCGAGGCGGCGCTTTCGGTCGAGGCACAAGCACGCCACGAAGCCGAAGCGGCGCGACAAGCCGAGGCACAAGCACGCCACGAAGCCGAAACGGCGCGACAAGCCGAGGCAAAAGCACGCCGCGAAGCCGAAACGGCGTTAGCCGTCGCCCTCCAGCGTCTCCACGAATTGGAGGCGAGAGCGAAAAAGGATGAATAACCACACCAACGGGATCGCAACCTTTTGTAGGTGGAGGTAATCCATGAAGCGTGCAACCCAAGCCACCGCGACGAACCACGGCGATTCGCTTCGTCGGGGAAAGCCCGATCCGTTTCGTTTCGGTTGGCGTTATGTGCGGCAACTTGGAGCCGATGGCCGCGAAGCGTGTGTGCGTGTGCCTCTCAGCCTCGACGACGTGCTGCATCCGCAGGAGGGCGATCACATTCCTGAGAACAGCCAACAAGAGCAGGATTGCACCTACTTGGCCAGCGTCTTGCGTTATCGCTTGGCCGGCAATCCGCACGCTGTCGTCCTCCGCGACTGCCTCGTCAATTGGGGCGTTCGGGGGCTCCGCAATCATTCTCCGGACATCAGCGTCTTCGACAATATCGCCGACCGGAAGCGTGTCTGGAAAACCTTTTCGGTCGTCAAGGAGAAGGCTCGTCCGTTGTTGGCGTTGGAGGTAGTGTCGCCGGATGCGCACGCCAAGCAAGCGCGAGACAACGACGTGTTGACGAAGGTGACGGAGTATTATCGCGCTGGTGTTCCGTTGTATGTGGTTGTGGATCAGGAGCGTGTGGATGGTCCACGTCGTTTGTTGGCGTATGTGCGTGGTGCGACGGGATTCGAGCCGTTGGTGTTGGACGATCGTGGTCGCGTATTGTTGGTGTCGTTGGGTCTGCGTCTTGGTTTGCGGGACGAGCGTGTGGTTTGTTGGGACGCGGCAACGGACGAGGAGATTGGCGATCTGACCCAGGCCATGCAAGAGCTACACAAGACCGAGGCGGCGCTTTCGGTCGAGGCACAAGCACGCCACGAAGCCGAAGCGGCATTGGCCATCGCGCTCCAACGCCTCCGCGAATTGGAGGCGAAGGAGAAACAGGATGAATGACGAAGACGACGACGAAGGAAGCTTATTGAGTTCGAGTTAATCGATTCAGCGTGCATCTCGAACCAACGGGACAAACAACGTCGACTCGACTCCTCACGAATAAATTAGGAGACAATCAAGGTGTACGGCGACGAACGATCTACTTGTCGTCGGCACAATTCCGGTAGTTCCTCTTCATTTTTAAGATGTCTAATATCTCTTATTCCTTCGGAGACGAGCCGGCCGTAGGCTTGTTCGAGCGTGGCGTCATCGAGCAAGATCAGCACTGCGGTGACCGCCATTCCTCCCCGGCTCAGAGTGCCCAAGCAAATTGCCGTTTCCACGGAGACCGTCGACAACACGGCGAGAACGGTCGCATCGCGCGGCAGACGCACGATGCTTTCCGTCACTAGCTCGGCGAATGTCAAACCGTCGGTTAGCTCGACGCGCGCCAGCGTTTCGCGGATGCGCTGCAGTTGCTCGACGCCGCGGCGCGTCTCGACGAGCAACGGTTGCAGCCGTTCGTTCTTTTCGCTCAAGGCGGCGCTGCGGCGCGCTCCTTGCCGGGTGCGGGGATCGTGTTCCCATCCCTCGAATTGAATGCGATCGACTGCATCGCGGCCATTGGTTGCCAGACCGATTTGTTGACCCATCTCGTAGACGGCGTTGGCCAAGGAGACTGCGGTTGTCACCGCCAATTCCGAGCGAAACGGTTCTCCCTGAGTAGGATAGCCGTCGATATGAAAATCGAGCAGAATCGTCGCGCCGGAAAGGGTGGATGGCTCGTGAATTTTGCTGTGCAGCGCGCCCGTCCGGGCAGTGGCGCGCCAGTGAACGCGATTGAGCGGATCGCCGGCTTCGTAGGGACGGACGCCGGCGATGCGCGTCGGATCTTCGTACAAGCGATGGCTCATTCGGACATCGCCGATGGGCCGGCGCGAGGCGACATCGTAGCCCAACAGCGGGACGATGCGCGGGTAGACCAAGAGGAACACCGGCTCGGTCAACACGCGGAATCGACGATGAAGCCCGAACAAATCGCCGCTCTCCAAAGTCAGCGGGCCGATCTGGAAGTAGCCGCGCATGAGACATTCGATCTGATATTTCATCTCCAGGGTCGCGCCGCCGCGGAGCATGGCGATTTGGAGTCGTTTGCCTTTGATCTTCAGGCGTGGGAAACGCTGTCCCCTGGAGTATTGCGGCAGCAGGTCTTCGGCCAAGACCCACGGCACGGGCAAGCCGCCTTCATTGACAATGGACAACTTCACCGAAACGCGGTCGCCTATATCCGCTGTGAACTGCTTGCAATCGCGCGTCGCCGACAAACCGCCGATCCACGAACGGGCAAGCCAACGACTGAGCAACAGCAGGCCGAGCAAAACGTACACGACATAGGCGAGCAGACTCGACTCCAAGAGCAATGCCGCCAGCAGCAACAAGAGTACGCCGACAAACCACTTCATAAGAAATCCGATCGTTCGGCATGGAATGCACAACCAAGAGACAAAAGCATAAACGCACGAAGAGAATCGGAATTATGCAGATGCCAGGATGGGATATATCCGATCTTTATTATAGATCCATTGCTTTTATCCCGTATTTCGTTGGTCCCCGTCGATAAATCTACATCTACTCGTCGGCGAACACGTCTTTGCGATCGTCGTCGCGGTGCGAGGGTACGGGAACGCGGACATCGCCGACGATTTCGTGCAACAGGGCCGCCGGAGTCACTTTACGCAGGCGGCTCTCCGGTCGAAGGATAAGGCGATGGGCCAAGACGGGCTGAACCATGCGTTTGACGTCGTCGGGTAGGACGAAGTTGCGGTTCTGGATCGCCGCCGCCGCTTGCGCCGTGCGGAAAAGGGCTATCGAAGCACGCGGACTGCCGCCGAGTTGAATGTCGTCGTGCGTGCGCGTCCCTTGCACAATTTCCAGGATATAGCGACGAATTTTATCGTCGACATGGACTTCGCGGATCGCTTCTTGACAGGCGAGGATTTCCGCCGCGCTCACAACCGCGTTCAATTCGTCGATGGGATGACCGAGTTGCATTCGTTGCAACATCTTCCCTTCTTCTTCCAAAGACGGATAGCCGAGGCTCAGACGGACCAGAAAGCGATCGAGTTGCGCTTCGGGTAGGGGAAAGGTGCCTTCGTGATCGACGGGGTTCTGGGTGGCGAGGACGAGGAACGGCGGTTTGAGGTTATAGGTTTGGCCATCGACGGTGACGCGGCGTTCGGCCATCGCTTCGAGCAACGCCGACTGGGTGCGCGGCGTGGTGCGATTGATTTCATCGGCCAATAGGGTTTGAGCGAAGATGGGACCGGGACGAAACTCGAACTCGGCGGTCTTCTGATTGAAGATCGAGACGCCGGTAACATCGGTCGGCAAGAGATCGGGAGTGCATTGCAATCGTTTGAAAGTGCAGCCGACGCTTTTGGCGAGGGCGCGGGCGAGCATGGTTTTGGCGACGCCGGGCACGTCTTCGAGAAGGATGTGTCCCTCGCAGAAATATGCCGCCAAGGCCAAAGTGATCTGTTGGCGTTTGCCGAGAATGACTTTTTCGATGTTGGCGAGTATTTTCTGAGCGGTGCCGGCCACATCGACGGAAAGACGACGCGCTTCAGCGGAGCCGGACATGGTGCGTTCTCCTGTTTAGTCGAGGCGGGGAATGGAGCGCGGGCAGTCCCGCGCTGCATTCCCCGCCTCGACTAAACGACCGCGCGATTCAGCGTGGCTTGGTGCGATGGGCGCGAGAAGAGACGAGCGCTTCCACACCGTTTTCCTGAGCGTAGGCGCACTCCTCGGCGAGAGGACACGACGAACATTGTGGATGTTCTTCCCAACAATACTCGCCGGCGATGGTGCTGATCCCGTCCGTGAACAGCGCGCCTTTGGCCTTGGGGATCAGATGCTCCAGACTGGCGCGGGCTTCGGCGTCCTCTTGTTCGTTTTCGACGAGTCCCAGACGGCGGGCGCAGCGCAAGGTCGGCGGATCGACCGGGATGGCGTGTCCGCCCAGCGAGCGCTGAACCGCCCACGAGACGACGTAATCGTTGGCAGCCTGATAGCGCGCCAGTTTTTTCGCCGCTTGCTTGAGTCCATCCTTTTGTAACTTGTCGAGATCGAAGCTGAATTGAACCTCGAAGACTTCTTGCAGAAAAGCGATCAGTCGTTGCGAACGCAACTCGGCGTCGCTCATGCCGTCGAAGGCTTCCTCCAACTCGCGCAGAGAACTGACGCGGATCTCGTTCCAGTCGAAGAACTTCTCGCACAGAAAACGATACGCTTCGTCGGCCTGTTCGCGGGTGGCGTTTTCGCGGCACACGCCGTAGATGAATTGTTCCAAGACGGGTCGCGTGTCTCCATCCAGTTCCACCGAATTCTTGGCGGTGCCGAATAGATGAGTGAGCAAACGCTGTTTGTTAATGGTCGTCGCCATGATTGTGTCAATCACTCCTTGAATGGGATGGCGCAAGTAAAGTCCGAAGCACGAAGCATTCCATGCGAAACAATGTTTCCGTTCGCACACTGCTCTTTGTGCCTCGAACTCTATGGGTTGTCGGCGTCTTCTTCCACCGATCCGTCGGAGGAAACGGACGCCGGCGTTTGGTCGGCATTTGGCTCGGCCGGCGGCGGGGCCGACTCGGCGAGAGCCTCGTTGATGAGGCGCGTCATTTCGATGCTGCGCTTCACGCCCGCATCTAACACGAAGTGCAGGGTGGGTGTGAAGCGCGTCTGGAGACGTCGGGCGACCTTCGATTGAACGAACCCCGCGGCATGACGCAAGCCGCGCAGGGTCAACTGCTGCTCTTTGTCCGTGCCCATTACCGAGACGTACACCTTGGCGTGTTGCAAGTCGCCGGACACCTCGGCGCGCGTGACGGTGACCCGTTTCACGCGCGGATCCTGCAATTCGTAGAGGATGGTCTCGCTGGCGACTTCGCGGATGGCTTCGGCGACGCGCGCCAGTCGGTAAGTTTTCATGTTGCTATACGTCCATTTCGCAATCGAGCCATTCCGCCACCGGATGGCCGCGCAAGGCAACGACGATCCGCTCGAACGTCGAACGAACGTGCTTCGCTTCGTTGCCCACCATCGCCATACCCAGAACAATGAGTTGGCGATGATCGAGAGCCTCGACCTCGGCTACCGATACATTAAAAGCATTGCGCAGGCGATCCACAATGCTTCGCACCACTTGGCGCTTGTCCTTCAAGCTGCGCGACTCTCGCGCCAGCAGCCGCACTCGAAGAGAGCCAACAATCATCGTCTCGTCCGCCGAATGCGGCAAGGTCTGTCCGTCCATGCCCCGTACCACTGCGTCCTTAACGATCGAGGGTACGTTGCACGTGATCGACGCGGTACGCCTCAATCACGTCGTCCACTTTGATGTCGTCGTAGCCGTTGATTTTGATGCCGCATTCAAATCCTTCGCGCACTTCGCGCACGTCTTCTTTGAATCGTTTGAGCGATTCCAAGCCGACGCTGCGATCCGCCGGTGGGTAGACGACAACGCCGCTGCGAATGACACGAACCTTGGAAGAGCGTTCGATGGTTCCTTGCGTGACATAGCAGCCAGCGATGGTTCCGACGCGGCTGATCTTGAAGGTCTCGCGGACGACGGCGCGTCCCAAATGCACGATTTCTTCGCGCGGTTTGAGTTTGCCTTCCAGCGCGGAGCGGATATCGTCGGTTAGATTGTAGATGATGTTGTACTGCCGCAACTGCACGCCGCGCTCCTCGGCAAGAGCCTGAGCGCGGTCGTCGGGCACGACGTTGAAACCGACGATGATGGTGTCGAGGGGCGAGGTCAACGCGAGTTGCACGTCGCTCTCGGTAATGCCTCCGACGGCCGCATGGAGTACGCGCACCCGCACTTCCTCGTGGTGCAGCTTTTCCAATTCCTTGCGGATCGCCTCGATCGAGCCTCGAAAATCGGCCTTGAGAATGACCTTCAATTCGGCGATTTTGGCGTGGGTGATGTCCTCCAAGCGCATCGCTTCGCGGCGCGTGACGTTGGCCTCGCGCAGTTTGTCGCTGCGTTTCTCGGCGATTTCGTGAGCCATCGTCACTTCCGGCACGACCATGAAGGGATCGTCGGCATTGGGCACTTGGTCGAGACCGGTTATGCGCACGGGAACACTCGGACCGGCTTCCTCAATGTGGCGGCCGAGATCGTCGTACATGGCGCGAACGCGGCCGAAGCTGGGACCGCAGACGATGGCGTCGCCGCGCCGCAGCGTGCCTTCGCGCACCAGCAGGGTGGCGTGTACGCCTTCTTCTTCGCTTACGTTGGCCTCCAAACAGACCCCGCTCCCCGGCTTCTTCGGATTGGCTTTGAGTTCCTTCAACTCGGCCACCACCGAGAGCGTTTCCAAAAGATCGTCGATACCTTTACCCGTGGCAGCGCTGGTTTGCACGAACGGCACGTCGCCGCCCATGTTATCGGGAATGAGTTCCAGGCCATACAACTGTTGTTCGGTCTTGCGCAGGTTGGCGTTGGGCAGATCGACTTTGTTGATGGCGACGACGATGGAAACGCCGGATGCCTTGGCGTGACTGATGGCTTCTTCGGTTTGCGGCATCACGCCGTCGTCGGCGGCGACGACAATGACGGCGATGTCCGTGACGTGTGCGCCGCGGGCGCGCATCTTGGTGAACGCCTCGTGGCCGGGTGTATCGAGGAAGGTAATCGGCTTGCCGTCGCGTTCCACGCGCCAGGCTCGGATGACTTGGGTGATGCCGCCCGCTTCGGTGCTTGCCACGTTGCTGTGGCGAATGCGATCGAGCAGCGATGTTTTGCCGTGATCGACATGCCCCATGATGGTGACGATCGGAGCGCGTGGAACGACATCTTCGGGGTTATCCGGCACTTGGCTTTGGGCCAACATCTGCTCTTCGGCGTCGGCTTGCTTTTTCACGTCGAGTTCGCAGCCGAACTCAAGGGCGATGGCTTCCGAGACTTCCGGTTCGAGGAGGGCGTTAATCGTCACGAGATAACCCTGGCTCATCAGTTTGCCGATGAGATCGGTCGAACGCACCCCGATGGCTTCCGACAACGAGCGGACGGTAATCGGCATCGCGATGGGCACCTTGCCTTTGCGGGGCATGGTGGGTTGCTGTTTCAGCAATTTCTGCCGCAAGCCGGGACGGCGGTGTCGGCGATGCCGTTCGGTCTCCTCTTCGAGCAAGGCGACGCCGCCTCTTTTAACATCGATCGGCTCGTTGGTCTTCTTACGCGCCGTCTGGCGAGCATTTCGCAATTGGTGGCGTTCGTCGCGGCCGGCGACACCGGGCACGCCGCGGCGATGCGGCTTCTTCGCGCCCGGACGATCCTCATCTTCTTCGACCTCCGTGATCTCTTCCGGGGTGGTTCCAACCTTGTAGTTGGGTTGTTTCTCCAAGGCGCGATGAATGTCTTCGATTCGGATCTGACCGTCGCCCGCGCGGCTAACCAACTCCGCCGGGATTTCAGCGAGTTTCTTGGGACCGGCGGGCACGACGGGCTTTTTCTCTTGAACGGGACCGCGTTGTTTCAGCGGTGGAGGAGCAACGGGCATGATGGGGCGCGGCCCCGAACGCCGCTCTTGCGGACGGCGCGGCCCGCCTCCACCCGAGCGATTGCCACCCAAGTCGCGGACGCGCGTCTGGGGGAGGTTCGGCACGGAAGGAACTCGCGGTGCTTCGGGAGAGGGCGGCGGAGTATCCGGACGCGGAGGAGCGGTGTCGCCCGAGCGCGTCGAGGGTATCGGTGGCGGCGGCGTCGGTCCCGGAGTCGGTTGTCGAGAAGGCGCGGGAGGTTCGACCGGCTTGGCTGCTGCCGCCGGCGGTATCGCCTTCTCGGTAGGTTGCGGGGAGACACGAGGCGGCTCGGCACTTTTGGCTGCCGCAGGCGGAGGCAAGGTGGTAGGAGGCACAGAGGTTCCAGCGGAAGGAGAAGGGACACTAGGGACACTTGGATTAATGGGAGTCTCGGCGATCGGGGGCTTGCCAGCCGAACGTCCCAATTCTGGAGCGGGGCGCGGTTTGGTGTCCAGCACCGGAATCTTGCGATCGGCCGGAGGGACAACGGAACCGGTGGAGCGATGCGGCGTGGATGCCGAACCGCTTTTGTGCTTTTGCACGAGTTGCACGACCTGATCGCGCACCTCATGCTCGATGGTGCTGAGCTGGCTTTTCACGTCAAAACCACTCTGACGCAGGAGAGCAACTAGATCTTTGCTCTCCATTCCCAGTTCGCGCGCCAACACAAAGATACGAATTTTCTCGTTTTGCAAGCGGAACTCCCTGTGCGGACTATTCGGCCATACCCACTCCCCCCTCGCGGTTCGCCATCGTTCTTCCCTCACGTTTGAGAAGACGATGAATGGATGGAGCGTTCCATTGGCATCCTTGCTCGGTCATTCGAGTTTGCAATCCTCACCCACCGTGGAATTATAGGATGCTATCCCCTCTATTCTAACCAAATCCCGATTCGCTTCAATCGCGCTTTTCCGCGCGGGCAACATAAAAACATATCTCTCAAGACACCCGCTTCCAAAAAAGGCTCACTCGACTGGAGCCGAATCGAGCGGAGCGGCGAGAGTCGGTTCGTCGGCGATCGGCTGGTCCTCCGGCTTCGGCTCGTGAATCAACTCCGTCGAGGCAGCCGATTCTTCCACCGTTTCGGCGGCCTTTTCCGTCGCGTCGGCGTGAAATTCCGTCCCTGTTTCATGCGTTTCGCCCGAAACGGCCTCGTCGGTCGGTGCGGCGGGCGACACCTCCGACGCGGGGCCAAACAAACTCTCAAACGTCTGTTTGGCATCGGAGCGAGTCTCGGTGGGTTCCTCGTCCAAGGGGGCAAATAGTTTCGCGGCTTTGGCCGCCGCCGATTGCGGCGCGGGTGTCGAGGGGGCGGACGCTGCTTCCAGCTTTGCCTGTCGAGCCTGTGCCTCTTGTTCCTCGGCCCCATCTTCGGCGAAGGCGATAATCTCTTCGGCCACTTCTTCCGCCACGCCGCCCAACTCGCCCAGCTCCGCCGGTTCCACGAACGTCAAGTCGGTGTACGACAAAAACCCTTCTTCGATGAACGCCTCGGCCATTTCCGCGGTCATATTCGGAATTTCGAGGAAGCTGCCCACCGCGCGCTCGACGCTGGTATTCAGTTCCTCGTGCGTCATGATCTCGATGTCCCACCCGACCAGCTTACTGGCCAGACGGACATTTTGGCCGCGTCGTCCAATTGCCAACGAAAGCTGATCTTCTTTGACGAGTACGATGGCCCGTCCCAACCGAGGATACAGCATCACGTCCTCAATCGTCGCCGGCTGCAAGGCGTTGGGAATGAGAACCTGCAACGAATCGTTCCAGCGCACGATATCGATGCGTTCGCCACCCAGTTCGTCGATGATATTCTTGATGCGGCTGCCGCGCACGCCGACGCAAGCCCCGACGCAATCGACTTTACTGTCGATCGACGAAACGGCCACTTTGGTGCGATGGCCCGCCTCGCGAGCCACCGCCTTGATCGAGATGGTTTGATCCTCGATTTCTGGAATCTCCGTCTCGAACAAGCGCCGAACGAAATCGGGATGATTGCGCGACAGGATGATCTTGACGCGATGGCCCACCTTGCGAACGTCGAGAATGACGGCCTTGACGCGCTCGCCGACGTGGTGCGATTCGCCGGGAATCTGTTCGCCGCGCGGCAGCAGCGCTTCGACTTTGCCGATCGTTACCGTCGCCGCTCCACCCTCGAATCGCTGCACGGTCCCGTGAACGAGGTCGCCCTTCTGGGCGGAATACTGATTGAAGACGTTTTGGCTTTCCTCTTCGCGGAGCAGTTGAATGATGGCCTGTTTGGCGGATTGCGCGGCGATGCGGCCCAGCTGATCCGGCGAGAGATGCTTCTCACCTTTCTGCGCATGGATTTCGCCCGTGACCCGGTCGATGGAGACGGCGACGCCTTCTTCGTCTTCGTAGCATTTGTGGATGGCCAGGCGAACGGCCTTTTCGATGGCTCCGAAGATGATGTCGCGCGAAATATTCTTTTCGCGATGCAGCAATTCCACGCCGCTGAGCAAATCTTTCCCGTTCATGTCGGTCCTCGCGGAATCAACCCGTTGTGTGTCGCGCTAGAAACAAAAAAAGTGGGACGAGTCCCACTCATATCCAGCCCCAGGCTCCGCGGGATAAAGTGGCGAGTGTCCAACTCGGAACTTTACACGCGGAACTCAGAACCTCGGTCGGCCGTGGCACAAAGCCCGGCCGGTTGCGGGATCAAACAAATGCGCTCGCGTCAAATCGAAGGCGACGAACCCGGTAGCACCTTCGCGGAGCGCCGGCGCGTTTGAGCAGAGCGCCGTTACTTTCCAGCTGGAGGAAGCGATCGACTGCCGACTCAATACCACGAGTCGTTCGTGGCCGAGGCACTCGATCCACTCGACGACCGCTTCGAGTCGGTCATCGCCCGCCTCGACGGTCCAGCACACGTCCTCCGGACGAATCCCCAAGGTGAGCTTTCGACCGATAAACGGCCGCCAATCCGGCCGGCGGCGAGACTCCAGGCTAACGTCTCCGATCTTAAAACTCAACCGATCTTCGACTTCGAGCATTTCGCCCGGCAGCAAATTCATCGGCGGCCAACCGATGAAGCCGGCAACGAAGCAATCGCTCGGCTCGTCGTACACCACGCGCGGAGGATCCGCCTGTCGAATCGCGCCTCGATCTAGCACGACAACGCGCTCCCCCAAGGTCATCGCCTCGTCTCGATCGTGGGTGACATAGATCATTGTCGCCCGAAGTCGGCGATGGAGCAAGTGCAACTCGCGGCGCATTTCCAAACGCAGCTGGGCATCGAGGTTGCTCAACGGCTCGTCGAGAAGGAATGCCGCCGGTTCACGCACCATCGCGCGCCCCAGAGCCACGCGCTGCTGTTGACCGCCCGACAGAGTGTCGGGCCTCCGCTCCAGGAGCGCCTCCAAACCCAGCAACCGAGCAACTCCGATAATCCGCGTCTCGATGTCTCCGTTCCGTCTCTTTCCCGGCCAAAGTCGGTCGAGCCACCCCGACCGTGGGAACAGCCCGAAGCCGAGGTTGCCGCGAACGCTTAGATGAGGATACAGAGCCGGACGTTGAAAGACCATCGCCACATTGCGGCGATGGGGTGGGAGGGAATGAACCGAGCGCCCGCCGATGCGGATGCTTCCTCCCGTTGGCGACTCCAAACCGGCGATCAGTCGAAGCAACGTCGTCTTCCCGCTGCCCGTCGGTCCCACCAGCGCAATCCGTTCGCCGTCCTCGATCCGCAGATCGATCCCGCGCAGGGCCTCGACGCCGTTGGCATAGGTCTTGCTCACCCGTTCGAGAACGACTTCGGCCATGATGTTTCACTCGACGACTGGGGGCTTCGTTTTTTTACCAATTCTTTCTCGTCGAGCCTTCCGCACGTCGCGTATCGGCGATATTCTGGAGGAAATAGGCCCGACGCTCTCCGATCCATCCAAAGGACCACGACCATGAACTGGTGGGAAAAACTCGAGGAAAAGTCGAGGCGCGAGCGTTTCGCTCAAAAAGTCATTCAGGCTCTGCGCGTCGCCGGCATCAAGGGATCGATCGATTACGATGCGGAGAAATTCCAGATTACTCTTTTGCGGGAACGAGAGAGTGTCGACCACATGCAGATGAATCTGCCCAACGTCTACGCCGACTATCTCGCCGCTCCCAAGCCGAACCGGTGGAGAGTCATCGAGCGCTTCATTCGCGGCACGCGCGAGTTTGAGATGCCGAAAGGGTTCGATGAAGTGCGCGATCATTTGGTGGTGCGCGTGCGGCCGCGCTGCTACTACACGATGCTGCAATTGCGCTTTGGAAAGGATCGCACTCAGCGGCGAGCCGTCGTCCATCAACCGCTCGGGGAGCATCTCGCGGTCGGTTTGGCCATCGATCGAAAAGACGGTCTCATTGAAGTTTTTAGCGACATGCTGACCGATTGGAATCTGACCGTCGAGGAGGCTTTCGCGCTGGGCCGCGTCAACCTGCGACGCATGAGTCCGAGTTCGTTGACGGCGCTGGGTCCAGGGCTGTACTGTTCGCCGCGCGGCGACAATCACGACGCTTCGCGCTTGGCGCTCGACGATTTAGTCCGCGATTGCGAGGTCAAGGGCGACTATGTGGCCATGGTTCCCAATCGAGATACGCTGCTGATCACCGGCGCGGACGACCCCTATAACCTGGGGGCCATGTTGCACGTCGGCGAGAAAATGCTGCGCGGCAAGCCGAGACCGATGAGCGGCATTCCGGTGCGTCTTCGCAACGGCGTCTGGGAATCCTTTGCTCCGGATGAAATCTATCCCGAATTGAGACAATTTCGCTACCTTCGCGTGCAGAGCGAAACGCAAGACTACGCCGAACAGAAAGAGTTGCTCGATGCGTCGCATGCCAGGCAGGAGAAGAATATCTTCGTCGCCACCCATTCGGTGCTTCAGCACAAGGAGACGGGAGAGATTTGCAGCTACACCTTCTGGGGAGATGGCTTGGAGAGTCTGCTGCCGCGCGCCGAAATCGTGTTCTTCATGCGCGCGAATGAGGAAGGTCCGGGCGGTGTGTTGGCCAATGCCTATTGGGATCGGGTTTGCGATGTCGTCGGACATCGCATGAAAGCGACCGACGACTATCCTCCTCGCTACTTTGCCGACACGTTCCCCGACGAGGACGAACTCCAACGCCTGGGCAAGCAGGAAATTCTCTAGCGGCTCGATCAACGTAATTTCTGCTGCTTCAAAAGGTCGAGCAGCCATTTGCGATCTTCGTCGCTCAACGGCGTAGTCGGCTCGATCCCGTAGTCGATCTTGGACGCGAACCCGCCTTGATCGTAGCAGCGGGTGAAGGCCGCGTGCAAATCGAGAACGGTATCGCGGTCGTCGGACGCCAACGGGAGGCGGAAGCGCGGCAACTTCTTTTGCAGCGTCGTCGTGTAAATCTCGAAGCGTTCCGGCTGGGTGGCGCGCGTCACGGTGACAGCATAATCCCAATCGGGCAGGCCATCGCGCGAATACTCCAAGGTCGGCTGCCCTTGCAGCAGCAGATCCAATTCGACGAGATTCGCCTTGGCCTTTTTGCTCTCTTCGCGCTTGGCGAGATAGGCATCGCGACCGGCTTGCGTCAGCTTATTCGCCGGGCTGACCACATCGAGCAGCGTTATCAACCGGCCGTCGGAACGCTGGCGAATCTCGATGAAGTCCTCGTGGCGCTCGTCGCGGATCACCGACGTGAACAACGCTTGTTCGATGACATAGTGCCGCTGATTGACGCGCGCGCGGTAGCGATCGACGAGGCCCGGCAGCAGAATCTGATACAAACACATGACGATCTGGTGATGGAACACCGGCCAGAGGGCTTCATCTTCAAGGTACGGGTCCATACCGGGAAAGGGACTCGGCATTGGCTGGTTTCTCCCTTGTTCCTGGTCAATTACGAGAATCCTTGCGATCCCGAAACGCCTCGCGCTCCCCTCGACACAAGAGGCTCGCATTCGTCAGCGTACTCTCTCCTCGCGGTTTGTCCAACGAAATTCTCTTGCACAGCTGAATCGATTTCCGACTTCAGTCCGTAGTCGGGGCGGAGTAGTCAAGGCGGAGTAGTCAGGGCGGAGTAGTCAGTAGTCAGTAGCCAGTAGCCAGCAAACGGCCGGTGGGGGCAACGGGAGGTTAGGCGGCGTCCGTTTTGCGGTTGCTTCTCGCGTTTGCGCCTTCTGTCTACTGGCTACCTACTACTGACTACTGGCTACCTACTACTGACTCCTCCGCTCTGCCTCCCGATTCAGTTGCTCCTCTGGAAAGGGGAGAGTATAGTTACGAAGACGGTTTTGGGGAGCGAGAGGAACCGTCGAATCGATCTCGCAAGAATATGAGGCGACCATGGCATTGGCGTTGAACATCGGCAAGTGTACGTTGCTCGGAAACTATCGGGAGAACAATGAGGATGCCATCGAAGTCAAGGCCTTTCCCGATATGACCGTTTGTCTGGTGGCCGACGGCATGGGCGGTCAAGCTGCCGGGGAAGTGGCCAGCAAACGCGCTATCGAGATCGTGCCGCGCGAACTGAAGAAATATCTGAGCGGCCCCGTTGGCAACGACGAGACCAAGACCATCATTCGCCGTTCCATCGTCCAGGCCAACGAAGAAATCATGGCCATGGCCGCTCTCGACCGCGAACTGAAGAACATGGGTACGACCATCGTGGCGGCGGTGTGGCGCAAAGGCAGCTCCATACTCTACGTCACCAACATGGGCGATAGTCGAGCCTATCTCGTCCGCGGCAAGAAAATCGAACAACTGACGGTCGATCACTCGATCGCTCAAGCCTTGGTAGAGGCCAAAACCATCACCGCCGCCGAGGCCCGCACGCATCGCTATCGAAACGTCCTGTGGAAATTCCTCGGATCGCAGGAAGTCGGTGAGGGACCGAAAGTCGAAAACGTGTCCATTCAAGCCGGCGACCGTTTCTTGCTCTGCACCGATGGACTTTGCGGCGTGGTTCCCGACGAGCAGCTGCTCGACTTTATGGCGCAAAAGCCGGACGCGCAGGAGTGCGCCGATGGCCTGGGACAATTCGCCCTCGATTCCGGCTCCAAGGACAATATCTCCTGCCTGGTCATCGACGTGGTCGAAGTTGGTTGATTGGAGTCGGAACTGTTTTTTCTGATTCGGCGCGGTCGAATGGACCGATACTCAAGAGAAGCGAAGACATAGCCGGAGCCGTTTACTTCCGAGAGAAGCTCTTCTCACGGCTCCGTCTCAACGATGGCCCGTCAACTCCGCTTGCGCAGGACGCGATCGAAAGCGATGCAATCGATCCCACGAATACCCGGTTATCAATTGATCCGCCGACTGGGTGGCGGCCCGTTAACCTCTGTTTTCGCCGCCCGCGATGTGGATACCGACGCCGATTGCGCCGTCAAGGTGTTGCGCGCGGATTGGGAAGACGCGGAGACGGGGATTAAGCTGCTGCAGCGCGAAGCGCGAGCCGGTCTCGGTGTGCGCCATCCGCATCTCGTCCGCGTGCTTCATGCCCACGTCACCGCTCCGCCGTATTTCTTGGTGATGGATTTGCTGCCCGGTGAATCGTTGCGGCGTCGTTTGCGACGCGAGTTTCGGTTGCCTATCACCGAGGCACTGTGGATTCTGCGTCAAACTGCCGAGGCACTGGCCGCACTGCACGCGGCCGGTTTCTTGCACGGCGACATCAAACCCGACAACGTGCGGCTGATCGACGACGGCACGGCTATGCTGATCGATCTCGGATTTGCTCATCGGCCCGGCGAAAACGCGGCCTTTCTTCGCGCCGGCTACGTTCTGGGCACGGCGAACTATCTGGCTCCCGAGCAGTGCGATCCGTTGCCGACCGAAGCACTGAGCAGCGATCTCTTCGGTTTGGGAGTGATGTTGTTTGAACTGTTGACGGGGCGTTTGCCTTATCCGTCAGGCTCGTTGCGCCAGACGTTTCGCCGTCATCGCTGCGATCCGCCCGCCGACATCCGCCGCAGCGTCCCCAACCTCCCCTCCAGCCTCGTCGCGCTCGTGGAAAGGCTTCTCGCCCACCGCCTCGAAGATCGCCCGTCCGCCGCTTCCGTGGTGCAGCAACTCATCAAGCTCGAAATCGCCGCTCTCCGCCGTGCGGGATAAACAAATCGTCATGGTGGCACGATGCCAGCGTGCCGTCACGAAGTTTCGGAATAGACTCAACATAAAAGGAGCAATTGCCCTCCGACACAAGGTTGCGCGCGATCCATGAACACGATTCAAGAGAAGTCGACGACGAGGGGCGGGGCTGGAGTGCGATGGTGGTGCGGCACCCTTTGGTCCCTCGTGAGGCAGCGTTGTCCTCGCTGTCGAAAGGGGCGCATGTTCCGCAGTGCGTTTGCGATGAACGATCCGTGTCCCGTCTGCGGCCTGATCTTCCAACGAGAAGAGGGCTATTTCCTCGGAGCCATGTACGTCAGCTACGGCTTGGCGTCCGTTTTGCTCGTACCACTCTATTTCGTGCTTGCGGCTCTGTTACCCGGTTGGAACGGCATCGCCGTCGCCGCGCTGGCCACTCTCCCCTATCTGCCGCTTACTCCCGCCGTGTTCCGCTACTCGCGGATCGTATGGGTCTACCTCGATCGCGCCGTCGATCCGACCGAGATCAACGCCGGCCTCTACGAGAAGATACGGCTCTCGGAAATGGAAGAGGAAGGGCGCGAAGGTCCGGCGGAGCCTCCCGCTTCCCACGGTCTCCGCCACGGCGACAGCGACCGACCGTAGGATTCACGGTCGCGGACGTTGGCTTTTCTTCCCGGCGTGAGCCATACTTGGACGGGTTGTAATCCGCCACCAACGTATTGAGCCGCCATGCACGCACATCTACGCAGACGATCCAGCGATAGGCACATGAGCTTTTTGTTGCTACTGGGTCGATTGTGCCTGTTGTTGATGCCGTTGATCCTTCTGCTCAGTTGTAGTTTGCGCGGCGACAGCTCCTCGCCTCGCTTGCTGTGGTTGGGCACGCTGTTTCAATTTCTGGCTTGCGGTCTGTCCCTGTTCGGCCGGCGCGGTTGGCACGAACCGACCGTGGCCTCGATCATCATGCTTTATGTGATCGCGCTGAGCTGGTTGACTTTAGGCACGACGGGTTCGGACGACTGGTTCTTGCATCTGGCCCAGGCCGTTTTGTTGGTTGTACCACTGGTTCACTTTGCTCTACAGTGTTTGCGCGAGTCCGGCGCGCCGGCGATCCGTCGTTCGCGCCAGATGGCGCTGCGATTGAAAGAAAGGCGGGATTGGCCGGAAAAGCTGCACGATTGTCGTCTGCTGCCCGAAGTGAAGGCGCTGCGCGAGGCGCTGCATATGGACGCTTCGCCGGCGCTGGAACTGTTGGCCGATCCGCGTCCGGAAGTGCGCGTCGCCGCCCTGGCCTCACTGGAGTTTCGTCAGAATTGGCGTCCCGGTCAACCGCAGATCGTTCTCCAGCTGGCACAACACGCCGTTGAACCGGAAGTGCGCGCCGTCGCTATCAATGCCTTGGCCAACGCCGAGGATCGCAACACCCTCGAAGCCTTGGCCGATTTTTTGCGCGATTCGTCGCGCCTGGTCCGTCAGACTTCAGCCGACGCGCTGCTGTGGAATACCGAACAGAATTGGCCGTGGATTCGCTTGGCCGTCCGCCGCGCCTTGGCCGATCCCGTGTGTCAAGAAGATGGCCCGCTGCGGCACGAGGGCGATCTGTTGACCTCGGAAGCCGTTGCCGACCTGACCGCCTGGACCGCCGAGAAGGGAGTGCAAGCCCTTCGAGCCGCGCTGACGCTGGGTTGTCACTACAATCGCGTCTTGGCGCTGGCGCTCGACGGAAAGCTGATCGAACAGCTGCGCCGCCAACTCGCCGATCCGCATGCGCCGCCGTTGCTCCGTCTGGAAATCGCGCGCGTGCTGCATTCGCATCGGGAGTTGGATGCCGAGTTGTTGCGCAAACTGATCGACTCGGCCAACCCCGCGCCGCTGCGACTCATTGCGGTCGAAGCGCTGTTGGAGCAGGGTCATTCTCACGAAGCGGTCGCCGCGCTGCGCGATCTGGCGCGCGTTCCCAACCGCGAAATTGCTTTGGGCATCGCGCAGGTTGCTCAGCGTCGATTGAATGTCGATTTGGGTTTGCCGCGCGATCGTTCGCTCCCGCCGCTCAACAGCCGAGAAGCCGCCGAGGTGGCTCGGCGCGTCCTCGTCTGGGCCACCCATCAGGGAACGCCGCCCGAAGAATCTCCCGGCGAAGATGAATCCGCCTGGCGCTCGTTGGACGATCTGCACCAACGCAATTAAGACAAGTAGACTATTCGTGTGTCTTATCTGCCGTTTGTGCCAGCCGAGCGGCGACGCGCGTTGCTTCGACGAGGCTCGACGCATCGGCGCATCCGCGTCCGGCGATGTCGTAGGCGGTTCCGTGGGCCACGCTGGTGCGCACGATCGGCAAACCGGCGCTGATGTTGACCGCTCGACCTTCACCCAGCAACTTCAAGGCGATGTGCCCCTGATCGTGATACATGGCCACGACTCCGTCGAACTCGCCGCGGCGGGCGCGGACGAACAGTGTGTCGCAAGGCCAAGGTCCGCTAACATCGAGTCCCTCGCTTCGCGCGGTCTCGACGGCGGGAGCGATGGCGAGGGCCTCTTCGTCGCCGAATAGACCGCCGTCGCTGGCATGGGGATTGAGCGCGGCCACCCCCAGCCGAGGACGCCGACCCAAGAGCCTCGTCTGCAAGCCATCGAGAAGGCGAATCTTCTCCAGCACGGCGGCGGGCGTCAGATGACAAAAGACTTCCCGCAGCGCCATGTGCAGCGTGACGTGCGCCACGGCGAGATCGCCGACGGCCAAGACCATCGCAAATTCCTTGACGCCGGTGCGCTCGGCCAGGATCTCGGTATGGCCCGGATACGGCAGCCCCGCCGCGTGCAATCCTTCTTTGTGCAAAGGCGCGGTAACGATGCCCTCGGCGTTGCCGGTCGTGGTTTCGTCGATGGCGCGGCAGAGGAAATCGTAAGCGGCCCGCCCCGCCGACGCCTCAACCCGTCCCGGCTGAACGCCGCGCAAATCGACCTCGCTGCCAACCAGGCAAGGCACCACCTCCGCGTTCGCCTCGGCCTCCTCCGGTTCGTCCACAACGACTACCCGCGCCGTCGAACCGATGAGTTCCAGACCTCGCCGCACCCACAATGGATCGCCGACCACGACGGGACGACACATCGGCAGCAGGTCCGGCCAAGCGCGCGCCACAATCTCCGGCCCAATGCCGGCGACATCGCCGAGTGTTATCAGCAATCGAGGAAGATGGGAAGACTTTTTCATGCGTTTATCTCGGTCGAGCCAGCTGGACGACGAAGCGTTCCATCAAGGTGCGCGGTGGCAGTTGGCTGGAGCCTTTCAGTCCGAGATCGGTTTCCAGAAGCCAATCGTAGAGGAGGTCGAGTCGTCTGCGTCCGAGGTGGCGGAGTTGTTGTTCGGCTCCACGACGAGCGAAGGGGGGGATGCCGGTTTGTTCCAGCGCGTTGGCCAACGGCACGCCTCGAGCGTTTAGTCGCGCGGCTTGTGCCAAGCGCCTTAGCTGCATACTAAACGCCCCCAACATTCGCAGCGGCTCCTCGCCCTGATCGAACAGGCGATCCAGCAGCGTCAAGACCGCTCCCATCTGACCGGCGGCGATCAAATCGAAAATCTTCCACGTCGTCTCGGCCCGACTTTGGCCGACGAGTTGATCCACGTCCGCCACGTCGATACGACTATTGCTTCCAGCGTAAATCGCCAACTTGGCCATCTCTTGATCGAGCAAGCCCATGTCCGCGCCGACGAGATCGACTAGCAGGCGTGCCGCGGGAACCGTCAACGGTTTGCCGTGCTGCGCCGTACACCAGGAGACGCACCATTCCGGTAGCTTGCGCGAGTCCGGCGTCTTGCACGCGAGCGTCGCGGCATCCGGCAACGCCTTGGCCAGCTTGGTGTTCGCCGCCCACGTCTGCACCTCGAGAACGAGGACGCCGTGGGCGGACGGCTCGGCGAAATACTTCTCCAGCCGCGACCGTTCGCGCGTCACAAACGGATCGGCCCGTTCGACGACGACGAGTCGGCGCGGACTGAGAAACGGAAGCGTCTCCAATTCGTCGTGAATCTCGGCCCAATTCGCCTTATCGCCATCGCGGTTCGAGACGCCGAATCCGTCGTCGTCGGGTCCAAGCACCAGCGTTCGCAGTGCCGCCTGCGCGCGGCGCTTGAGAAACTGCTCGTCGCCGTGGAGAACGTAAATCGGCCTCGGTTTTGCCTTGGCCACACTCTGGAGGAAGGTCAAGCTATCCATGA
This sequence comes from Planctomycetota bacterium, assembly GCA_021781415.1. Classification (GTDB taxonomy): domain Bacteria; phylum Planctomycetota; class Planctomycetia; order Gemmatales; family Gemmataceae; genus JAJPHU01. The sequence continues at coordinate 27,528 of JAJXWW010000214.1, forward strand.
AGACATTGTACTCGAAGCGCCAACGGGCGGAAGCGAGCAAAACGAAAGTGACTGCTGGGGACTGCACTGCAATCCACGCGGCGGGACATTCCCGATACCGATTTTTCCTCTGTTTTTCTCGTGACTCTCGGTTATCCTGACGGCATGAGCAAAAGCAAACCCACGCCGGTTCCCCTGCACGAATTGACGCCCGGCCAGCACGCCGACTTCTTTGCCCTGTTGGCCGAGAAGACGCGCGGCTCGACGCGCGAGGGCAAGCCGTACTTCCTGTGCCGTTTCCGCGACGCCCGGCGGAGCGCCGCCTTCATGGTTTGGCAAGACGGAGGCTGCTTCGAGGCGTGCGAGAGCGAGTGGCAGGTCGGCCAATTCTACAAGCTCCGAGCTGGCTACGGCGAACACGAACGCTATGGCCCTCAGCTGACCGAACTCCAGGCCATTCGCCCCATCGCCGACGCCGACCGCGCCGACGGATTCGACCCGCTGGCTTTCGTCGAGCATTCGCGCTACGACTCCGCGGCGATGTTCGCCGAGTTGAAGACCTTGGCGACGACGCATATCGGTGATGAGCCGTTGCGCCGACTTGTCTTGACCTTGCTCGACCGCCACGGCGAAGCCTTTCAAAGCCTACCGGCCACAAGGGATCGCTTTTATACTTTTCCCGGCGGACTGTTGGAACACACTCTCTCGGTGACGCGCTCGTGCGTTCAGTTGGCGGAGCGCTACACAGCCCACTACACAGAGCTGCAACCGCCGCTCAATCGCGATCTGATCGTGGCGGCGGCAATGCTGCACGACATCGGACGGGTTCTGGAGTTCGGCATTCCCGTGCCCGGCGTCAGCCCGGCGTACACCGTCGAAGGGCGAATGGTCGGCCATCTGATTCTTGGCCGCGATTTGGTGCGCGACACGGCCCGCGAACTGGGCGACATCCATCCAGAACTGGTGCAAATGCTCGAGCACATCATCTTAAGTCATTTGGCCCTGCCGGAGTGGGGATCGCCGCGTCTGCCGTTAGTCCCGGAGTGTCTGATTCTCCATCACGCCGACGACATGGACGCCAAATTGGAAATGTACGTCCGCTGCCTCAGCCGCGACCGCGGCGAAGGCCCATTCACGGAGCGCGATCCGGTGTTGAATCGACACTTGTTCAAGGGGAGAACGGTTTAAAACGAGAATCGAGGAATTATACTGGATGAAAGCAGCGATGGATTCTCGCGCCTTCTAGCTTCTACAATACGTTTGCGAAACTCGCTCTGTTTGACATAATGTCGTGTATCTATCGCATGGGAGGGGTCATCGCCGTGGTGCAATTTGTGTTTCACGATCGAATCCACCGATCGCATCCCTTAAGTCTACTCGTCGAGCAGGCAAATCGGCGCTTGGAAGAGGTGCTTGGCCCCTCGGCTTCGCTCGTTTGTGCGGAATGGGACCGAGGAGAGGATTCTTTTGGACGCGAAGTCCTGGTGCTGCGACTGACCGATTCGTCAAGCTCGGTAATCGCCACGTTCGACTCGAACGAAATGCAGCAACCCGATCGATTGCAGGACCGCTTCCGTCGAATGTGGGGAGATTTACTCCAGAGCCGCTCTCAAAGGCAACTCGAGGCGGTCTTGGGTATCGGCGAGACTGCGGGAGAATAGGATCATGCCCAGCCGTACTCTTGAGGATCGGGTCGAGGACCTCGTGAAATTGGCGGCCACCTTGACCGAACAAGTTGGCAATCTCCAAAAAGAGCTGAAAAGCATCTCGATAGATGGCTCCGCACTCGGTCGAGGAATGGCCGATCTCCGAACGAATGTTGCCTTGTTGGAACGACAATCCAGCGAGTGGAAATACATCAAGGATCAATTAGAGGTATTGGCTACTCTCAAAATCACAATTGCACTCATCGAGCAAAATGTAGACGAATTGAGAAAAACGAAGGAAGAATGGAGTCGGCGCGCCTGGGCTTTGGCCGGTCCCATACTCGGCGCTGTAGTTGGCGTTTTGCTTGGCTATTTCTTGCGTCGCTAAACGGACGCAAGGCCGCGTGCTTGACGCGCGCAGAATGAAACCATGTTGAGAGATACAAAAGGTTTAATCCTTCACCAGATACCTGCCTTCCACCTAGTCGATCAAAATCGCCTTCAGATTCCTTTCTCTTACTAAACCGAGAACCTTCCTCATGCCTGCCGCTTATTCGTCGTTGCCTCACGTTCTAGCCGATTTGCCCGTCTCCGCGGCCATCGCCGAGATGCTGGCGAGCCATGTGGTGCTGCTGCCTTGGGAAGCCGCTGAGTCGGAAGAAGCGCGGACAATCGCGGGGGTGTACACCTACGGTCATCCGCGCGTCGATGCCGCCTTGCTCGACCGCTTGCCGAGCGTTCGCGTCGTCAGCAATTTCGGCGTCGGCGTCGATCACATCGATGTGCCGGCCGCGACGGCCCGGAGCATCGCCGTCGGCAATACGCCGGGCATCCTCGATGGCGCGACGGCGGATATGGCATTTACCTTGTTGTTGGCGGCGTGCCGGCGGTTGATCGAAGGCGACCGTTACGCGCGGAGTCCGGAGTTCATCCGCTACGATCCGTCGTACCTTCTTGGACGCGAAGTTCACGGCAGCACACTCGGCATCCTGGGAATGGGGCGCATCGGCGAGCAGGTGGCCCGGCGCGCCCTCGCCTTTGACATGCGCGTGCTTTACCACAATCGCCGCCGCAAGCCCGAGGTCGAAGCAAGGCTCGGCGTCCATTACGTTACCCAAGACGAATTGCTCTCGACCGCCGATTATGTCGTCCTCACCGTGCCGTTGACGCCGCAAACCCGGCATCTGATTGGCCGCGAGGAGTTGAAGCGGATGAAACCCAGCGCGATACTCGTCAACGCGGCGCGCGGGGCGGTCGTGGATACGGATGCCCTTACGGAGGCACTGACGAATCGAACCATCTATGCCGCCGCTTTGGACGTGACCGAACCGGAACCGCTGCCGCGCGATCATCCGCTTTTACGGCTCGATAATGTCGTCATTGCTCCGCATCTGGGCAGTGCCACCGAGCAAACACGCCAGCGTATGGCCGAGGTCTCGCGCGATAATCTGCTGGCCGGCCTGTCGGGCCGTCCGCTGCCTTTTTCCGTCGCCGGCAACTAGGCACGGGCGAGCGCTTCGCTTATACTTGAGCGCACTTCGCCGACTCCCACGATTTGAGGTAGACCATGCACCGACACTATTTACCTATTTTTGTATCTTCTATTGTCTTCATCTGCTCTTCTCTCCGCGCCGAACCGCTGCCGGAGACGAAACCGCTGGCCCGCGAGGGCGACCTCGCCGCCCAGATGGTCGAGGGCATCGACAAGTATCTGATGCGCGAATTGGCCGCCTCGGTCGAGAAACGCAAACCGTATTGGAAGCCGGACTTCTCGTCGGTGGAGGCGTACACGAAATCGGTACAGCCCAACCGCGAGCGGTTGAAGAAGATTCTCGGTGTCGTCGATAAGCGCGTGCCGCCTGTGGTGATGGAGTACGTTGGTGAAGGCACGCCCTCGCCGCTGGTTGCCGAGACAGAGACTTACAAGGTCTATTCGGTACGCTGGCCGGTGCTGCCGGGCGTGGATGGCGAGGGATTGCTGCTGGAGCCGAAGGGCAAAGTCGTGGCTCAGGTGGTAGCTTTGCCGGACGCCGATTGGACGCCGGAAATGCTGGTGGGATTGGCTCCTGGTGTAGCGAAGAAATCGCAGTATGGTCGTCAGCTTGCCGAGAATGGCTGCCGTGTGTTGGTTCCGGTGCCGATCGATCGCAAAGACACCTGGTCGGGCAGTCCGAAACAGGGCCGCATGACGAATCAGACTCACCGCGAGTTCATTTATCGGATGGCCTATGAGATGGGCCGGCACGTCATCGGCTACGAAGTGCAAAAAGTGCTGGCGGCGGTGGATTGGTTGTGCCAGAACAAGGAACATCCGCCGACCGGCCTATACGGCTACGGTGAAGGCGGTCTCCTGGCTCTATACGCAGCCGCGCTCGATCCCCGTATCCAGGCCACCGTGGTCAGCGGCTATGGCGGCCCGCGTGTCTCCTTGTGGCAAGAACCGATTTATCGCAACCTTTCCGGCATCGCTAGCGAATTCGGTACAGCCCAATTGGCCCTCCTGGTAATGCCACGGAGGCTTACTTTTGATTGCAGCAAGGGGCCGGAAATCGCCGGACCACCCGCCGCGCGCGCTGGCCGAGGCGGAGCTGCACCCGGCCAACTGGAGACAGCAAGACGCAACGAAAACAAACTCGCGCTTTACAAGGAACTGGAGGCGAGCTGGGAGGGAATCCAGAAGATAGCGGAAGCCGCACATGTCGAAAAGCCTTTGCTCGTCAGCAGCGAAAGCGATTTGCCTGGCGATCGAACCACGCTTACCATCCTTCTGTCTGCCTTCGTTGGAAAGGAAACAGACCCGAAGCCGGCCTTGGCTCCTCCCACCGATCTTCGCAAAAACTTCAATCCTGCTTTACGCCAAAAACGCCAGTTCGATCAACTCGTCGCCTTCACCCAGCAAGTGATGCGCGACTCCGAACGCTATCGCCAGCAACACTTCTGGGCCAAGCTGGACACCTCCTCGCTGGAAAACTACCAGAAATCCTGCGAACCGTTCCGCAAACAATTGTGGGAGGAAGTCCTCGGCAAGCTGCCCGCGCCGATGCTGCCGATGAATCCACAAACGCGGCCCCTCTACGACGAGCCGAAATGGCGCGGCTACGAAGTGACGCTCGATCTCTATCCCGATGTGTTCGCCTACGGCATTCTGCTGTTGCCCAAAGACCTGAAACCCGGCGAGAAGCGTCCGGTTGTCGTCTGCCAGCACGGACTGGAAGGGCGACCTACCGATGCCTGCAATCCCAAGGAGCGAACGAAATTCTACAACTCGTTCGGCGCTCAACTCGCCGACAAGGGCTACATCGTCTATGCGCCGCAGAATCCGTACATCGGCCACGACAAGTTCCGCGTCCTCCAGCGCAAGGCCAATCCGCTTGGCCTATCGCTTTTCTCTTTTATCATCCGGCAACACGAACGCACGCTCGATTGGCTGGCCACACTCCCCAATGTCGATCCGAAGCGCATGGCATTCTATGGTCTGTCCTACGGCGGCAAGACGGCCATGCGTGTGCCGGCGCTGCTGCCGCGCTATTGCCTGTCGATTTGCTCCGGCGATTTCAACGAGTGGATTCGCAAGAACGTGTCGCTCGATTATCCGAGCAGTTACATGTTCAGCCCGGAATACGAGATGCCGGAGTTCAATCTCGGCCATACTTTCAACTACGCCGAGATGGCGGCGCTCATCGCGCCGCGTCCGTTCATGGTCGAGCGCGGCCACGACGACGGCGTCGGCATCGACGAATGGATCGCCTACGAGTACGCCAAGGTGCGGCGCTTGTACAGCAAATTGAAGATCCCGGAACGGACGGAACTCGAGTTCTTTGCGGGCGGTCACGAGATTCATGGGCAGGGCACATTTCGCTTTTTGGCGAAACATTTGAAATGGGAGAAGTGAGCGGTATCGACCAGCCCGCAGCGCCAGCAAGGGCTTCGTTTTCCCTTGCTGGCGCTGCGGGCTGATAAAACCCATCAACGATAACTGTGCAGCGATCCCACGAAGGGGGTGAGGAAGGGGACAATCGCCGGCGAGCCGGGAGTCGTTTGCCGCGCGCCGATCAGGGGTTGCGAGGCGCGGATGTCCACTTTGAGGAAAACGCCGGTGAGATGCAGGAAGGCCGCGAAGACGAGAGTGGCCGTCAACAATCCGCGTCCCCACGCCAATTGACGCAGAGCGCTCACGCAAGGAAGACAAAGGAGAGCGAAAAAGGGAACTGTTTCGATCGCGAGCCGCGATCCCCAACAGTCGCCGCCCCACCAGCAATTCCACGACGCCACCAGTCCCAGGGTCGGCGCGATGGCGGCGAGACAAAACCAGGACCACCCCGGAGGAGCGGCCGAAGGACTCGAGAACAGACGGCTGCGCACGCTCGGCAGGGCAAATGTTGCCAGTAAGAGAATCCACGGCTGATACACCAGTAAACCGTGATCCAGACTGACCAATAAAAGAACCATGGTGTCGCGCCAATGTCCGGTAAACGAATTCATTTGCTGGATCGAAGGGCCGAACGGCGTGCCGTAGACCGCTTGGTAGTAGCAGGTCCAGGGGAGATAGGCGACGGCGGCGGCCAATCCAACGAGGACAGCGCGGCGCGGCGCGCGAAGCAGCAACCATAGTCCGAATGCCGCAATCGACAGAGCCGAGGCCAGCCGGCAAGCGAACATCATCGACAGAGCCACGCCCTGAAGTATCGTTCCTGCTCTAGTCGGCCGTTGCCAAGTGCGAAACTCGATCAGGATCGCCAACAACATCCAGAAAAGGACGCCTCCGTGCTGCCAAAGGGCTTGCGCCACCGTGCTGCACATGCCCGAACCCACGCCCAATAGCAACGTCATCCACCCCGCCGATCGCGCATCACTCACATGCAGCGCGATGAGAAAGAATAGGCCCAGACATGAGGCGGCCAGCCACGAAGCCACGCCTTTTTCCATGTGATCTTGCACGCCGCCGCGCGATAGATCGACGGCCAACAATCGCGCCGCTGCCGCCGAGGGAAGGGCAAAAAGACACATTCCAGAGGGATAACTCGAGTGAACGCCGTTACTCGTTCGCATAAAGAAGTACGGCAGATCCGGCGTCGAAGTGGTGCCGTAGAAGGGCGCGTAATGGGACGAATACGAGGCGAGGTCTGTCGAGCCATCGCGCACCAGGGAAGAGACGATGAGAGTGATGGGCTTGGAATCGCCGGTCATCAGGGGACGAGGGTTCGTGAGGTAAAACAATCCGGCGGGTAAGACGACGAGCAAGCCAACGGCGCGCCATGGCACGGGACGACTACGATCGGCGGCGAACGCCTCCAGGGCGCGCCGTGCTTTCTCCGCGCTTCCCAGCACATCGCGGCGATAGGCCGCGCTCAAGGCGAAGCGCAGCGAAGGCACAACCAGGCCGACGTACAACCAGATGTAAGCCGCGCCGACACAGCGTAGGAATTGCACCGCGGACAGGACGATCAGCCCCGTCTGAAGGGCGCGCGGTCCCAGGTTTGAAACGACATACGACCAATCGATCCGGCGCGACGCCGCGCTAGGAGACGTTTGCACAATCGCTTCTCCGATAATCGGATATTCGTTGTCTACAACTCGGGTACGGGTTGCAGCGAATGCCCGTGGTCGTCGTAAAACGCCTCGTGCAAGAGGAATATCTGCCGCGTGGAAAAGCCCAAGACTTTCAATTGCCGACTCAATTGATGATAGGCGTGCCGATCCAGCCGTCGCGCCAACAGCGTTTGAAAGTGGTGGGGGCAGAGATCGATCTCCACCGGCTCGGTGGCATGGAGAGGATAGGTGAGATAGCGAACGGTCCCTTGCTGATGGCAGGCGGCGCAGCGATGTTTCTCGGTGCGAACGACGAACGGCTCGCCTTCGCCTTGCGCCAATGCCTCCTGGCAGTCCGGGCAGATGGATTGTCCGGCCAAACGATCCCACGGACACCCCGCCGATTGACAGCGACAGCACGGCGCGCGCAGGGTCAACGGTTCCTTCACCAACCGCAGTCCATCCATTGTTGGCCCTCCCCCAAGCGGCCACGTCGCTGCCGACGCGCAACCGCATCTCCCAAAGTCTCCCTTCGTTAACTTCGGAACAATTGGGAGTATTCTTGAAAGAATCGACGGAGGGTAGGGGTTTCCGGCGCGTTGGAATCAACCTGTGAGACAGAACCTATCCCAGAAGCGCGCAGCCGAACGCACGCGAAGTCGGGTTAGGGGATCCGAGGCACGCGCTAGACGGCTTTGAGGACGAGACAGGTATTACTGCCACCGAAGCCGAACGAGTTGGAGACGGCGACGCGGACCTTGGCGGGGCGCGCTTCGTTGGCGACGTGACATAAGTCGCATTCGGGATCGACTTCATGTAAATTGATGGTTGGCGGCAGCGCTTCGCGCTCCATGGCCGCCAGACAGGCCAGCGCTTCGACGGCGGCGGCGGCGGTCAGGAGGTGGCCGGTCATGCTCTTGGTCGAACTGATAGGCACGCGATGAACGTCGTCGCCAAATACAGCGGTCAGCACGCGCGCCTCGGCGATGTCGCCGACGGGGGTGCTGGTGGCGTGAGCGTTGATGTAATCGACCTCGCCGGGATTGCAACCGGCGTCGCGCAGGGCTTCGCGGACGGCGGCGGTGGCCGGTTCGGGATCGGGACTCGGAATCACCATGTTGAAGGCATCGCTGCGCGCGCCGTACCCCGCGACTTCGGCGTAGACGCGCGCCGACCGCGAACGAGCCGTCGAAGCCGGTTCCAGCACGAACACCGCTCCGCCATCCCCCATGACGAAGCCGTCGCGCTGGCGGTCGAAGGGGCGCGAGGCGGCTTGCGGTTCGGCGTTGCGGCGCGAGAGAGCGCGGAGATTGCCGAAACCGGCGAGGGCCATCGGCGTGACGGCCATGTCGCACGCCCCGGCGAGACAGACATCGACCCAACCCAGATCGAGCCAGTGCCGCGCCTGCGACAGGGCGACGTTGCCGCTGGCACAGGCCGCCGACACACTGACGGCGGGACCGCTGAGATCGAGGACGCGGCGCGTGCGGGCGATCATCGACTCGGTATCGTTTTCGGGCTGCCAGACGCGGCGGCCTCCCGTCAGGGCGTCGGCCTCCCAATACTCCAGCCACTCGGCCCCGACGCCCAACACGAGTCCGATGCGAACTTCGCCGCGCCGTTCCCACCAACCGGAATCGCGCAGCGCGGCGACACAGCACCAGCGCATCAATTGTTCCAAACGATGCAGTTGCGCGAACTCGGCCGGTTCGATGCCGGACGGGCACGGGACTTCGTGCAGCTGGCCAGCGATTTGACTGGGATGTTCGGCGACATCGAAACCGCGCACGCGGTCGATGCCGGAACGACCGTCCAGAAGGCGGTCGGCGAAGGCATCGTAGGTATGTCCCAAAGGGGTGGCCGTGCCCACACCTGTTATCCAGATTCCGTCGACGTGACTCACGTTCGATTCTCCACTCCGACGGTCAGCGCACTCATGCGAGCGGCAACCGATGGAGAGCGGTTGATTCTCCCGTTCCCCATCGATCGCGTCTCGGAAAAGTCCACCGAACGCGACAGTTCCAGACGATTGCCCGCGTCGAGTAGTTGCACGATGGTCGTATCGCCGCCGCGCGGCGCATGTAACAGATGCAAGAGTGATTCCAGGCGGAGCAAATCGAACCCGGCGGCCTGCGCGGACGATTGAGGGACGGACGAGGAATCGCCCTGGACGAGTTGCAATCGAATGCGCGAAGTGTGGGCCGACGCGGGCGTAAGGGCCAGGGCCAAACCGACGGCTTGCGTGCCCGGCGCGGAATGGCCCGCCGCATCGGGAGGCAGTTCCGGGTCGAGACAGGTCAGCACGACCCACACGCCCGGCAGGCGTTTGCGCTCCAACATGGACATGGCCGCCAAGATCGCTTCGATGGCTCCGCTCGGCCCGCCGCCGACGCCGAAATTTGGGCCGTGAATCTTGAGTGCCTGACTGACGGTTCCGGAGATGGAGTGCAACGAACGATGCGGGATCAGGTGAGGCGACACTCCCCAAGCCCCCTCGGCGGCAAAGCGCTGCAGCGCCGCGGCCATCGCCGGACGACCCAGAAATCGCGGCGCGGCGACAACGCCCCAATCGCGAAAACACGTCGCTTGCAACTCCGCAGCCCGGATGGCCCGATAGACCGCGCCGAGACCGGCGACGGTCTGTTCGTCGGCGTGTTTAAGGAACGACGCCGGCAGTGGCTCGCCGACTGCCGGACCCGGATTGCGCCGCAACTCCGGTAAAGACTCTAGGTTCACGCGCAGCACCGCGTCGGCCGCCGCCTCGCAGCATACGGAGCGGCTCCGCGCCCGCGATTGGTCTTCACTTGGCTTCAAAGGACACAAATCCTTTCGCGCTCCTCTCCTCTCGGCATCCTACGCCGAGAACGCCCCATCACGTTCCGGAGAGGTAAAGTACGAGTGGTCGTACTTCAATTGATGAAAGCTGTCAACGCGAAATCGCAACGAATCGACTCGATACATTCATTGCGATCGTTCTCTTCCAACTCCTTCTATCGGTCGAGACAGCCGAAGACGTTTGGAAACGCTCATTTCTTTTTTGCAATTTGTCGCGCGCCTCTGTATGCTGAAGGTGGTTTGCATGTGGATTTTGAGAAGCTCGGTCGTCTTTTTTTGGGTGCGTCGCTCTCCTCGCCGCTTTCCCCGTTGTCGGCGACCTGTCCCACCCAGACAGCCTTGTCCGCGTACATCCTCAATCTTCCCTGGTTTGACAGGATACCCGCGATGATCCGCTCGATTCAAACTTTCCTGCCGATTCTTCTTCTCGCTCTGACCGCCGGAGCCGGCCGCGCTCAAGAACCGATTCGACTGGCCCGCACGCCGGACATCTCGCCCGACGGAAAACTCGTCGCCTTCAGCTACAAGGGCGACATCTGGACGGTGGAAACCATCGGCGGCACCGCCAAGGCCGTCACCTCGCATCCCGCCCACGACATCGGACCCGTATTCAGCCCGGACGGCCGGCGTCTCGCCTTTAGTTCCAATCGCTACGGCAGCTACGATATTTTCGTCGTCGCCGTGCAGGGCGGCCGGCCCACGCGCCTCACCGCCGACTCGGCGACCGAAATGGTGTGCGGTTGGACTCCGGACGGCAAAAGCATTCTCTACGCCTCGACGCGCAGCACCTCGTTTCCACCCGGCTACGAGCTATACACGGTTCCCGTCGAAGGCGGCATGTCGCGGCGCGTCAGCGCCGCCGAGGGCAAGGAGGGCGTTTACTCACCGGCGGGGGATCGCATTGCCTACGTTCGCGGCCCAGGCAGCTGGTATCGCAAGGGCTATCGCGGCTCGTCCAACGACGACATCTGGATTTGCAACGCCGACGGCAGCAACAATCGTCCGATCACCTCCTTCAACGGCCAAGACAATTCGCCCATGTGGAGCGACGACGGCAAGACCCTGTATTACGTCAGCGAGAACCTCGGCGGCACGGCGAACATCGTTCGCCTGCCGCTCGATGCCGTCGGCAAACCGTCCCCCAAACCCGAAGCGGTCACGTCGCACAAAGACGATAGCGTTCGCCGCGCGCGCATCTCCCGCGACGGGCAATGGATCGTCTACGAGTGCGGTGCCGATCTGTGGGTCACGTCCACCAAACCCGGAGCCACGCCGCGCAAGCTGGCAGTGGAGGTCTATGCCGACGATAAGAACAATCCCGAACAACTGCGCATCTTCACCAACGGCGCGACCGAATTCTCGCTCTCTTCCGACGAGAAGTACATGGCCTTCGCCGTTCACGGTAAGCTCTTCCGCACGAACGTCGGACCCAATACCAAAGTCGCGCAGATGACCGAGGGGGCCTCCAACGACCACAACCCGGCTTGGGCACCGGATAGCTCCAAGATCATCTTCATCTCCGACCGCAACGGCCACGAAGATCTCTATCTGCTCGAAGCCGACGATCCCGAACATCCGAAATTCGTTGAAGCCACTCGGTTCAAGGCACCCAAGCAGCTTACCTTCACCGACGAGGCCGAAACCAACGTCAGCTTCGCGCCCACCAAGGGCGGCCGCGTCGCCTTCCTCCGCGGCGGCAAACTGTGGACCATGAACCCCGACGGCAGCGATCCGAAAGCCGTCGTCTCCGACGTTCATGTTTTCGATTACGATTGGTCGCCGGACGGGAAATGGTTCGTCTATGCCCGTCGCGATGGTTCGTTCGCTAGTGAATTGTACATCGTACCGTCCACCGGCCCCACGACCGAAAATCCGGCCCGCAACATTACTCGCTACGCCACCTACAACGGCGATGTCACCTGGAGCAACGACGGCAAGAAAATCGCCTTCCTGAGCGAACGCCGCGATAGTGGAAGGCAATACGTCTACTCCGTGTCGCTGCAAAAACCCGCCGCACCCGGCGTGAGCGACCGTCCCAGCATCCTGCGCGGCTCGACGGTGTCGATCGACTGGGAAGACATCCACTTGCGCGTCGAGCCGGCCGCCCCGCTGCCGGCGGTCACGGGCTGCATTTCGCCGGACGGTAGCAAGGTTGCCTTCCGCGATGCCCGCGATCACGATCTTTGGGTGGCCAGCACCGGCGGCGGACAGCTGACACGCTTGACGACCCATCACGCCGCTCCCCGTCAGATCGTGTGGTCGAAACCGCGCGGCGCGCTCGGCGGCGACTTGATCTATTACCTCGACCGCGACGGAGCCATCCATCTGATGCGATCCTTCGGCGGATCAGGCCCTTCGCTGCCCTTCCGCATTAAAATGCGCATTCACACGGAGGATCTGTACCGCGAAATGTTCGATCAGACGTGGCGCTATCTCGCCGAGCATTTTTACGACTCGAGCTATCACGGCCGCGATTGGAATGCGGTGCGCGAGAAGTATCGCGGGCTGGTCAAACATATCGCCATGAAAGAGGATTTATACTCTCTTCTTTATCTCATGTTGGGCGAGTTGAACGCCTCGCATCTAGGAGTGAGCGGTCGAGGCACGTCTCCCGAAGAAGAAACCGCCGACCTCGGTTTGATCTTCGACGACGCCTATCGCGGGCCGGGGCTGAAGATCGCCGAGATCGTCAAGCGCGGTCCTGCCGATCGTCGGGGCCTGACGCTCAAGGCCGGCGAATATATCCTTGCCATCGACGGCACGCCGCTGACCGAGAAGACCGACCTGAGCCGTCTGCTCAACGGCAAAGTCGGCGAGAGCGTCGATCTGCAAACGGCGGCCAAACCCGACGCTCCGGCCAAGGAGCAACGACACGTCCCCATCACCGCCGTGGGGCGCGGCGCGATCGCCCCCCTGATGTACGATCGGTGGGTCGAACACAACGCGCGGCGCGTCAACGAGCTAAGCAAAGGCAAGCTCGGCTACATCCATATCCCCAGCATGGACGATGCCGGACTCGATCGCTTCGTGCGCTCGCTCTACTCCGACAATTTCGACAAGGAGGCCATCGTCCTCGACGTTCGCTACAACGGTGGCGGCTTTACTCACGACAAGATTTTGAACTATCTCGGTAGCCGCGAACACACCATTTTCAAAGAGCGCAACGGAGGACAAGGATTGGTGTTGCGGGCCAACGACCGCAAATGGCACAAGCCGCTCGTTCTCCTCATCAACAATCGTTCGTATAGCGACGCCGAGATTTTCCCGAACGCTTTCCGTACTCTGGGACTCGGCAAGTTGGTCGGCCAATCGACGGGCGGATTTGTCATCGGTACCGGCTCGGTGCAACTGATCGACGGCTCAACGCTCCGAATTCCTCGCATTGGTGTTTACACGAGTAAGGGTGTGAACATGGAGAAAGAGGGCGTCGCACCGGATGTCGTTGTCGAGGAGCAGCCGGATCAATTGGCCAAGGGGGTCGATGTGCAGCTCGACAAGGCCGTCGAAGTGCTGCAAAAGGACGTCGTCGCCTGGATACAGAAACATCAACCCAGCGCGGTCGGCAAACCGACCGAGTCTGCTTCCACCGCTCCGGCCAAGACCGCGCCCGGAACCGCCGTGCCGTCCGCTCCTCCGGGCAAGTGAGGAGATTGTACCGGAGCCGGCGCACGGGACGGGAGAATGAATCTCTCGTCCCGTGCGCCGGCTCCACGATTCTTTCCTGTCGCCGCGCATGCACCTACCGATGATCTCTCTCCGCCGCTACCTCGTCTTGATTGCTCTGTCCTTCTGGCAAGGCGGATTCACGTTCTACGCTGCCGTCGTCGTTCCGGTCGGCCAGGAGGTGTTCGGCCACCTGCGCCAAGGGTTCATCACGCGACAAGTGACCGTTTATTTGAATCTCGCGGGAGCCATCGCCTTGATGGTACTGGCGTGGGATCTGTTGGCCGCGCGCGATCCTTCGCGCTGGCGGCGCGTCGTTTTGCGTGCGGCGTGGGCGGGGATGCTTCTAACCTTGATCTGGCTGGTTTGGCTGCACCCGCGCATGGACGAATTGCTCGTTCCCAAAGGCCGCCTCATCCTCGACTACGAGATATTCCGCGCGCGGCACCGCCTCTATCTCTGGGTCAGTACGGTGCAATGGGGTTGTGGATTGGTCTATCTCCTGGTCTCACCGATAAGCTGGCGGCGAATGGACGGCGAGCGAACAGCCTGACTCCTGTTCCCATCTAGCCCTAAACAGGGTCTAATATATCTTTTATGACGGCTCCATGCACATCGGTCAGGCGGCGTTCGTTGCCGTTGTGATAAAAGGTCAACCGTTCGTGGTGGAGACCCAGAAGGTGGAGGATCGTGGCGTGGAAGTCGTAGATGGTAGCGACTTTCTCGACCGCTTGGTGGCCGAACTCGTCGGTAGCGCCGTGGCTGAACGGCTTCTTGACGCCCGCGCCGGCCAGCCAGACGGTGAACCCCTTGGGATTGTGGTCGCGTCCCTGCGCGCCCTTCTGGAACGTCGGCATCCGGCCGAACTCGGTGGACCAGACGAGCAGCGTGTCGTCGAGCATTCCACGACTTTTAAGGTCCGTTAAGAGTGCCGCGGCCGGTCGATCGAGGATGGGGCCGTGACGGTCGTAGTCGATCTTCAATTGCCGGTGGCCGTCCCAATTGCCTACCCCCTCGCCCATCGCATACGCTCCGTTGAAAATCTGAACGAAGCGAACGCCTCGCTCCAGCAAACGTCGGGCAAGAAGACAATTGCGCGCGAAACCGGCCAAGAGCGGATTCTTGTGTGTGGTGCCATAGAGGTCGTGAACGGCCTTGCTCTCACGCGCCAGATCGCCGGCTTCCGAGGCGCTCAGCTGCATGCGCGCGGCCAACTCGTAGGACGCGATCCGCGCGCTTAGCTCGGTGTCGCCGGGATTCTGTTTCAGATGTTCGTCGTTGAGCAGTTTGAGGAAGTCGGAAGCGTCTCGCTCGGATTGCGGCTTCAGGCGCGCGGGCCGGACCAAATTGGGAATGGGCTTATCGGCATTGAAGGCGGTGCCTTGGAAGACGGCCGGGAGAAAGCCGTTACTCCAGTTGGCCGGGCCGATTTGTGGCACGCCGCGCGGATCGGGAATCGCCACGAACGCCGGTAGATCGCGGTTGTCCGTGCCCAGCGCATAGCCGACCCAAGCCCCCATGCTTGGGAAGCCCTCCATCGTAAAGCCGGTGTTCATCTGTGACTCGGCCGGACCGTGCGTGTTCGATTTCGCCGTCATCGAATGAAGGAAGCACATCTCATCGACGCGCGCGCCTAAGAGAGGCAGTAAATCGGACGTGTACTTGCCACTTTGACCTCGCTGCCGAAAGGCGTAGGGACTTTTCGCCAAGCCTCCGTTGGCTCCTTGGAATGTGACCAGCTTATCGCCGCCGGGCATCGGTTGGCCGTCGTGCTTGATTAGTGCCGGCTTATAGTCCCAGGTATCGAGATGGCTGCACGCGCCGGAGCAGAATATCTGCACGACGCGCTTGACGCGCGGCGGGAAGTGCGGCGGTCGCGCCGCCAACGGTGACTGTGGGTGAATTTCGGGACGCCACGGGGTATTCTCGCCCGCCAACCCCTGTTCCGCAAGTAAACTCGCCAGCGCGATGCCACCCAGACCTCCGCCCAGATCGGAGAGAAAATCCCGGCGATGGAGCAGCCGCCGACCAAACGAAGAGAGAATCGGTTTCATGTCGCTCATTATACCTCGGCGAGCCGTCAGGGCCAAATCGCCAGATAGACGAGACGGCCATCGTAGGCTTCAAAACCCATCGATCCATACAGTTTCCGAGCCGGTTCGTTGCGTGCATCGACGGAGAGGGTGACCGCGGGGACATCGGCGGCGCGGGCGGCGCACAGTGCGTGGAGTAAAATCTCACGCCCCATGCCGCGCCCCCTGGCCTCTGGGACGATACCCATGTAAGCCAACTCCCAATCGCCGCTGTCTGGCATCTCGGTCATCAAGAGTACACCTACCGGCGATGTCCCTTCACATGCCAGCCACCAACGCTCTGGAGAAAACGCGCCCTGCGCGCGATGCCCCGCCACCACATCGTCGATGGTGCGAACGCCGTTGATCTCCGGACAATCCAGCGTACCCTCATAGGTTCGAGCCAGGGTGCTGCGAAAAGCCTCGTCGTTGTCGGTATAGGGGTGAAACGCCAAGCGAGCGGGCAGATGCAACGAATGGACGGGAAGGTTCAAATCGTGGCGCAGGTAGAACAAGCGCGTCACCTCGGTGAACTCATTGCGCAACAACGAGGCGGCGAGGAACTGCTCGTTGGGTTCGAGCAGCGTTTGCGCCAGCTGAACTCCTCCTTGCCGCAGCCAAGAAGTAGCATGACGCAGCAGGGCATCTTCCCAGTCGGTGCGATGCGCGTCCACAACGCCGGGCGGCCATACCAGCGCGCTGCGTCCAGGGACTTGCAGACAAACGATCGCGCCGTGTAATTCCGTGCAATCGCGCAAAACGAAGATGCCTCGCGGATCGAGTTCGCCGCGCTGAAGCAGGTGAAGGGCATTGGCGCAGCGGCGTTCGCGCTCTGCTTCGGGCAGATAATGGAAGAGGCGGCGAAAGGCCGGTCCCCAATCTTCGGTGCGCGCCGGTTCCGGTACGGCAGCCATCGTTTCCTCTCCGAGCGCGGGCGATAGGATGCAACCTATGCAGCTTCAGCGTGCGATGCAAGCGAATGCGAAAACGAACAGACCCCGGAACGAGTCCAGGGTCTGTCGTGACGAGGGTGAAGACGCTCGGTAGATTTCAAGGGTGGGCACAGCTTTGGCAGCCGCGCGAACAAGAGTTCGAGAAGGTCGGCGCGATGCCGCTGCCTTCGACGCATCGCGGATTCTGAAAGTAGAGATACGGCGGCACTAAACCCTTATATCGGCAACTGGCACACCAATCCGTGCAAGAGCAAACGTGTTCCTTGGGCCGATAGGTGGCCCAGACCAAGAGTTTGTGCAACAGCGAACCCTGCGTTTGACAGCCGTTGCCGCAACCGGAACAACCTCGATTGGTGCGACAACCGGAACACTGGGAACACGCTCTCATCGGGACGACCTTGCTCGTCGCGTTGTCTTCCGCCGCGCAGGACAGACTCGTTGTCAATATCAAGGTCAGGAAGGCGGCCAGGGTCAGTTTCATCTCGCGTTTCCCCGTTCGGCGTCTCGACTCATCTCCGCACTCTAAGATTCGGCAAAAAGCAAGCGGTGAGAGCAATCCAATCGGCGAAAGCGACCAGATTGCCCAAGCCGAACCGTTGTATTGGGGAGAAATGGAATCTTCGGAACATCTTACCGCGAGGAGAAATCGAGTGTAAATCCCTCGGAGCCGGAAGCGTGAGCGACGGTTCTTTAGGCCGTCGCGCACGCTTCCGGCTCCGATTACCGCGAGGAGAAATCGAGTGTAAACCCCTCGGAGCCGGAAGCGTGAGCGACGGTTCTTTATGCCGTCGCGCACGCTTCCGGCTCCGAACGCTCACGCTTCCGGCAATTAACGAAACGCCCGATCGTCGCGGCGTGGAGCAGCCTCGAAGTCGAGCCGTTTGAGGAATTGACACGCCTCGGCCGCGCCGAATGCTGGGTCCATGTCGGGGTCTTTCCATTCGACCGACAGCGGGCCATCGTAGCCGATCTCGTGGAGGGCGCGCACGATGGACTCCCAGTCGATGCCGCCGCGTCCCGGCGAGCGCGGTTGCCATCCCCGCCGCGGATCGCCGTAGGGGAGATACGAACCGAGGAGACTCGTGCGTCCGTTGAGGTGGATCGTCATGTCCTTGATGTGGACGTGGAAGATGCGGTCGCGGAAGTGGCGCACAAACTCGACCGGATCGACGCCGATCCAATGCAAATGGCTGGCATCGAAAGTGAATCCGAACTCCTCGCGCCCGTGAATCGCATCGAGAACGCGCTCGGCGCTGTACAGATCGAAGGCGATCTGGCCGGGATGGACCTCAAAGGCATATTTGAGACCGCATTCCTGACACATATCGAGAATGGGATTCCAACGGTGGGCGAAGTCGCGCAGCGCTTCTTCGACGACGGTGTTGTTGGGAGCCGGATAGCCTGCGACGTAAGACCAGATCGGTGAGCCGGAGAACCCGCTTAAGACGCTGGCACCGAGTTTCTGGGCGGCGCGCGCGGTGTCGAGCATCTCTTGAACGGCGCGTTCGCGGACGCCTTCGGGGTCGCCGTCGCCCCAGACGTAATCGGGAACGAGAGAGCGGTGGCGTTCGTCGATGACATCGCAAACCGCCGCGCTGACGCGATGGGCGCTCACGACGGGCGCGATCAGTTCAAGGCGATTCATCAGGTTCAGTTTTTGCGGTGCATAATCTTCGTCGCTGAGAGCGCGCTGCACTTCGAGATGGTCGCCCCAACAACAAAGCTCCAAGCCCTGATAACCCCATTCGGCGACTTGGGAGGCCAACTCTTCCAAGGGAGTTTCGGACCATCCGCCGGAATACAAGAGGATCGGTCGCGGCATAGGGATTCCGTTGTAGAGGGCGGATCGTCGGGTGGGTCTCGTCGTGCGATTCCCACCCGACGGACTCCCTTTAGATTTCGGTACTCTCGGGTTTGGGGGGCGTCGGTGACGAGGGCGGCTCCGCCTCGGTTGGGGGCGAAGACGAGGAGGGCGCGGGCGGAATCGCCGGAGGCGATTCTGGAATCGACGAGGCTGCGGGCGGAGGCGTGCGCAAAGTGGGAGGCTCAACCATCGTCAGCGACGAGGCCGATTTACTCTCCGAAGCGACAGGAGCAACCGGCGGCGTGAAATGTCCGCCATACGGTCCCTCGTTATCGTCTTCCTCCAGATACACTTCGTCCATCTCCGCCGCATCGACGTGGCGGCGCATGAGCAGATAGATGATGGTGCTGGCGCTCCAGAAATAGCTGTAGCCGAATCCGAGCAACAACAAAAAGACTAGGCCCAGCCAGATGGCGACGAGAAACGCTCCGATCTTGTTCCAGGTGTGCAGGCGATCCCGCGATTGGTCGGGATCGCCGAAATAGTCGTCGTAGACGGCCTGCTGGATCTCGCCGTTCTCCACAATCTTACGTCCCTCGACCGTGGCTCCTTCCAAAAGCAGCGTCCGCCAGCCGAACGAAGTGGGAGAATAGACGAACAAATAGGTCGGCTCGCGGTTGGCCACGGAGACGAACGGCGTTTTCGACACGCTCCACTTGGCCAGATAAACGGTGAGCGAACCCATGAAGCCGACGAAGAAGACCAACACGGCCCCGTAAGCGATGGCCACGATCGTGTACCAAGCGTAATGCCACGGCTTCTGATAGACGTAGCTGTAGGAACGGCTGACGGCCTCCCAGCTATCGGTTCCCTCGGTGCTGATGGTAGCGGACATCAGCGGCCAACCGACCAGACCGACGAGCGTGACGGCCATAACCAGACCGCAAATCAGCATCAACCACCACAACAAACCGTCCACTACCACATCGCCGACCACTGGAATCATGTGGAAGAGACCGAACAGCATCGTGAAAAACAGCACGAGAAACACGAATGCAAGCGGAAACAGCGGTGCAATCAGATAGGAAACGATGCGCTTGAACGTGAAGCGAACGGCTTCGCGCAGGCCGATCTTCTCGCCGCGCGTTGCCTGCACGGCAGCAATGCGCGTGATCGCTCCGCCAAACAATGCCCACGTCGCCAAGGTCCACAACAGTACGCAGAGGAAGTAGACCGACGTGTATCCCGTCGTGCGCGGGCTAAAGAAAAAGATGATCGGGCGAACGAACTTCACGAGCGGCTCGATCATCACCAACATCTGATCGCGGAGGAACCAGTCCCAAAAGCGACCCGCCTCCCACGGAATCCCAGCCTGTCCGGTGACGAGCAGATAGGGATTGGGTCCGCGATTCTCCCACCACGGCCAAGTCGAAAGAGCGGCATATTGCTTGAGCTTGCCCAACTTCGTCCGATAGAGACGCTTCTGGGCCTCGTTCATGTCCTTGCCTTCGATCGCTTTTTCGAGAGCATCTCCTTGCTTGTCGCCCAGGTCTTTGAAGGATTCGTATTCCTCCGGGCCGTTGGCCAGATCGTCCACCGTGAACCTTTGTCCCGCCGAGCCGATACCGGCCGATTCGTACATGAGATTCCATTCGTCCCGTTCGCGTCGGAAATCGGCCCACGCCTTTTGCTTATCGGGACTTTTGATGCTGCGATCTCCGCCGCTCTCCCAAGTGGGCGGCGCGGTATTGAAGCGAACCACGACGAAGAACCAAGCCAGCAGCCACCAGCCGAACGCCATCGTCAGAATGCCGCCAGCCGCCAACAGCAGCTTGTTTAAATCCAGCGCAATCTGAAAGCCGCGGAACAACTCCGTCCAGGGCAACAATTGTCGCCACGTCGCCTCGCGTCCGTCGATCTTGTCCTCGGCCATGAATGCTCCTTCCATCCGTTGATCTTCGTTCGTAGCCCGTAGTCCGCAGCAAGTGGCTTAGAGAACTCCGGCCAACTCGAAGCTGCGGAAAAAATCTCGGCGAGCGGGAGGCGTAAGTCCCCTGATTGTTACGGTGAGGGTCTTGCGCACCTCAGCTCGCCCGATGAATCCCTAGCGTTAAGAACTACGAACTACGGTCAAAACTGTCAAAGTGGGGGCATTATAAGAGGTCGAAGCGGCTTTGGAAACGGAGAGAGAATCGAAGCAAAAACCGCCGGTGCCATCGCATTTTACAATGCGACGACCCCGGCGGATCGGGAAGGTGGAGGTTTCTAGCTTCCGGCTCAGAAGACAATGGCGACCGTCACCTGGAAGCCGTTAAAGAAGCGAGCGATGTCGGTGTACTGCGGCGACAAGGAGCTGTAGTTGAAGTCCACCGGCTGAGGCGAGGCCACCGTGTTGAGGAACATGAAGAAGTCGTAACCGGCTTGGACTTGCACGCCTTCCAACGGATACCACATGATGCTCGGCGTGATTTGGAACTCCGGAACGGCCCGCCACATGGTTCGACCGCGCTTGTTCTCTGGGCCGCCGCGATCCCCGCGCTGATAGTCCACCGACGTGCGAACCACATCCATGAACCCCGCGACGTTGGTGTTCAACATCGCCGCGAAACCCCAACCCATGTACCATTCTTGTTGCAACCCGGCGAACACACCGTACATACGGTTGTCCACCTGATTGTTGTAGATTCCCTGGTAAATCGGCGACGAGTTGCCGAACGAATCGAGGTCGGTCGTGATCCAGCGATACTTGTCCTCGATCCAGAACCATCGCGGGCCAACCAGAGCCGACGCACGATACGTTTCGGTTTCGTAGAACGGCTTGCGATACTGCAACTGCGCCTGTTCGGCCCGTTGCCACAAGACTTCGGTCATCGTGCTGGCACCGTTCCAGATACCGTAGACGCTGTACGGGCCGCCTTGGGAAATCTTCTGCGGCGCACCGGCGAAATCGCTGGGATAGCCGAAGACGTAAGAAGTCAAGAACGTATTCGATTGATCGGAGTTAAACTGATAGTTCGGCGGCGACAAGGTGGCCGAGGCGCGGTATTGCGACTCGCTGATCCACCAAAAGCTGCCGGTGATCGACGAACCGTCGCCGAACTTCCATCCCACTTCCAGTTGGAAGCCGGGAACCCAAGTGTACGGTCCCGCCACCTGTCCGGCGTCCAAGGCGTTGTTGCGAGGACCGATGAAGGTTCCCGCCGAACCCGCCGCGTTGAGGACGGTATCGTCGGTGACGACGAAGCCGCGCACCGCGATTTCCTGTCCCTTGATGGGATTCGTTTGATTGTACATTTGATAGGTCGCCGCCATGAACAACCCGCCCACCTCCGGATGCGTGCTGCCGAGTGGATACGGCAACTGCACGGCAGGAGGTGCGTAGCCAGTGGCCATCCCACCTTGAGGCCACGACTCCTGAGCGAGGGTTTTACCCGGCGACAGCACAGTTAGAGCGGCCAGCACGGCCAACACTCCTGCTCCCCAGACGCTCTTTATTCGCATAAGCCCCATCTCCCCCGTGACCGAGCGCATGGCCCGTTCCCCCCGCACACCATTCCCCATGCCGCTGTCCTCGCTTTGGGACAATCGGCATTGTTACCTATCGGCAAAGATAGAATTGCTACATGAGGAAAAGTCTGCCCGATCGTAACAACCGGCCTAATCCGAATGAAGTGGCAAAAAAAACGGTTCGCCGCGATGCGTGGCGGAGTGCGGGAATGATTCCGTACCCCGCCACGCATCGCGGCGAACCGTTGAAGGCGCGACGAGCGAGTTACTTCTTCTTGCTCAAATCCATCACCTTGCGTTGGGCTTCCTCGACGCGCTTGGGATCGATTTCGTGCGTGGTGATGTCGCGGTAGATTTCCAACGCATGTCCGCGCTCGCTCTGATAGCGTTCGTAAAGTCGGGCCGCGCGCAGGCGCGCGTCGAATTGCGTCTTGCTATTCCACTGGAAACAGCGCTCGAAGTAGATGGCGGCGTGATCGTACTGGCGGAACGCCTTGCTCTCGTAAATGTCGCCCAGCTGATAGGCGGTATCGCTGATCTTGTCGCTCTGCGGATAATTGGTCAGCAGTTGTTGGAACAGCAACTCGGCGCGGTGTTGATTGTCGATGAAGTCCTGTCCGTAGCCGCGATCCTTGAACTTCAAGGCTTGACGGTACAATTCGTTGGCTTCCGGGACGTTCTTGTCTCCGGGCAGAGTCGGCGGCGGCACGACGAGGTCGAGGCGAAACGGATATTTGTTGATGCGGTGAAATTGCACCAATTCTTCCTCGGCCCAGCGCGCCCGTTCGATGTCTCCCATGCCGATGTAATAGGCCCGGAGCGCTTCCATCGTACTCTGATACTCCTTGCGCGCGGACAGCAAGCGCTCGACCAACTGCAGATCGCCTTTGCCGGCGGGCCGCTTGGCCGCGCCAGCCCCCGGTTCGACGGCGTCCGACGTGGACAAGACGAAAAGGAGGCCGAGCGATGAGGCGAGGAAGAGCGTCCAACGCGCTCCCCAAACAACGGATCGTACCGAGAACCAACAACATCCGCGCATATTCGCCTCTCCTCGTCCAATCGTTTTACTTGGTCACCTTCTCGTCCGCGAGCGCGGGCCGCCCCTCGGATCGGCCGAAAATCATTCGGCCCGCCGGCGTTTGCAACACGCTCGTGACGGTGATCGCCACCTCTTGGCCGATCAACGAACGGCCTTGTTCGATCACCACCATCGTGCCGTCTTCCAAGTAGCCGATGCCCTGACCGATTTGATCGCCCGGTTTGACGACGCGAACCGTCATTAGCTCTCCGGGCAGCGCCACCGATTTCAGCGCGTTGGCCAACTCGTTCAGATTGATGACCTCGACGCCCTGAAGTTGGGCAATTTTGTTCAAATTGAAGTCGTTGGTCACCACGCGCGCGTCCAGCGCCTTGGCGAAGACGACGAGCCGTTCATCGACCTTGTGTACGTCGCGCAGCACGGCCATATTCGCTTCGTGCATCTGCAACTCAACCTTGGGGTTGTTCTGCATCCGCTTCAGCATGTCCAGTCCGCGCCGTCCACGATTCCTCTTCAATTTATCCGAACTGTCGGCCACGCTTTGCAATTCTTGCAATACGAATCGAGGCACGATCAATTTCGTGTCGATAAACCGCGTATCACATATATCGGCAATTCGACCGTCGATAATTACACTCGTATCGAGAACGAGCGGCTTCCCCCCCTTGACCTGCTTGGAAAACTCGACGTAGGGGATGATAAAGCGAAACTCGTCCTTGGTTTGCAGCAACGTCGAAATGGCGATGTAGCAGCAGATGACCGTGATGATGAGCGACAGTGCCTTGCGTTCGTACTGATTTCGCTGCTCTTGGGGCGTGACGCTGTCGCCGGGAGTTCTCCCGCGGACGATGTCGATTCGGAAGGTATTCTCTTTTTCACCGGGCAACACGCGAACCTCCGCCTCGTTCTGCCCTCCGCCGCCTCGAGGCGACGACCACTCGAAGATGAACGGCTCCAACGCCGTCGACAGGATATTGCCCAGAAGCAGTCCAAGCAGCAAGCCGAAATAGACCGCCGATAGCGTGGTAATTTGCTTGTTTCGGATAAGCACATCGGTAGCCACGATAAGCAGGGCAGCGCCGAGAATACAGAAAAAGGCAAGATACGCATTGAACGTATCGCCCGGTCTCTCGCTGAAATGCTGGAATGCCAGCATGGCGATGCCGATGCAAATCGCGCCGAAAATGCCGCGCAAGAGCCACAACAGGACGCGGCTCGTGGTCGGTCGTTTGGACAATAGGTTTGAAAATCGATTGTAAAGCGGCGATGCGGATTCAGACGACATTAGACATCCTCCAAGGATAAAGGGCCGACTCCGGGACGGGGCGCGGAGCCGGGAAATGAAACAACGGAGGGAAAACAAGCCTGTCACCGCGAACGAGCCTTCCCAAATGGCCAACGAGGTTCGCGGAGGATAGGTTATTTTACACGATCGTGTACGGTTGGAAAAGTCTGAGAAATTCGTCCTGCGCGTAGCGGTCGGTCATGCCGGCGACATAATCGCAGACCGTGCGCTCCGGTTTACCCGTCCCGACGCGACGCGCGTAGCGCTCCGGCATCAGACGCGACGAACGGCAAAACTCGTCGAACAGCTGGCGCACGATGCGTCCGCCCTTCACCGCCATGCGCTGCACGCGATGGTGGTTGTACACGCGCCGTTTGAGGAACTCCTCTAGCCCCGCCTTGAGGGTTCGCATTTCGGGGCTGGGCTGCGCCAGAGGGCTGGACGCGCCGCGAACGTCGGCGATACTGCCGATCCGGTCTCGACGCAGACGTTGTAGGGTGTGATCGAGCAAATCGCGCACCAACCAATCGATCAAGTACCGTACCATTGTCGGCTGAAAGTGGAGGGGCGCTAATGTGACGTGTCGTCGCTTCACCGCATCGAGAACGCGCCGCCACAGTTCCACCTCGCGCAAATCATCCGGAGCGATGAGTCCGACGCTGAGCGCGTCGTCGATGTCGTGGGCGTCGTAAGCGAGACTGTCGGCGGCGTCGGCGACTTGGGCTTCGAGCAAGGGCTGACCGACGCCGACAAACTCGATGATCTCCGGGGCGTCGCGCCGTTTGCTGTGCAGCGCCATGGCTTCCAACACTTCCCACGAGAGATTCAGGCCGGGAAATTCGGCGTAGCGATATTCGAGAACCTCGACGATGCGCAGCGCGTGCAAATTATGCTCGAAGCCGCCGTGTTCGGCCATGCACTCGTGGAGGGCGCTCTCACCGGCATGGCCGAACGGCGGATGACCGAGATCGTGCGACAGCGCGATCGCCTCGGTCAAATCCTCATTCAGTCCCAGACGCCGAGCGATGGTTCGGCTAATCTGGGCGACTTCGAGGGTATGCGTCAACCGCGTGCGATGGTGGTCGTTCGTTTCCGTGACCAACACTTGCGTCTTGTGCATGAGTCGGCGGAAGGCGGTGGAGTGAACGATGCGATCGCGGTCGCGCTGATAGAGCGTGCGAAAGGGGTGTTGGTCCTCCGGATGGCGTCGGCCACGACTTTGCCGGGTGCGCATGGCATACGGGGCCAGCACTTCGTCTTCGCGGTCGAGCCAATCGGTCGGCTCAAAAGAGACGGCATCGCTCATGTCGGCTTCTCGTTGGCCGTCTCCCCGTCGTTCGCCTCCCCATGTTCCTCGCCATTTGAGGGCGGCAACGGCGGATCGACAGGCTTTTCCACCTTGCGATAACCGAGCGCGACGATCACTTCGAAAATCTCGCCCCAGCTGAGAGATCGTCCCGTATAGCGGCGTTGTGCCCCGTCGATTGCTTGGAGGAAGTCTTGTTTTTCCGGGTCGATAGGCGGGGACACACGGGGGCGCGGTTCGATGGGTTCCGAACCATCGACGATGATCTCCGTGAGTTCGTCGACGGAGATGGAGGTATGCTTATGTTCCACGACTTATCCCTCCACTATAAGCGGTTCGTAAGCGATGCCGATGCCATTGTAGCACAATTGAACGGAATACAAGCCGCCGGAGGGGAACACGCAAGAACGAAAGCGAAAAACTTTGCCGAACACGCGGAGCGGGTCATTTCCAAAGTAATGTCGTAATCTCGGCGTGCGGAGGATAATCGTCTGACTGTCGGCTTCTTCGATTTCAATATGTAAATCGCAAACACCACGGCACGACGCCAGTTGTGCATAGACACAAAATGGCGGAGCGTGGTAGGGAAAAGGAGGAGTAGAAGACGACCGAATCCGACCCAATAAATTGATGAGCGACAAACTTTGCGGTTTTCCCGATACCGAGCGAACGTCTTCGCAGACGACCATCTGGCGGACGGTAGCCAAAAAGAGAGCCATCTTCGTTCGCTCCTTGGAACCGAAGGATTCAGCGCAGCAATCGTTCCACCAGCATATCGTACAAAGCATCCAGGGATTGCACAATCACCTTGGCATCGCCGAAAATCGGCATGAAATTCGTGTCGCCGTGCCAGCGCGGGACGATGTGCCAGTGCAGATGGCCGGGTAATCCCGCGCCGGCGGCATGGCCGAGATTCAGACCGATGTTGTAGCCGTTGGGGTGCATCAATTCGTCGAGGACGCCGACCATGCGCCGCAGCGTTTCCATCGTTTCCAGCAGCTCTTCCGAAGTAAGTTCGTCGAGGCGCGCCTTGTGTTGGCGTGGAGCGACGAGAAGGTGGCCGTTGTTGTAAGGAAAGCGATTCAAAACCACGACGCTGAGCGGGGTGCGCAGGGCGAGGAGATGCTTGCGGTCGTCGTCGTCGGCCAAACCGGCACAGATGAAGCATGGATCTCCGGCGCTGGGCAGCTTCGCCGTCGCCACATAGGAAAGACGCCACGGTGCCCACAGTTGATCCATCGGTAGATCCTTTCTGGAAGAAATCGGACTCGTCGGAGCGAGCGGCCCTCTGTTTGTCGTCCCCTCCTTTTGTATGATGAAAGAAGAAGTGTCTAAAGCCCTGGCGAATCGAGGACCGGGAAGTCCTCCGTTGCCTGGGGAGACGTGAAATCAGGTTCTCTCGCGGAAGGCGAAAGTCATGGCGGTTCCTAAGCGGCGAACTTCGCATGCCCGTCAGGGTAAGCGGCGCAGTCATCTGCATCTCAAGCCGATGCAGGTTCAGTATTGTCCACGTTGCGAGCAGCCGGTGCTGCCGCATCACGTTTGCTCGAATTGCGGCTTCTATCAGAATCGCGAAGTCGTGCAGGTCGAAGAGGAGAAGTAAATCATGATCATTGCCCTGGACGCGATGGGAGGCGACCACGCGCCGGGACCGATCGTCGCCGGCGCGGTTCACGCCGTGGCCGCCGATCCGCAGCTCAGCGTCATGCTCGTCGGCGACCAATCCCAAGTGGAACCGCTGTTGGAGCGCGCGGCGCACCGGGACCGTTTGCATCTCTTCCATTGCACGCAAGCCGTTGGCATGGAAGAAAGTCCGGTCGTGGCTCTGCGCAAAAAGCCGGACAACTCGATCAGTCGTTGTTGGCAATTACTGGCACAGCAAAAAGTCGAGGGTATCGTGAGCGCCGGCAATACCGGAGCCATGGTGGCCGGCGGCCTTTTCCTGAAACGCTATCTCAAAAATGTGCGGCGGCCCGGCATCGCCGCCGTGATGCCCACCGTCAAGGGGCCGTGCGTTCTCATCGATGTGGGAGCCAACGTCAGCCCCAAGCCGGAACACCTGTTTCAATACGGCGTCATGGGCAGTATCTTCGCCCGCCACATTCTTCAACGTCCTCAGCCGAAAATCGGGCTGATGAACGTCGGGTCGGAAGAAGCCAAGGGCCACGATTTGGCCAAGGAAACGAACGCGCTGTTCAACGCGAGTACGCTGCGAAGCCAGTTCGTAGGCAACGTCGAAGGCCGCGACATTCATCGCGGCGATGTCGATGTCGTCGTCTGCGACGGCTTTGTCGGCAATGTCGTCCTCAAGACCAGCGAAGGAGTTTTCGACTTCACCATGAAAATGGTCTTTCGAGAACTGCTCGCATCGTTGGACGCCGAGCGAGATAAGGCGAAGCTGGCGTTGGAGGCTTTGATTCATCGCTACGATTACAGCGCCTTCGGCGGCGCGCCGCTTCTGGGGATCGACGGTGTCTGCATCATTTGCCACGGTAGTTCCGGCGAGCGTGCCATTACCAATGCTCTCGCCGTCGCCGCCAGCTATGCGCGCGCCCACCTCAACGAACTCATCGTCAAGGAATTGGAGGCGAGTCCCCCCGCCGCTTCCGAGGAATAAGGGATAGGATTTCCATGGCCCGTGTAGCCTTTTTGTTTCCCGGTCAAGGCGCTCAAACGGTAGGGATGGCGCGCGATCTCTGCGCCTCCTTACCGAAGGCGCGCCAGCTGTTCGACGAAGCGAGCGAGTTCCTCGGTTACGACTTGCTCGATCTCTGCGCGAACGGTCCCGCCGAACGACTCAATTCCACGGTGGTAAGTCAACCCGCTCTCTTTGTCGCCAGCCTCGCCGCTCTGGAATCGTTGAAGCAAAGCCAGCCCCAAGTTCTCGACGAATGCGTGGCGGCGGCGGGATTGAGTCTCGGCGAGTTCACGGCTCTGACTTTCGCCGGCGCGCTGACCTTCCGCGAAGGACTGCGTTTGGTGCGACGACGCGGCGAAGCGATGCAGGCCGCGGCGGATCGCACGCCCGGAGGCATGGTTTCCGTCTTGACCTTGGAACAGTCGAAGGTCGAGGAATTGTGCATCGCCGCGCGCCAAAATGAGATTTTACAGATCGCTAACTATCTCTGTCCGGGCAATTACGCCGTGTCCGGTCATCGTTCGGCGTGCGATCGGTTGGAAGCCTTGGTGGCCGAGGCAGGCGGAAGAACGGTTCGCTTGGCGGTGGCCGGTGCGTTTCATACCGCCCTGATGCAACCGGCCAGCGAAGCGATGGCCGAGGTATTCGCCTCCGTGACACTGGCCGCACCGCGCGTGCCGGTGTACTCCAACGTGACGGCCCAACTGCACGGCACTCCCGACGAGATACGCATTCTCTTGCGGCGGCAAATCACCGAGCCGGTGCGTTGGGAAGAGACGATCCGCCGTCTCTTGGCGGAGGGGTGCGACCGCTTCTACGAAATCGGCCCTGGCCGGGTTCTGGCAGGCTTGCTCAAGCGAGTACAACGGAAAGTTGATTGTCAGAACGTCGGAGCCTGATCCCGACCTTCGTCGCGATACGGCTGCCCAAGCTGCCTGAGTGCGCGGAATACGGATTGCCGACGATAGCTCGACTCCTTCATCTCTTCGATCCTCTCGGCTTCGACGGGACATTTTTTCCGGCAATCCTAAAATAGCGCCTATCTATCGCACCAAAACTTGAGGCGAGGTTTATCATGGCGAAAGGCGCGGGTAAGGCACGCAAGAAACTGCCGAAGGAATTGGCGGTCGTGAGGGCGGACAACTGCACCGGATGCGAAGCCTGCATCGAAGTCTGCCCGGTGGACTGCATTTACAAAGTGCCCGGCGAAGATCAACCGTCGTTGCAATCGTTCGTGGACATCGATCTCGAACGCTGTATCGGCTGCGCTCTGTGCGAACGCTGGTGTCCTTGGGACGCCATCGACATGGTCGATTCGCCGACCATCGCCGACCATGTCGCCGTCAAGGGTGGACCGCCGGACTATGTCGCCAAAAATCAAGAACGCCTGAATGCCGTGGCTCAGATGCTCGCCGATCTCTCCAAGGAACAACGCGCCGCCGCTCCCGCCAAGAAGTAGGTTGGAACGAGGGTAGGAGCCCCACTCGAATCTCGCACGAGAGGAAGGGACACGATGCGGGGAATCGGACTCGTTGCGCTAGTGTTCGTCGCCGGTTGTCAACCCGCCGAACGCTACGGCCCTCGACCGGAGCATGAGGCACCGGCCAAGAAAACCGCCCAAGGCGAGCCTTCGGCGAAAACCGAAGGCCAGCCGCTCGATTCGGAGATTCAGTGGATCGACATCGACGAACCACCGAAGCCGGATGCGACGATCGAGTTCGTCCACGCCGATACGAAGCCAGAATTGTGGAACACGCTGACGAAGTTTTGGAACGAACCGGAAGCGAAGGGCGAGACGAAAGAAACTCCCGTCGTTCGGATCAAAGTGCCCCTCGGATTGTCCGATCCGCGCGAATACCTTCCCGCCGGGGCGACGATGACGCGGGGCAAATGGCAACTCGGTCAACGGCTGTTCTTCGACGATAGCTGGCTCGAAGCCAAGGCGGGTACGTCTTGTGCCACCTGCCATCAACCGAGCGCGGGATTCGCCGACCACAAACGCGCGCACGGCGATGATTTCAACGCTCCGACGCTCATAAATTGTGTCTTCAATCGCCACCAGTTCGCCGACGGTCGAGCCGTTCTGTTGGAACAAGTCGTTCAACGCACTTTAGAGGACGAGAAGGGCGGAGTGGAAAAGCCGTTCGACCACACCTGGAGTGGTATCATCGCGCGGCTGCGCAACAAGGCGAACTATCACGAAGCGTTCAACCGAGTCTTCGGCACGCCCACCCACGAAGAGGATGGCGCGGAGAAAGCGAATATCACTCAAGATACCGTGGGTCGCGCTTTGGCCTGCTATTTGCGCACGATCTTGGCCGGCGACTCGCTCCACGATCGCGCGGTCGAACGCGCCCGCAAACGCGGTGCGGCGTTGCAAGCGGAGGATTACGAAGCCGTTCTCGACGATGCGGCCCTCGTCGAGTTGGAGCGAGAGAAAGCAAAGAAACCCGCCGTCGCCGCCGAGTTGATGCACGGCTATCGTCTGTTTCATGGCCTTGAGAAGAACCGACCGCTGGTGAACTGCTATCAATGCCATACCGGACGCTCTTTCTCCGATAATGAGTTTCACAACCTCGGCATCGGCAGCTCGCGCCCCGGCATGGAAGGGGGCCGCTTCGCTTGGGTTCCCATCGGCCAGAAGAATCGCTACTGGATCGACGCCTACAAAACGCCGACGCTGCGTGGCCTGCATCGTACCAGTCCGTACTTTCATAACGGTTCCGTCGACAGCCTGCGCGAGGTCGTCGAGTTCTACAACAGCGGCGCGAAACGCAACCGTTACCTCGATCCGTTGTTGCGAGGCAAAGACGGAAAAACGCGGCTGCTCGATTTGAGCGCGGCGGACATCGACGCACTCGCGTTGTTTCTCATGTCGCTGAACGGACGCGAAGTCGATGCGTACCTCGAACTCCCGCCGAAACGGTAAGAACAGATTGTAGAGAAATATGGACAGCAAACTTCGTATGTATTGGACGGAAATGCTCGGCACGTTTCTCGTAGTTTTGGTCGGGGCGGGGACGGTGTGCGCTTCGACGCTAAGTCATCCGTCCTTTCAACCGACCGTGCCAGCGCTGGCCGAGGGATTCGCCCTCGCCGTCGCCCTGACCGTTTCTTTCCAGGTTTCGCCCGGCTGCCTCAATCCCGCGCTGACTCTGATGCAGTGGGTCTTCAAACGCATCGACAACCTGCAAGCAGGCGGGTTGATTCTCGCGCAATCGCTCGGTGCCGCGTTGGCTGGACTCGTGCTGCGCTTGACGTTTAACCCTTCGGTGTACGCCGAGATGCACGGCGGCACTCCGCATCTGACCGCGTTTAATCCGGGGAATCAATCGCTGCAACTGCCGCAACTCGTCAGCGGCACGGCGTTCGAGTTGTTCTTGACCTGCCTCGTCGCCTTGGCCGCCTTTGCCACATTATTCGACCGCCGCGCTCCGCGATTGGGCGGCTTGATGGTCGGTCTGGCGCAGTCGGCAGCCGTGTTGTTTGGCTATCGTTTCACCGGAGGTTCGGCCAATCCGGCCCGCTGGTTCGGTCCCGCCCTGTGGGAAGCGACCGTGCCGAATACAACGCCTCCGAATTGGCTGGCCGAGACGGTCATCTACGTCGGCGGTCCCGTACTCGGCGCGCTGTTGGCCGCCGCCTTGTATGTGAACCTCATTTTGCCTCCAGAGAAGCGATCGGAGTCTCTGCGATGAAGACGCTGACCTTCGACGATCTGTTGCCTCTCGAAGAGTTTGCCACGCGCCGCCGCGAATTCTTCGAGGCGCACGGCCGCTATCTCGACCGCTATCGTCGCGTCCGCATCGGCTCCGCACTGACTCTCGTATTTGAAAATCGACAAACGCTTTGGTTTCGCCTCCAAGACGTGCTGCGTGTGGCTCGACTGAGCGAGCCGGCGCAGGTTCAGCCCGAACTCGATCTGTACAACCGCCTCCTGCCGCGCCGCAATCGCCTGCAAGCGGCTCTCTTGCTCAAAGTGGACGAGACGCGGATGCAAGAAGAGCTGTCGGCGTGGCAAGACCTGCGCGGCGACGACTTGATTTTACACCTCGGCGACTCCCGTTATCCCGCCAACCTGTTGACCTGCCGCCCGGAGGACCGCTGCATCGGTACGGCGCATTGGGTCCAATTCGTTCTCGACGAACGGGGTCGCCAGCTGCTCGGCGACTACGATTCCCCCGCCCATTTCTCCGTCCGCCGCGGCAGTTACCAAAACGACAGCGCCACCTTGAGCGACGAAATGCGACAAAGCCTTCTCGACGATCTCCAAATGTCCGACCGCGACGAGTGATCCACGCTTTGACCGGCGAGGTATCCGCCGAGGGATAGCTCCATTCGAGACAAGGTATTTTAATATCCCGCGGATTGGATCTCCGTCTCGACTCGGATCGGCGCGAGAGCGAGACGGCGGCGGCACTCGTCCAGCATCTCGCGGGTGCGGCTGGCACCGACGCGGCTGACACCAAGGGCGCGTACTTCGAGCAGTTTGTCGAGGTCGCGCACGCCGCCGGCGGCTTTGATTTGGACGTGCGCCGCCGCGTGTTGGCGCATCAAACGCAGATCGTCGAGCGTCGCTCCACCGCTGCCGTAGCCGGTCGAAGTCTTCACCCAATCGGCGTTGAGTTCGCTACAAATGCGGCACAGATGAATCTTGTGTTCGTCGCGGAGATAACAGTTCTCGAAGATGACTTTCACCCTCTGCCCGGCGGCATGTGCGACCTCGATCACCGCCCGAATGTCGTCGCGGACGTAATCCCATTCTCCGCTGAGAACTTGACTGACGTTGACCACCATATCCAACTCTTCGCCGCCGTCGGCGAGCGCTTGCTCGGCTTCGGCGCGCTTAATGGCCGTGGCATGGCCGCCGTGCGGAAAGCCGACGGTCGTACTCGCCCTCACCGTGCTGCCGCGCAGCAATTCGGCGGCGCGCTTCAGATAGTACGGCAGGATGCAGACGCTGGCCACATCGTAAGCCCTCGCCAATCGGCAACCCGCTTCCAGTTCGCCGACGGTCAAGGTCGGATTAAGTAGCGAATGATCGATTGTCTTGGCGATGTCCGTATAGGTGTAATCCACGATGGCTGACTCCGCGACGGCAAAAGAGGTCAACGTCCGGTAGGGATGAAGTTCCGCAAGTACGTCGCGCTCTGTCGCAATGCTGCTTGGCGCGAGGACAACGAATCCTCATAGGCGCGATCTTCGACTTCGACGCATACCGGCCCCCGGTAGCCGATCTCGTTGAGCGTCGAGATGAATTGCCCCCAATTCACGTCGCCGAGTCCGGGCAGTTTCGGAGTGTGGTACTGATGCGGCGTGGCCAGGATGCCTACCTCGTCGAGACGAAGCCGGTCGATGCGAGCGTCCTTGGCGTGAACGTGAAAGAGACGATCGCGGAACTCGTGCAGCGGGCGCAGATAATCCATCTGCTGCCAGACGAAGTGCGACGGATCGAAGTTCAAGCCGAAATTCGGACTGGGTATATCTTGAAACATACGCCGCCAAACGGCCGGCGAGATGGCCAAGTTCTTGCCGCCAGGCCATTCGTCGGCGGTAAAGAACATGGGACAGTTTTCGATGCCGATGCGTACTTTTCGTTCGTCGGCCAGGGCAATCAGGGGATGCCAAACATCGAGGAAGCGAGGCCAATTGTCGTCCACGGAGCGCGTCCAATCGCGGCCGATGAAGCTGTTGACTTGCGACACGCCGAGCGTGGAGGCGGCGTGGACGACGGCGCGTAGATGCTCGACGGCGACGCGCGCCTCGGCCTCATTCGGAGATAAAGGATTGGGATAATAGCCAAGTCCGCTAATCGTCACGCCGGTTTCCTGGCACAGTCTTCGCACGCGCTCGGCGTCGGACGCCTGAAAATTGGCGGCATCGAGATGCGTTACCCCGGCATAGCGGCGCTCGGCCTTGCTGACGGGCCAACACATCACTTCGACGCAATCGTAGCCCGTCTCTCCGGCGAAGCGGAGAACCTGTTCGAGCGATTGTTCGGACAAGAGCGCGCTGACAAAACCCAATTTCACGCGAGAATCTCCTTGCGGGTCCGATCGTCGGAGAGCGTTTCATCCAGCAAATTCCATGATACGAAAACGGCTTCCGAATTACTCGTGGAACACCCAGCGGAACATCTCACCGAACCGCGCCCCTTTACCCTGCATCAGCAGGCCGACGCGGAAAATGCGACCGGCCGCCCATACGCACAACAGAGTGGTAAGAAGCACGAGAACGACGCCGAGCAGCGGCTGCCACCACGGCACGCCGGGAGGGACCGACTGCCGTAGAATCATCAGCATGGGCGTAGAAAACGGCACGAACGAGAACGTCGTCGCCACCACGCTGTTCGGCTCTTGTAAAACGCTGCCCATGAGGAACATCGGCATCATGGCCAACAGCATGACTGGCCACATGAGATTTTGCGTTTCTTTCATGTCCGTGCAGGCCGCGCCCACGGCGATGAACAACGAACCGTACATCAGTGCCGCCAACGATTGAAAGACCACAAACCACGCCAGTAATTCCGGAGGAATGTACTCCGCGAAGCCGTACTCCCGCGCCGCCCAATACGCACCGCCGAGATATACGGACGTGATCGTCAGCGAAACCGCCGTCATGCCCAGCAGTTTGCCGAGCATCAGATCGAAAGGACGCACCGAACCGAGCAATACCTCGGCGATGCGCTGCATCTTCTCTTCGACAACGCCTTGCATCATCGGCGTCGCCGTCATCATCACGACCATGAACATCAACAACAGGAAGCCGATCGGCACCGCCACCGGCGCGATGCGACTCTGCAAGGACGCATCCTCGATCTTGCCGTTGGCCGGGTTGCGGCGTGTGAGACCCATTGCTTCAATCGGCACGGAGCGCAGAATGGCTCGAAGCCTGGAAATCGGCTCGCGCACTCGTTCTCGCTCAAAACGGAGTTCTTGGATGGCAAAGAGGATCGGTTCTTCGACCAGATGAGGGAAGTCGAGATTGGTGGGTCGATTCGACTGATAGCGCACGACTTTTTTGGGTCTACCGCTCTCGTCCAAAGGCGGTTGCAAAACCTCCGTGCCGATGTCGAGAAAGCCAAATAGCTCGCCCTTTTGGACGCGCTGCGAGAGTTCGAGGCGCTGCTCGGCCACGGCGTCCGGCTCGGGAGACGAGGCTGCGACCTGCTCGATCTCGAAGCGCGGCAGGATCGCCTTTTTCGTGGCGGGATCGATGGTGTGCTCGTTGTAGCGCTGGATCGCTTTTTCGATGGACGAATAGAGGCGCGCGTCCGCGCTTCGATCGACGACGGCGAATCGCTTTGTTTTCGTATCGTGATAGTCGCGTAAAAGCCATTGCATGAGAAGACTGCCGCTCATCAGCACCGGCATAATGATGAGTGTGACGAGAAACGATTTGGTGCGAACGGCGGCAAAGTATTCGCGCAGCGCGACGACGAACATTTTACGCATGGTTCGTTTCCTCGGGACTTGCGATGCGCACAAAGATGTCGTGCAGCGTGGGCCGACCGATCTCGAATTGGCGCACTCTTCCTCGACGCATCAACTCGGCCAAGATCTCTTGTGTGTCCGCTTCGGGAGCGAGACGCAATTCTTGAGCGCGTCCGAGATCCGTCACCTTGGCAACTCCGGGCAGATCGTCGAGCCGTGCCGCGCCGTCGAGCCGAACGCGCGCGGTATCGCTGCCGTAGGCGTCCTGGATCGACTCCAGGGTGCCGTCGAGAACCTTGCGGCCCTTATAGATCATAAAAATGAAATCGCACAACTGCTCGGCTACACTCATGTCGTGCGTCGAGAACAAGATGGTCGCGCCGTCGCGGCGCAGTTCCAAGATGGCATCGCGCAGCGTCTCGGCGTTGACCGGATCGAGACCGCTAAACGGCTCGTCGAGCAGAATCAACTCCGGCCGGGCGATCACCGTGGCGATGAATTGCACTTTCTGAGCCATGCCCTTGGACAGCGTTTGCACCTTTTTATCGGCCCAGGCGAGGAGATCCATGCGTTTGAGCCAAGCGTCGATGTCGGCCCGACTGTCGCGAAAACCCTTCAATTCCGCGTAGAAGCGCAGCACTTCGCGCACACCCATCTGCTTGTAGATACCGCGTTCCTCGGGCAAGTACGCCACGCGGTCGAGAATCGAGCGCTGCGTTTGGGCGGATTCGTCGAGAACGCGGATGACTCCAGCATCGGGGAAGAAGATGCGCATAATCATGCGCAGCGTCGTCGTCTTACCGGAGCCATTCGGCCCGATAAATCCGTAAATGCTGCCGCGCGGAACCTGCAAACTCAGGTTGTCCACGGCGACGTGTTGGCGAAACGATTTGCTTACCGCTTCGATGGCGACGGCGGACATGCGTACCTCGTTCGTGAGAGCCGGACGCGACAAAGCCTTGAGGTTCGTCCCCCTTGCGCATTACGAACTCAGCTTATTCTCCAGCTTCCAAGGCGACTTTTGTTTATAGCGCCGCTGCGCCGCGCCGGACTCCGAGCCTACGGCCAACGATTGCAGCGACAGATCCATGATCTTTCGCAACTCGTTCGCCCGTCCCTTGCTGAAGATGAAGACGACGGCGACCTTGGGGTCGCTTTGAGACACGTTGACCGAGTAAGTGTAGGGGGCTTCGTCGTATTCCCAACTGTCGAAGGGCAGCGGAGTGGTTCGCTGCGGCGTCCATGCTTGCGTCGTGCGGGGATAAACGCGCTGTACCTCTTCCAGAAATGTGCTGTTGTCCGCGGCAAAGGCCAGCGCGACGACCGGGAAGGCGCTGCCGCCGCCGGCCGGGCGATAGCGATAAAACGTCTTGTTCGCTTCCGCTTCGCCGGTGGCCTGCGTCCCCTTGGGCGGACGATAGAAGACCTCGGCCACGGGAACTTCTTGCCCGTCTTTGTTCTTTTGCGTGGGAATCTTAATGGGTTCGTCGAGATACTTGTTCTCCTCGCGGAACCGCTCTTCGCGCTTCTGTGTCTCTTCCATCCGCTTCTCGTAGTCCGATAACCCGCAGGCCGGCACCATCGAGAGGCAGAGGGTCAACAACAGCCGCCGCACGGATTTGTATAAAAGATCGCAAATAGGCCAATTCATCGCGGTATCCTCACAACGGGGAATCTCTCCTACAACATACCATACGAGAGAAACCATGTATGTGTCGTTCGTGGGACGGGCGAGATACGAGAGGAGGCGACATGGTCCGCTACGATTTCACAGATAAGGTTGTTTTGGTTACGGGTAGCTCGCGCGGCATGGGGGCATCGATTCTCGAAGGATTTGCCGTCGCGGGGGCGACCTGCATCGTCAACTATTTCGCCGACGCGGACGGCCACAATCGCCGCGATGCCGACGAGACCGCCGAGCGTCTGCGCAGGCACGGCCAATCGGTCCACGTTTTCGACGCCGACGTGAGCCGGTACGACGCCGTGGCTACACTGATGGAACGCATCGTCGCCGCCGCCGGAAGCCTCGACATCCTCGTCAACAACGCCGGGATTCTCCGCGATCGCACCGTCAAGAAAATGACTCCGGACGAATGGCACGGCGTATTGCAGACGAATCTCGACGGCGTGTTCTTCTGCTCGAAGCTGGGCGCGGAGATTCTGCGCGACGGCGGACGCATCGTCAACATCGCCTCGATTGCCGGCATCGCCGGGTTTCACGGACAAGCCAATTACGCGGCGGCCAAGGCGGGGGTGATTGCGTTGACCAAGGTGATGGCTAAGGAATTGGCGCGGCGGAGAATCACGGTGAACGCCGTCGCGCCCGGCGTTATCGCCACGCCGATGCTGGCCGGGTTGAAGCCGGAGGTTCTCGCCGACTATGAGAAACAAATCCCGGTGGGGCGCGTGGGCCGGCCGGAAGAGGTGGCTCATGCAGTGCTGTTTTTCGCCTGCGAGGAGAGCGGATACATCACTGGACAGACCTTGCCGATCACGGGAGGCTGGTATTGAATTCGTCGCATGGGAGATACGAAATGTTTCGCCTCATTCCCCCTCGCTCCTGTTTGCCGAGGGATCGTTCGCAACTACCGCGGGATCGGCGATTGCCGGCAATTCATCGCTACTTTCGAGACGGCGACGACACGACGGCATCCGGCGAGTTGGCGCGCGATCCACGTTTGGCCGCGGTCGAGGCGGCGTTGGCAGCAGCGGATGAGCCATTGACGCTGCGCCGTCTTGCCGCAACCGCCGGTCTCAGCGACTCCGCCGAGATGCGCCTTCTCGTGGATCGTTTGCGCGAACTGTACGAACGCGACGGTTCGGCATTCAACATTGAGGAGTTGGCGGGCGGATTTCAACTTTTGACGCGCCCCGAATATCATCCCTGGTTGGCGCGTCTGCGGCGAGCGAACAACGAAATAAGACTGTCGGCGGCGGCGCGCGAGACGTTGGCCATCGTCGCCTATCGCCAACCGATCGCCCGCGCCGATGTGGAAGCGATTCGCGGAGTGCAATCGGGAGACATGCTCCATCAACTCATGGAGAAAGGGTTGGTTCGCATCGCGGGGCGCGACGACTCGCTGGGTCGGCCCGTCCTGTACGGGACGACTCGGAAGTTCTTACAGACTTTTGGTCTCCGCAATTTGCGCGATTTGCCGCAGGCGCGCGAGTTGGCCGAACCGAGCAAGAAGAAAAAGAAAGCCGAGAATAAGGACACGGAAGAGTGAGGCCGCGACGAGAGTGTAACCTTTCTCTTTCCTTTGCAAGACGCTCCCATAAAAAGACGGTACGGAGACGGGGTTCCGCGTGACATCCTGTCTCCGTGTCCTTCTCAGCCGGGCAATCAGCCAAGAGGTACGAACGTGAGCAATTCCCTGCTCGTCGAATACTACCAACAGATCCCCGAAGGCCGATCCGCCGTGAAGCCTAAGATGACGCGGAAGGAGGCCCTTGAGGTTTTCAAGCAGCGCATCGCCGAGCGCTACACCGAGGGCACGTTGCTGCGCATTTTGTCTCACGGCGACAACGTCAGCCGCCGCGCCGGGCTATTGGCCTTGGGACTACTCGGCAGCTCAAAAGCCTGTCCCGGCATCGCCGCCTGCCTGCACGACGAAGACCGTGAAATCGCCCAGACGGCTTCCGATACGCTGTGGACGTTGTGGTTTCGTGCCGACATCCCAGCCAACAACGCGGAACTTCAACGACTTGCCCGTGTTCGCGACCGCGATAAATCGTTGGCTGGACTCACCGCCTTAATCGAGCGCGCCCCCGAATTCGCCGAGGCTTACAATCAACGGGCCATCGTGTACTTTCGCTTGAAAAAGTTCGACCGCGCCGTCTCGGACTGCGAAAAAACCCTGGCGCTCAATCCGCAACATTTCGGCGCGCAGGCTGGCTTGGGACAATGTTACATGCAGATGCGGAAACATCGAGCGGCCTTGAGAGCGTTTCGGGCGGCTCTTCGCATCAATCCGCACATGGACGGCGTGGCCGAAACGATTCGCGCGCTCGAGAACGCGCTGGGCGAAGAAGGTCGGCGCGACGATAAGAAATGACGCGCTAGGCCAGCTTCGGCCCGGCTTCGATCGTCAGGTTGCCCAAGTTACAGCGCACCGCCGTGAGATGAATGCGCAGCCGTAGTTTTTGTAACGAGGCGTGCTGGCTCAAATCGACGCGAATGACATCGTCCTCGACGCGAACGCCCGTTTCGTGGGCCAGCATGTCGCGGATCGTCTTTAGCAAGACGCTGCGGAGCATTCCCGCCGGCACTCCCGAAACCTTGACCGCTGCCAAACGGACGCAGACAATGCTGCCCATGCCGCTGACTTCCCACAACGTCTCGAAAGCCATTTTCATCAGCATGGCCGGGTAGTCGCCCAGAACCACAACCCCTTCCGGCGTCAAACGCACCCGCAGGTTTTCGACGGCGCTTTTGTCCTTCGACAATTCCTGGGCCAATTCGTTCAACTCGTCTTCGCCGACCGATAATCGTAACGATTGTATTTCCATGCCTAGCTCATTTACCCGATTTCGTCTCAGTTTCCAACATCACTTCGTCGTCGCTGGTGTACCACGCGCTCGACACATTCACTAGCTCGACGCGCAGCGGCAACCCTGTCGATGGCCCATTCCATCTCTCCGGATCGAGGTCCGGCACGAGGAACTCGAACGACTGCCCAGCCGAAGCCGTCTGATACCCCACGACCGAGCCATCGAGCAAGACGTAAAGTTCCAGAGGCCGTTCGGCGGTTCCAACGACTCGCCCTCCGACGCGCAGCTCCACGCGGTTATCCGTCAAAATGGCGGAATGGCACAAGTCGGCCAAATAGGCGCTGCATCGGATCTCCAAAGCCACTTCGCCCCACAAGCCGCCTGTCTCCGCCGTACCGTCCAGGTCCACGATCAATTGATTGCGACTTTTCAGATGGCTCGTTATGTCAAATGAACTCTCCGTGACCACTCGGCCCAAGGACCGGTCGTTGAGCGTCGCCCCGGCCTCGCCGCCGACTCCCGCGAACGTCAGCCACGCCCGTTCGTAATCGTCGAGGCGTCCGGGATAGCCGAAGGCACGGCGCAGACGCACTCGTCCGGAGAAGCCTGGCAGCCCACCCTCACTCCATCGGCACGGCATGGCGAGACGGCACGGCGAGGGCAACGGCTCTCCCGCGCCTTCGCCGAGTCGCTCCAGCGGTTGACACTCCCAAGGGCCTCGCAGTCGAATACGGTGCGGATACATAAAAGCTCTATCGAGTAGAGAGACGGTGCATCAATTGGATTCGGTCATCCTCGTCCTCATTTCCCGCAGCAAATGCGAATAGTCGGCATAGGCAGTCACACACGGCGGACCTTGCGCGTGCCAGTAAACCCGGTCGCTTGGCGTATCGCCCAGAGCGACGAGCGAACTGGAAACGGTGCCGCGATCCTCGGTGCGAAAACAGATGGGAGGATGGTCCGGCGCGCTTTGAGCGCACAACGTCCGTAACGCATGGAGACAATGCTGCGCCGTAGGGTACGCGCGCCCATTCAGCCAATCGAGGGCATAGCACACGCGCGCATCGCCAGCATCGTTGATGTCGCGGTTGGTTAGAACGTGAATGCCGGGCGGCAACGGCTGGACGCGCAGCCAATCGCCGGCGTGGAGAACGACGGCACGGCCGGCATCGACGACGAGAAAATTGGCTCCGTCGAAGCGCTCTTTCTCCAAGCGCTCGATGGCGTAATCGACCGCCTCCGCCGCCGTGGTGCAGGAAAGCATCTCGCGGACGAGCAAGCCGCGACTGCGAGGTCTCGTCGGCACCTCGAGCTTGCGCCGGTTGGTGACGGCCACGAACACATCGCTTTCATTGACGCCGAACCACGTCCCACCCCCAATGGGATCGATCCCCGCAACGAAACGGCACGGACCATCCAAAAGATGAGGAGGTTCGCCGCCGCGACGATAAAACTCTTCTCGGTTGGCCCCGACGACGACGGGAGCATCCTCGGCGACGCGAAAATACAAGGCCAAGAGGCACATGCAACAACCTCACGGAACATCGACCGCAGGGAAGGGTCGCACCCTATTGTACTCCGGCGGCAACCCCCGTGTCATGCACTTTTGCGCAGCGCTTCTCGCGCTCGGGGCGTGGGGCGAAGGCGTTCCAGCGGTCGTGGACGCGCCGGGCAGTCGAGCATCGCGTCGATTTCTTGCAAGCGCGGCAACAATCCGCGCCCGTTGGCGATCTGAATGGCCAAGCCCGGCCGCGCATTCGCTTCCAACAGCATCGGGCCGGAGTCTTCATCGACGACAATATCGACGCCGAGATACCCCAAGCCCACCGCGCGCGCCACCTGTCGCGACAGCTCTAGGATCTCCCGCCAAAAGGGAACCTGCATCTCGACGACCAAGCGCCCCGTATCGGGATGGCGTTCGATGAAGCGATTGCGCTGCACGGCATGATGGGTGATGCCCGTTGACAAATTGACACCCGCGCCGATGCCGCCTTGATGCAGATTGGCCCGCGCATTGGAGGCTTTCGTCGGCAATCGCAGCATGGCCATCGCGGGTTCATTGCGATAGAGGATCACCCGCACATCCGGGATGCCCTTATAGGTTATCGCCTCGAACGCGGGGTGCAGATGGATGCGCCGCTGCACGATGGCCGTGTCCGGCTGACCGCCTAAGGAGTACATTCCGGAGAGAATATCAGACAAATGCTGTCGCAGCGCATCCATGCCGACACGTTCGCCGTTGTGCCGTCGGTACGCGCCCCCCTCGCGTCCAACGAGAACCAGAATACCTCGTCCCGCCGAGCCGCGGTTGGGTTTGACGACGAATTCGGAATGAGCGCCCAGCAACTCCGGCAAACGCCGCAACATCGAATACGACGACACTTCCAGGTACACTTCGGGCGTCGGCACCCCGATGCGTCCGCAGAGCCGCGCCATGCGCAATTTGTCGTCCACGACGGGAAAGAGCGAACGCGGGTTGTGGTCGAGGATACAGGCGGCGTTGCGATGATTCATGCCCAGAATACCCAGCTCGCGCAATCGACGTGCGGCCTTGAACAACCAAAACATACCGGGAACCTCCAAGAATAGCGCGGGCGTCGTTTCCGTTTGTCAGCGCGGCGCGGAAGGGGTGGGCAGGGGTACGGCGCGGGCGTTGATCGGCAGTTCGAGGCGATCGAGGTGCCGCTTGAATGCCTCGTTGAGATTCGGAGCCAATACGGTCAATCGCTGCGCCAGCGGGCTGGGATTGTTCTTCGAGCGCAACTCTTGCAGATACGCCAACAACACGGCTCGCGTTTCGGGATTCGCTTGCATCATCCAATGCGTCCACAGCCAGGCTTCTCGATATTCGGCAGATTTCATATCCCGAACATCTTTCATACGCTCCAAACGGTCGAGGTCCGGATGGAAGACATCCCCGAAATCGCGGCGAAGCGTTTCAACGTGCGAGGCGTTGATGCCCTGTTCCGAAGGCGGCAATTCGAAGTATTCCGCCAACCCTTCGTCGAGCCACAACGGCACGTCGCGAATGACGCTGTGCAACAGAGCGTGCGTCAATTCGTGGCGCAAATCCTGTTGGATGCGATCTCCCCAATAGGTGTAGACCAACAGATCGTCCGAACCGCCGAACGGTTTCGGCTTTTGCACGAAGAACGCGCGGCGCGGCGGCAAATCCGGATAGGCGGCGCGCATGAACTCTTCGTAGCGCTCCTTGTTCTCGAACAAATAAACCTGCACGATGGAGTGCGTGGGCGGCAGATGCAAATCGCCGTAAACCCGGTCGCGGAGTTTCGCCAACTCTTGGAACAACGGTTTGTTGCGGTCGATCTCAAAGTCCGAGAGAAACACATACGGCGCGATGCGGAAGGAATAGCGGCTCGGCGGCGGCGGCAGTGTACCGTGCGAATCGACGAGCGCTTTGTCGTTCTTATCGCGCGAGAGCAGGCGCGAGCCGTAAGAATTGCAACCGAGCGACGTAACCAAAAGCATAAAAAAAGATGCCAAAATAGTTCGTTTCCAGCCACCAGCGTTGCGAATCATGTACGCTTTCTCCGAATATCGCTGGGGATTCCCGAATGCACGCTCGTGGCTGTGGCCGCGCCGCTCCGGGACGCGAAGGGGGGATGATACGAAGCGAGTGAACGCTTCGCAAGCCGAGTTCACTGGAGATTAGCCTAGAGTCCGTCCGTTGCGCAGATTCCGTTCGACTTTGCGCGCGGTAGCATCGGCGATCCGTCTCCACCAATGTTTCCATCCGACACGCCCGCGCAAACCCCAGCGTAGATAGACGCGCAGAAAGCGCAAACGGTCGCCGCGCGTCACGCCCGGATGGTTGAGAAAACTGGCATTGAGTCGAGCCAGGTTTTGCGCGCGGCGTTCGCGGCGAAGTTTGAGCAGGCGGCGCGCGCCCACAAGGTCGATGAGGTGGAGCGAGACATTGCTTTCGAGGTCGAGCGTGGACGCGCCGGAGACGAGCAGATTGG
The DNA here is from genome assembly GCA_021781415.1 of Planctomycetota bacterium. GTDB lineage: Bacteria > Planctomycetota > Planctomycetia > Gemmatales > Gemmataceae > JAJPHU01. The sequence continues at coordinate 71,691 of JAJXWW010000214.1, forward strand.
CCGCCTTCAAATCGCGGTGCGAGACACGGCGTTGATGCAAGGTGGCGAGGAGATGCGCGGTTTGGTCGATAAGGCGGCGGAGCGAGGTTCGGCAATCGGCGGGGGGGAGGGTGTGGAGACTATCCACGAACGCCCGTAAATCCATCGCGTCGGCGACTTTTTCGGTCAGCAGATACCCCTCGCGCGGCAGCCCGAAGCGATGGCGATGCCAGACGGCCAATGGGCGCGGCGTCGGCAGACAACGCAAGCGCAGCGCATGTCCCATGACGTAGGACCGCAGAGCCGGTGTCGGACGAAACAAGGCCGTCCACGGATCGCTCCAGCGCGTGACGGCGAATCGCTTGTAGACGACGCGGCGCGGGCCATGCGGCGTGGACAGGTCGAACTCGACGACGGCGGAGCTGGGCGACTTCTTCAGGATCAGGGCGTCGGGGCGCTGAAATGGCGCATCGGGAGCGGCCGCCAGCTCGGCCAGCGCCTCGCCGAAAACATCCGCCGCCACATGGCCCGACACTTCCCCGGATTGAATGGCACGAAAGTGGCGATTGCTTTGAACACTTCGACGATCCATTTTGTGCCACAATCGCAGATTGGAGCGCAGAGTTCCGCGCTCGATTTGCTCGATTGCGTCCGATGGAGGAGATGTCAGCGATTCGTAGTAGCGCCAGAAGCGGAGTCGATCGGTGCGCTGGGATCGCAACAAGAACCAGCGATTGAGCAAAATAAGATTGGCCCGCCGAGCCGTCCACGCCAACGGCGCTCCAATGCGAACGGCGTGCAAATCGACGAGGAACAACTCGACACGGTCGTCGGCGTCGAGGCGCAGGAGCAGGTTGCCTGGATGCAAGTCGTAATGGGCGATACCGGCATCGTGCATCTGGGCGAGCAACCGGGCCAACGCCGCGGCAAGACGTTGGCGCAAGCGCGCTTGACGCCGCGACGGCCACTGTGGCAGCGTAATTTCGAGAAACGAGTTGAGGGGCCGTGTCTCCGGAAGTGCCCGCGTAAGAAGATAGCTATCGCGCGCCGGAGTCCCTCGGCACGGTTCGCCGACCGCCAAGGCCTCGAACGTCGGAATGCCGCGCTCTGCCACCGCGCGCGCGTGTCGGTATTCGATACGCGCTTTGCTTGGCCTGATCCATTCGCGGAGTTTGGCCCGACAATCGGCCAGCCGATTGTGTTTGAAATAGAAGTCGATCTCCGGCAAAACGACGTGATAGACGGTGCGATGGGGGCCGTGCTTGACGATGTGAGCTTGCCCCGTCGCCAGCCACTCGTCCAAGCGCGGGCCATCTGGTCCAAAGAGGAATTCCAAGCCCGACTCGATCCGCCAGCGAACGCCGCCGCGTTCCATGACGATCTTCTCCGCAACCGCGTTCATGCTCGCTAAGCCGCAAGCGGCTCCCTCAATCGATCCAAGATTCGCACCCATTTTGCCGCGCCCGCCCCCACGCTATACCGCGCTTGTACCAGTTGCCGACCGGCCTGTCCCATGCGATGCCGCAACTCCCCATCGCCGGCCAAACGACTTATCGCCTCAATCCATCGGTCTGGAGATTGTGCGAGAAACCCCGTCTCGCCGTGCCGCACCATTTCCCATTGCACCCCAACGGGATTGGCGACGACGGGCAGTCCCGCGGCAAGATATTGCAGCACTTTTAGGCCGCATTTGCCTCGGCTCCACGCATCGTCGGGCAGCCAACTGATGCCGATGTCCGCAGCGGCTATCTCCTCGGCCTCGGTCGCCTGCTTCCACGGAACGGGAACAATCGGCAGATCGCGCAGCGTCAAAAAGCGATCGCAAACCAGTTTCAATCGAACCCCCGGCACGCTTCGGCCAACGGCTTCCAGCAACGGAGCAATGGCTTGTAGGCCGCGCAGCGTACTCGCCGACCCGACCCAGACGAGATCGACTCCCGACCGCGTCGACGCCTTTTCGATCGGCAGATATAACTGGGGATCGACACAGGTTGGAATGACTTGGATGCTCCGGGCGCTGGTCCAGCGCGCGGCCCGCTCGGCGAGAAAGGTGTTGCCGGCGATCACCGCATCGGCACAGCGAACCATGCCGACAAAGCGGTGGAACCGTCGCCGGTCGTGCAATCCCTTTGCCGCGTAGGAATCTCGCAAAAACACGGCATCGTCGAAATCGAAGAGAAGTCGGCGAACCGACCGGCGCAACAATTGTCGCTGCCATCCCGCCAACAATCGACGCTGCACGATGACATTTTCGCCGCGCAGATTTTGAAACAGCGCGGCTCTCTTCCACCAAGAAGAAGGTAAAGGCAGCAATTCCAGCGCGTGCCCCGCTCGTTCCAGAATCGGACGAAAGGCCGCCAAGCGATAGCGACAACAGACATGCTCGGTGTTGTCCACTAAACCGATCCACTTCATCGCTTTGTCTCCGACCACGTCATGGTTTGCGTTCCGGAGTCGGCGTCGGCAAGGTCGGCGTCTCGGGGCTGGATGGTGCGGGGACAGGATCGGGCGACGGTGGCGGAATCGGAGTGGGCGGCTCCGGAGGGGGAGCCAGCTTGATCCCGCGCGCCTTCCAGGTCACGGTGCGCGAATTACCGTTGGGATTGTTGATCTCAAAACCATCCTCTTGCTCGTTTCGGATCAGGCAATCGTCGAACGTACAACTGATTTCCACGTTTGGCTTGCGGAGATAGGGAATCGGATAGCGGACGAAGTAGAAGTCGTTCGCTGGAACGACAGCTTTTCCTTGCTGGCAAAGAACGCCTTCTTCACTCGTCTGTGTTTCGATGGTGCGATTGCCGATGGACAGACTCATGCAACCCATGAAGATGGCGAGCATGATACAACCGGCGACAGCGCCGATGGGAGCCGACAGTATCTTATCGGCAATGCGCGAGGGAGGGGGCACGGACGACTCCTTTCGTTTCCGGGCGGATCTCGCTTCCATGCGAGATCCTTGCGATTCAGCGCCGGCGCTCGGACATCGCTCGGCGTATCTCCTTCTGGGCGTCCGCCTTTTTCGCCGCCTGCCGCTTGTCGTGCAGCTGTTTGCCGCGCGCGACCGCCAACTCGACCTTGGCTCGCCCGTCCTTGAAGTACATCCTCAACGGCACCAGGGTGAAGCCGCGCTGCGATGCCTTGCCGGCGAACTTTTCGATCTCACGGCGATGCAGCAACAGCTTGCGCGGACGTTTGGGCTTGTGGTTCATGCGATTGCCCATGCTGTATTCGGGAATATCGCTTCCGATCAACCACAATTCGCCGTCGTCGAGCTTGGCGTAGGCGTCTTCCAAACCACCCGCGCCTTCGCGCAAACTCTTGACCTCGGTGCCGGTTAACACCAAGCCGCACTCCAGCGTATCTTCGACGGCGTATTCGTGAAACGCTCGCCGGTTGCGGCAAATGACTTGAATGCCTTCGTCCTGGTCTTTTTTGTTCGGTTTGCGCGCCATGGTCTTTCTCCTGCCTTCCATGCTAACAGAAACTCGAGGGAGAGAAAATATCGGTCGAATCCGCATTGACACGCTGACAGTTTAGGGAGTATCACCGCATTGTTTGCGGCGCGGCAAGGAACGCAAGACCGCCAACGAGTAGGGAGACTCCGACGACATGGCCGATCAGCCCGCGACCGATTCGCGACACCTGCCGCCACGGCGAGGAGAACGCCTCGTCCTTGTGGCGTTCTTCGTTGTCGTGGCGAGTTTTGCCGTCTTGGTCGAGCATCGCTCGGCGTTCCAGCAGACGCGCAAGGGCGATCTCAATGTCTTTCTGCGCGCCGGATGGGCGATTCGCGCCGACGCCGATCTCTACGCCGTCACCGACGACAACGGTTTTCACTATCACTATCCGCCGCTGTTGGCCATCCTCGCCGCCCCGTTGGCCGACGCACCCGCCGGAGCGGATCGCGCCGGGATGCTGCCGTATTCCATTTCGGTGGCCTTCTGCTACCTTCTCAATCTCTTTTTCCTCGCCTTCTCCGTTCATCGACTGGCGCGCGCGCTCGAACGAACCCCTTGGGGCCGAACGCGGTTCAACTGGCCCGTCGGCAGCCGTGGGTGGTGGGCGCTGCGGATGACGCCGATCTTCGCCTACCTCATTCCCATAGGTCACACGCTCAGCCGCGGTCAGGTCAATTTGCTGTTGTTGGCGCTATTCGCCGGGTTTCTCTCGGACCTTCTGAACGGGCGACATTTTCGATCTGGAATATGGCTTGCCGGCGCGATTTGCATCAAGATAATCCCGGCCTATCTGTTGCTTATGCCGCTGTGGAAGCGGGACGGTCGCTGTCTCTTCGGCTGCGCCGTGGGGTTGTTTCTGGGTTTGGCGGTCGTTCCCGGCGTCTATCTGGGGCCGACGCGCACGGTCGAATGCTATCGGAAGATGACGCACGCGGTCCTGTTGCCGGGATTGGGAGGCGGAGAAGACGCCTCGCGGGCTGCCGAATTGACGAACCAAACGGCGACGGAAGGGCAGTCGATCCTTACCGTGTTGCACAATACGCTGCACTATGATTTTGCCACGCGCCCCCCCAAGGCTTCCCTGGAGCTGCGGCTGATTAGCTATGCAATTGGCGGCGCGCTGACGCTGACCGCTTTGTTTGCCTTCGGTTGGCGACGACGCGACGACGGTATCGACCTTTTCCTTTTATTCGGCCTGTTGACTCTGAACATGCTGCTGATAAGCCCGGTCTGTCATCTGCACTATTTCAGCTTGTTGGTGCCGTTGGCGATGGGACTCGTCGCCGAGCGCTGGCGGCGATTCGAGGATGTGAAACTAGGTTGGTGGCTGATGGGCGCGCTGATCGCCAACGGCGTCGCCGACTTTTTGCCGCAGCTGCCGGACATGAACGTCTTTCGAGATTGCGGATCGGCAATGTATGGAAGCCTGATCGTTTGGGCGATGGGAGCGGCGTTCCTCTGGCGGCGGCGACAACAACGAAGTGTTCCCGCGCCGGCGATCGCTCGGCGCTGGGCGGCTTAGGGAGACCATCGGCTCATGGCGAGGGGGACGGGAACGCTCTGGCAACGACTTTTTCTCGGCGTGCGCCGACTGCGCCATCAACCGCATTGGCCGGAGATCGCGGGGCCGGATTGGGCCGAGTCCATCATGCAGACCGCCGTCACCGACCGCTTTCACGCCAAACAAGGACGCACCATCGCCCGCTGGACTTTGGAGCATCAGGATAAACGATTGGTCGTCTATTTGAAGCGACATTATCGCTTACCGCGGCTCCACGGCTGGATGGCGCTGCTGTGGCCGGAGGGCAACTGGTCGCCGGCCATGCAGGAATGGGAGCATCTCGAACAAGCCCGCGCCGTGGGACTGCCGGTGCCGTTGGCGGCGGCCGGCGGCGAGTTTATTGGACCTTGGGGACAGTTTCGCAGTTTCCTCGCCGTCGAGGAACTGACCGGAATGCTGGCACTGCACGAGGCCATTCCTCTCGCCGCGCATCGTCTCGATCCGCGGACGTTCCGGCGCTGGAAGCGCGGCCTCATTCGCCAGATGGCCGCCCTGACCCGCAACCTCCACGATCGCCGCTGGTTCCACAAAGACCTCTATCTGTGCCACTTCTACATCGACGAGGAAGACACTTACCGAGTGCCGGAGGATTGGAGCGAGCGCGTTCGGATCATCGACTTGCACCGCCTGGCGCGCCATCGTTGGACCTGGCCGTGGTGGAGAATTAAAGACCTCGCTCAACTCTTGTATTCGTCGGATGTGGAAGGAGTCGAGGGCCGCGATCGGCTTTGGTTTGGGCGAGTCTATTTCGGTGCGGCTCGGCGTCATTCCAGCATTCGCTTGTTGTGGCGAATGATCCGCCTTCAAGCCTGGAATTATCAACGCCGCCACGACCGTCGCTCGAGAAGACGAAACGCGCTCTAACTGTACAGCGCTACTCTCGGATTCTCCCCTCTCCCCTGTACGCAGGGGAGAGGGGGTTGGGGTGAGGGGTAAGAGACGAAAGGAGACCCCGAAACCACTCGCTTTCACCAAACCCCTCACCCCCGGCCCCTCTCCCCTGAATACAGGGGAGAGGGGAGTAGCGCTGTACTGCTAAGCGCTGATGCGCCGCTCCGTCGCCAGAACGCGCTCGATTCCATCGATCACCATGCCGGGAGTCACCTCGTTCATGCAAGCGTGTTGGCGCGGACAATCGCTTAAGCGACGAAGATAGCAGGGCGCGCATTCTTTCTGAACGCGCACCACGGCCTCCGGACGGCGATACGGGCCGATCCAAATCTCATCGGTTGGACCGAACACGCTGATCACCGGACGATCCAAAGCCACGGTTAAGTGCATCGACCCGGAGTCGTTCGTGACGCACAATTCCGCGCGGCGAATGAGGGCGGCCAACTCCGACAGCGTGGTTTGTCCGCACAAATCGAGAATGCCCGGGGCGCGCTCGGCCACAGCGCGGCAGCGGTCGCGCTCGCTCGCCGAACCGGCCAATACCACCGCTCGACCCGTGCCGCGCAGATAGCGAGCCACGGCCGCGAATCCCTCGATGTGCCAATGTTTCGTCGGCCAGATCGTGCCGGGAACCACCACCGCGAACGATTGGCTGCGCACACCAAACCGACTCAGCAGCGCCTCGACGCGCTCCGTCGAGTGCGCCGGGATGGAAACCTGAAACTCCGCCGGTTCGGCGTCGAGACCGAGAATCGGCGCGAGCGATAGATAGCGATCCACCGCATGAACGTCGGAACGGGGCAGCGGAATCCAATGCGTGTACGACAACCATGCTCCTTCGCGCGTCCCCGTCCAACCGTGCCGATAGGCGTCTTCGGCGAGCTTGCGATCCTCCGCCGAACGTGGACCGGCATGAGGACGGTCGAAACCCAGACGCACCGGCGCATGAGTCGCCATCGTCAACACGGCAGATCGAAATTGTCCGTGAAGATCGAGAACAAGATCGTAGCGCGTCCGCCACAGCTCGGCGAGCAAATGCCCCATGCCCCGCAACCAGCCGCGCCAATCCCGCGCCAACGCGCCGCGATCGAAGAGGATGACGTTGGAGAGCGCGGGATGATGACCGATCAGCTCGGCAATCGCTGGGGTCAGTACCCAGTCGATCCGCGCCGCCGGATAGCGCCGCCGCAGCTTGGCCAACACCGGCAGTGTGTGAATCACATCGCCCACCGCCGAGGGCTTGATTATCAGGATGCGTCCGAAGGATCGATTTTTAAGCATGGATAGATTCATGGCAAAAATCAGTTCACCCCTGAGAGCTTCGCAGTTCCCAGTTCTGAGTGCTTCGCAGTTCTGAGTTCCAAGTTCTGAGTTCTAAGTGCTGAGTGCTGAGTAAAAGACAAGAGCTTCTTTATTATCAGCGCTCAGCACTCAGAACTTGGAACTCAGAACTTGGAACTCAGAACTGCGAAGCACTCCCTTTACGCTGAGCGACGGAAGAACGATAGAGTCTTTTTCACCAGAGCGGATACGCGATGGCGGTATCTTTCGCGTCGCTCGACGGCTTGCGATGTCACCCAATTGAACTGCACCACGCGGCGCGGGCCGACGAACGGCTTGTGCCCGTGCCACGAATTCTCGGTTCGGCGAAAGACTAACAGCGTTCCCTCGGCGGGCGGGATTTCCACGATTACATCGTCGAGATCGTGCGGCGAGCGCAAGAGTCGCAGGCGTCCTCCGCTCTGTTCCCAGGTCGGATTCATGTAAATAAGGACCGTTAATATCTTCGTTGCGCCGTCGGTGTGAATGTTGCCATCTCGCGTGCCACACCGGCCGCGCACCGTGATCATGTCGGGGCGGCCGCTCAAATCGATGGCGAACTTCTCCTCGCAAGCCGCTCGAAACGCCGATCCTCGCAGTTCGTCCAAGAGGTATTGAAACCCGGAGCCGAACGTCAAGCCGGCGACGGGAAAACTACCGGGACTTTGAATGGTCGGATAATCGGCATTGATTGCCGCCAGCGCAACCGGACGGACAAAATGGGGAACGATGAGATACGGAAAAGGTTCGTGAGTCAACGGCGTCGAACGGAATGCCGCCAAATCGAGCCGATTCATGGCTCGCGCCTCCTCTGCCCTAGAATGGTCGTCCCAGCTGCCCGCGAAGGGAGCATCCCATTCCGTTGCAGACTTTATCGTCGTGGTCGGCGCGATTCTGGAGAAATTCTTCCGACGATAACGATTTAAGCGCCTGCGGAGGCGGCGACGGGCGATTGTTCGTAGGTTCGTCCGTTGACGCTGCCGTTGCGTTGACGGAGGGAGAGTTGATAGAGCCGTTCTCCGGTCTCGGTCGGATATTTGCCGGTCAAACAACCGCGGCATAGACGGCTGGCGTCCAAACCGATGCAGCGGGCCACGGCTTCGAGGGGGAGATAGAATAACGAATCCGCGCCCAGTTCGGCGGCCATCGTGTTTTGCTCCGCCTCGGTGATGCGGCTGCCACGCATGAAACGCGGGGCGAACAACTCGCGCATGGTGGACATATCAATGCCATAGAAACACGGCGCGACAATCGGAGGACAAGCCACGCGCACATGGATTTCGCGCGCGCCGCCACGATGCCGCAGATCGTGCAGCAGCGTTTTCATGGTCGTACTGCGCACGATGGTGTCTTCGATGAGCAGAATCCGTTTCCCTTCCAACACTTCGCGCAGCGGCGTGTACTTCAGCTGGACGCGCTCGGCTCGATTCTGTCCTTCAATGAATGTTCGGCCAATGTAGCGATTGCGAATCAAGCCCTCGAACGACGGAATGCGCAATGCGGCGGCCATTGCATCGGCGGCGGCCTTGCCGGTGTCTGGAACCGGCACCACAATCGTATCGTCGTCGAGCGAGACGCGATCCATCTGCACCTCTTGCCGCGCCAATTCTTCGCCGAGCGCGCGGCGGGTCATGTAGACGCTGCGATCATCGAGCGTGCTGGCCACGTTGGCAAAGTAGATCCACTCGAAGAAACAGTGCGACGGCGTGCGTCGTTCGGCAAAACGCTCGTGGCGCACTTCGCCGTCCTGAATGACGATCATCTCGCCGGGTTCGAGCGAACGAATGTTTTGGAAGCCGAGGTTGAACAACGGCACGCTCTCGCTGGCGGCGGCGAAGAGCAAGGCATCGTCGTCCCAGGCGTAGCACAGGGGCCGGAAACCGTTGGGATCGCGCAGGACCACCATGTCGCCCATGGCATTGAGGAACACCATGTTGTAGGCACCGTCGAATTTTTGACCCAAACTGCGAAACACCTCGACGAGATCGGGCCGTTCGCTGCCGCACTCGCTCAACTCTTTGCTGAGGTAGTGCATGATGATCTCGGTGTCGATGTTGCGGGTGAGATGATATTCGGTCTGGGTGAGGAGTCGGTCGCGGAGTTCGGCGAAGTTGGCGAGTTGGCCGTTGAAGGCGAAGGCGAACCACTTCCATTTACAGCCGTGATGCCGCTCGAACGGCTGGGCATAACTGCGATCGGAAGCACCGCAAGTGGCGTAGCGGACGTGGCCGATCGCCGCGCGTCCGCCGTACTCGCGCATGATGCTCTCAACCTTGGCGTGATGGTTGGAGCGAAACGCCTCGATCACCGTGCCGATCTGTTTGTAGGTATCGAGCAGCTTCTCGCGCCGGGGATTGAAAGTCGAGAATCCGGCGGCGAGCTGACCGCGATTCTGCAAGTCGAGCAACATGCGCGGCATGAGCCGCGATACCTGATCGGCTCCCGCCAAGGGAGCCAGAGGAGAAGCCTGCGAACCAGGCAAGTGATACAACGCCGCGATGCCGCACTCGTGTTGCAACTCGTCCATGCAGGGATTCCCCGACAAGGGATGATGAAGGTCATCTCCAAACGCTTGGCCACGATCCGCGAAGTCGAGGAGACAGAGTAGATTATACGAACGGATTCGGTAGTTCACAAGAAAGACACGAATCGAGGGGCCATTTTTTTGTTGCTGACTCCGCAGGCAAGCAGGGATGTTACAAACTTCCCACTCGCTGCGCCCTTCAGGGGCGACCTATTCTCACCCGGCGGAATAATCTTTCAAACCGTTGCTCACGGAAGTTCGTCTGAAAGGGGGGAAGATGCTATTCTGAGTCTTTCCCATGAAATCCCTTCATTGTCTACGACTGAGGAGACACAATGCGTTCCATCCTTCGTTTCGGTATCGCCGTCGTGCTAAGTTCCGGAGCGGCAGTCGCGTTGGCTGCCGACGACAAGAAAGAAAAGGACAAGCCCGCGCCGTTGCCGGTGACGGCCAAGTTGATCGCTAAGAAGAAGAGCTATCAGCTGGATCTCGGCGGCAAGACACCGGAAGAATATCGCAAAGCCATCGAAGAGGCGAAGAAGACGTTCCGATACCCGGCTCCGCCCGAAGTCGATCTTACTTTGGAATTGACCAACACCAGCGACAAGGACGTGGCGATCTGGAGTAGCGGCGATCCGGTGCAGGTGATTCTGGAGTTGAAAGGCAAGGGGGCCATGAGCGTCCAACCCGCCATCGCCATGACCCGCGAGTTTCGCGTACCGCAAGCGTTGATGCTTCCCGCTGGCAAAAGTCACACCATCGCCATCAAGAGCTTGAAGTACGGCATGCGCGGCATCACCCAACAAGCCTATTGGACCGACGCCGGCGAATACACCCTCACCGCGCGCTTCATGACCGGCATCTCCCCTCCCCCGCCGGACAGCAAGACGGTAACCGAGGGCTTCGCGCGAGTCACTCTTATAACCAAACCTGTGAAACTAAAAGTCGAATTGAAAAGATAAACGTCCATCGAGACAAATTGCTTCGGAGCCGAAAGCGCGAGCGATGGCGTATGATCCGTCGCTCACGCTTCCGGCTCCGATTCATAAGTATGATCCGTCGCTCACGCTTCCGGCTCCGTCTCGTTCGTCTGGATCGATTCCCTGAAAGTGAAGCCTCGGTTGGACAACGCTTCTACTCTAGCCGTGTGCTCTCGAGCGACGACAGAAGAGCGTCTCGGCATCAATAATCTTGGGACGCGAAAAGGTACGAACACGCCGCCAAGGTAACGAAAGCAAATAGAAAGGAAGTCGCTAGAGAAAGCGAAGGCTGGAAAACGGAAAGCTTATCGAGAGAGTGAAACACCTCCGGACGATGGAAGGATCGGCCCGCATTCAAAGAATCGAACAGCACCATGCTGAGGTCGGACGGTTTGGGAAGCACCCAATACCCGGTCTCAGCAAGTGTTCGGACTACTTGCGGACCAGTGCCGCCCTCCGAGGTGGTAGTCATCGCATGACGAGTATAATTCACTCCCCAACACAGAAGCCAGAACGAGAGAGAGCCGATCGCGCAGACGACCGTACTCCGCGTGCGAATCGCCAGCAGACACGAAACGGCAAAGAATACGGCAAAATGGAATACGAAGATGGGAATACACAAAAGATAATCGAATCTCCACTGGCCGGTTTTGATGCCGAGCGCAGACCAGGTGCCGAAGACGAACAATAGGATATGTGCGGAAACGAACGCGAGAACTCCGACGTATTTCCCCAACAAAACAAGCCAACGCGGTATCGGCTTGGCCAGCAAGACCGAAGCCGAATTGGGATCGAGAAAGGACGAGAAAAAGCCGCTCGTCCAAACCAAAGCCAGCAAGACGCCGAAAGTATCGGCCGCGAGGCCGGCGAGAAGTAGTTCCAGGAAATGCACGGCTTCGGCTGCATCTCGACCCAACGGCACACGAATGAATCCAAAGAACACAGTCAATTGCCCACCGACGACGGCAACGCCGCTAGAGGAAACACGCACGGTCTCCGCGAGAGGATCGCCGGAGGGAAGGAAATCAACGGGAACGCCTTCCTTCTGTAAAGGAACTTCACCATTCACACCGACGCTCAGACAAAGCGCCACGAACACTCCGCTGCATCCCAGCATGAGCCACGATAAGCGAGAGTCGCTCGCTTGTCGGAACGTGTCCCGGACGAACCAGCGGAAGGCGTAAACTGCATTGGGGAGATCCATAATTCTGCATCCAGTCGTCGACGGATAAGGTCGAGAAATTACAACTAACGAAGCAAGGACACGGGAACGATCCCCACCGTCATAATTGTCGTTATCGCCGTCTGTAGATTTTGAGCCACGGTTGCATCGCTTCCGGTGACGATCTTATAAGCGGGTAGTGAGGTCGAGGGCGAGGATTGCGTATTTCCAATGTATTGGATTTGCTGCAAGGTCTGCAAGGCGCTGCCGGCCAAGGGGCTGGATGGCTCGAACACGGGTCCAAATGCGATCGTGTGAATGAGAACGGGCTTGGTGGTCGTGGCGTATCCCGGAGGGTTGGCGGTGGTTTGAGAAACCATTTGTTGGCAGAGCGCATAGATCTGGGACAAAACGGACGAGGCGTTGTTGCCGACGTTGCTAACTCCCGAAGGATATTCGCTGCCGGACGGGTTGCTACTGTTGAAGCGGATATTAAAGTAGGAATTATTTGCCCCGTTATTCGTGAAATTGGCGCTGGCCGTATAATTGGGTAAGCCATCGGTTTCCAGGATGATTACTTTCTGCGCTCCCTTTCGGCCCAACCCTCCGGCATCGCCAGCGGGAGCGGGGGCGGGATTGTACGATTGCAGCGACGTATTGCTGCTAAACTGATTGTAGGCCAACATGAGCGGATATGCGAAACAGGTTCCTCCCATGGCGCGAGGAACCTCGATATTATTATTGTAGTCGTAGGGATTTATCGTCGATCCAGGGTTATCGAGCGTGTAGGGCGGAAACCATTGGGCGTCGATCATGCGAGAATAATTCTGCCCTAACGGCGAACGAACGCGATTGAACCGACCGCCGTACCAAGTGTCGTTGGCTGCGTCGAGAGGAGCGCTGTAAAAGATTAGCGACACCCAATCGTTGGGATGATTGCTTTGAATGGTTTGCATCGCGGCTTGCATGCCGAGTTTGGCCGCGTAGCAAGGCGCTTCGTGGCAAGTGCCGGGCCACCAAGCGTATTTTAGATACCCCAAATAATCGCCCGTGAGACTCCAACCGTTATAGTTGCCCAAGAAGTCGATCATGGTCATGGGACCAAACCAAAAGTGCATCATTGGTCTGGGCGGATTGTCCGTGTAACTCATGTACTGACCGGTGGTCGGCTTCCGGCTGACCTGTTTGTTGGGATTTGAGGAATTCGTCCAAGCGAAATCGTCGCCGTAGCCCGTCCATTTCGTAAAGTTGGCCGGATAATCGTAGTTCGAGTCCCAGTATTGATTGGCTCCTATCTGGATGTTGCCTAAAACCCAATCGATGTAGTCCTTCCAGAAGCGTTCGTTCAGATCCGTCAGCGGATACTGCGTCCAGAAGCGTTGATTTAGGGTGGAGTCCGATCCACTGGGTATTGCTGTATAATACTGAATGTACCCCGCGGTCAATTGCGACGGGAAGGGGTTGGCTCCAGTGTTTTGCAGCCAGTTGAAAATGGCTTGATAATTGACGTAATAGTTTACGGTGCCGTTATCGATGGGCGGCTTCCAATTGCCTTGCGAATCCCACAGAACCGTGTTGTCGGTTACGGGAGTTGTCTGGTCGCTATTGAGAAAGAATTTCTGTCGCCAATCGTTGGTCGAGAGTGGATCGGGAGGCCAGATGAAAAAGGTTTTGCCCCAGTAATTCGGCCCTTGCGTGTAGCCGTTAAACGGGCTTTTCGTGTAATAGGCGTAACCTTGGCTCTCGAAATTGGCATTTCGCCCCGTTCCGCCCGTGATGTCTTTCACAGAGTGGGCATAATTGCTTCCCGAATTGCCGTTCGTTTTTAGCGGTGCATCCCCACCGGGCGACGATGCATAAGTGCTGGATGCCGGTGTGAAAGCTGGAATGGGCGAACTCCCCACCTGCCGATAAAAATCGCCGACGATGGGCGGCCGGTTGAAGTCCGTGGTGTTGGACTGGCTGATGTTGGCTGCGTCGAAAGTGTACCCGCCGATCACGTTACTCGACGACGTCTGCTGCAAGGTAATCGAACTCGACGAATAATGGCCGAAGGATGGAGTAATTGTCTCGGGGTTGTTCGTGGTATCGATGGGTCCAAAATACCCGTCCATCGACTTGGACAAACCCATCAAACTTGAAAATCGCATCGAACCGGAGAAGTCTTGAATGATGGCCATGTCGATCGGACGCGAGATGGCGGTGGCCGTGGCTTGCGTGTTGAAGGCACTGATGCCGAATATCGAGGCGAACGAGGTTTGTCCAGTAAACGTCACCGTGCTGTTCACCATGGTCCAATTGTCGCTCGCATTGTTTACCGAACCATTATCGAGCGGATATGCCAAGAACTGTCCCTGCGTCGTGTCGTAATAGTATTTTCCGATGATGATGCTGACTTGGCTCGATTGAATCGCCTGAGACAACACGCTGTTTGCCGTGGCCGCGTTGGTCGCGGAGGGAGTCACAGCGGCGTAATTGTTGTTGTTGGTCGTATCGCCGGTCAGGTTGCGAACGCCCGTCAGTGCGGCACAGTCCGCCGCGTTCTGGCATTGATTTTTAGCGATGGCGATTAAGCCAATATCGATAGCCAACGCCACCATCCCAAGCAGTCCCGCCAAACAGATGGCCAGCAAGGGAATCACCGCGGCCTCCCGCCGGAAACCACGCAGTTTCATGGATCTCACCTTTCAGTTGTCGCCCGATCTCCCTCGGGTATCTTTGCGTCAATCGGCTTCGCTATACATCACGGCACGAGCCTGCAACGGAAGGCTCCCGACCATTTGCAAAAAGCTCGGCAAAGTTGGGGAGTAGGTTCCATTGATTTGAACGGCGATCGCCTGCCCGAATCCCGCGTTCGTCCAAGTTCCGACATTGTTCCCCGTACTCGGATCGACCTCGTACACCTGGACCGTCATCCCGCTCAGCTGCACACTTTGCCCGGCCAAGTAGTTCGTGACGATGCTGTCAACCTGCGCTGTCGTCAGAGTGCTTTGACCGACAACGGCCGCCCGCGCTCCCTCGCGCGCCGCATTATTCATTAGTTGGAGCGTCATCACCAATCGACCATACTCAAGAACGCCGAACAAGAACATAAAGAAGACAACGGCGATAAAGGCGAACTCGACCATCGTCGTCGCCTTGCGCCGTTGCATCCGTCGATAATTCTTCATGGCATCACCAGGGCAAAAATGCTGAATCATTGAATTGGCAGAGACGTGTTCACCGTCACGGGAAGATCGACCATGCTATACCAAGTGGCCGAGCCGGTTATTATACTGTTTGCCGGAACGACATAAGCAAGGGCATCCCAGGCCACGTCTTTGAACGGAATCGTTACCGTGACGTCGATTTGATCCAGTTGCTGCGCATTGCTCACGTCGCCTCCCGACGTGACATCGACGACGGTGACGACCACGTTGGTGGTGGTCAACCCGGCGTTCTGAAGATACTGAGTCACGCTCTGTTGGACCTGGGCGTTGGTGTTCAGTCCCGTCGATGCCTGACGGCCGCCGACACGAGCCGCATTGCTGAGCATCTGCTGAACCCGCACCATATCGCCCACTTCCCAAAGCCCAGCCAGAACCAGCAGCAGGAGCGGCAATACCACGGCAAATTCAACTGCGGCCACACCTCTGCGTCCTACTTGAGTGTTTGGGCGAAGTCTCATTTTCACGGTATCCTCCTTCTTTAACCCGCTCGATTCTCATCGTTACCGGACAAACCTAGGTCAAGATTTGCTTTCGTGCAAATAGGAGTTGTCGGTTTTGTCGATTCTGACGGCGCATGAAAGTAGGTCGAGCCTTCCGACCCGACCCACTGAAAAAAATCTCTCTCATTCCATCATTGCGAGAAGATAATGTGAGGGCGACTAGACATGAGAAATCAGCTTACAGCTGCCTTTCGACAGGAGTCAATGGATTCGGCTTGCTTTTCCGTTCCTTCGTCGAGGTATTCGTAGAATACGTTCCGCTGTCGGGGAATGTATCCCGCCTCTCGGATAGCGCTCTTGATCTGCTCGAGTGTCAAAAAGTGTGCGGTTCCAGCTGCGGCAACGACATTTTCCTCAATCATCAGGCTTCCCATGTCGTTGGCACCGAAAAACAGCGCCAGCTGACCAACCTTTAATCCTTGCGTCACCCAGGACGATTGAATGTTGGGGATGTTGTCGAGATACAAGCGTGAGATAGCCTGTGTCCTTAAGTATTCAAAAGCACCCACGGAGGGCACGTCGGCCATGGCGGTGTGTTCCGGCTGAAAGGTCCAACAGATATAAGCCGTGAAGCCGCCGGTCTCGTCCTGTAGTTGGCGCAGTCGCTCCAAGGTCTCCACGCGCTCGGCCAATGTCTCGATGTGTCCAAACATCATCGTGCAGGAGGATTTTCCGCCTAGCTCATGCCAAACTCGATGGACTTCCAGCCACTCGTCGGTCAGACACTTGTTAACGGTCATGGCCTTGCGCACGCGATCGACGAGAATCTCGCCCCCACCGCCCGGCAGACTCCCCAACCCCGCGTCTTTCAATCGAGCTAATACTTCACGGAGAGGCAGTTTATTGATCTTATGAAAGTGCCAAATCTCCGGCGGACTGAAGGCATGAAGATTGAAATGGGGATAGCGCGCTTTCAGGTCTCGCAATAAATCCTCATACCATTCCAACTTCAGCGTCGGATGCATGCCTCCTTGCATCAATGTCTGATCGCCGCCGAGTGCGATGGTTTCTTCGATCTTCTTGTAGATTTCTTCGCGCGGCAAGACGTAGGCGTCGGCATCGTTGCTCTTGCGATAGAAGGCGCAGAAATCGCAGACCGCAGCACAAATGTTGGTGTAGTTGATATTGCGGTCGATATTATAGGTGCGATACGGCTCCGGGTGCAGACGGCGACATACAGCGTCGGCGGCGCGGCCGAGAGCGGGTAGATCGCGGCAGTCGAAGAGGGCAACTCCTTCGTCGAAGGTCAGCCGTTCACCGCCAACAGCTTTTCGCAAGATGTTCCGAATGGTAGTATTCAAGGTTCACTCCTCGTCGAGCCAATCCTAACTCGCAGGCCAACATATAGTAGTGGTGCAACCCGGCTTGCTCGCGCGGGCCAAGGTCAAAATGTAAGATATTCGAGAGATAACGGCGGCAGAAACCAGCGTCGAGTCCCAGACGCGGAGCCTCGGTTTGGGCGATGGGACCGGCGCGATCGAGGCCGCGTTCCTTTGCTCGATGCAGCGCCTCGTCTACTCCGCACAGATCGACCCCTTCGCGCACCGCCCACACCGCATAGACGAACGGCAGCCCCGTCCACTCGAACCACTCTTGACCGAGATCGAAAGCGTACTGAAACCCCGGCAAACAGGCGCGCATGGCCCGATCGCCGATCAGCAACACGGCGTCGGCGTCCGCGTCCTCCGCGTCTCGATCCATCGGCAAAGACACCACCTCTGCCGACGCGCCATGGCGATGTCCGAGCAGAATGCGCGTCAAGGCGGCGCTCGTGCGCGAACCGGCGTCGAGTGCGACGCGGCGAATCGCAATCCACGGAACTCGACTGAAAAGCGTCACGCTCAGCACCGGACCTCGCGAGGCTATGGCGATGTTTGGCACCACCGAATAGCTACCGGAGCGGAAATACTCGATGACGGGAATGAGGGCCACATCGAGTTGCTCTTCCGCCAACAAATCCGCCAAACGGCTGGGCACATCGAGGATCAATTCCGCCTGAGGCGCGAGTTGCTCCAGATCGCAGATGAGCGGTTTGGTATTCAGATAGTTCACCGCCCCGATACGAATCGACTGTTCCATGAACCGTCTCTCCTTGTCGCCCATCGGCTTCGAGCCTTTCGCCGACATTATAG
>JAJXWW010000121.1 GCA_021781415.1 Planctomycetota bacterium
CCGTAAACGGAGAAATAGCGGAGAATGACGATCGGTATTTGGTAGGCCTCGGCATAAGCCCGGCACATATGCTCGGCGGCCAGTTTGGTGATGCCGTATGGGGAGATCGGTTGCGTCGGCAGCGTCTCATCGCCGGAGGCCATGCGCCCATAAACCGAGGAAGTGGAGGCGTGAACGAAGCGATTCAAAGAAATGCCGGTGCGTTGAACGGCCTCCAACAATTTTTGTGTCGCCAGCACGTTGCACGTCCAATAACCGTCCAGGTCAGTCCAACTCTGCGTCAAGCCCGGCATCGCCGCCAAGTGGAAGATAACTTCCGCGCCCACCAACAATTCGTCGATGGGATCGCTGCGCAGATCGACGCGATAGAAGCGCAGATTGGGATGCCGCAGCATCCCCAATAAATTGCGATGCTTGACGACTTGGGGATAGTACGGGATGAAGGCGTCTAATCCCGTGACTTTATGACCGGCCGCAAGCAAAGCCTCGCACAGATGCGAGCCAATGAACCCCGCCGCGCCGGTGACGATACATTTCATAGGGGGAGCCTTGATTTTCACTGAACGGGCCAATCAACAACTCGATCCACCTCGACCGAGCAGTCGATCGTAGATCGCTTGGATTTTACTCATGCGCACGGCGAAGCTGTAACGCGAAACGATCGTCTCGCGTCCCGCTTTGGCCAACCTTTGCCGCAATTCGGCATCGAGCAGTACTCTTTCGAGGGCGGCGGTCAACTCGTCTACCGATCCGGGTTGTATCAGCAATCCATTTTTCTCGTGATCGATCAACCCCGGCACTCCGGCAATGCGCGTTGCGACAACCGGCACTTCGAGGGCCATCGCCTCCAGCAAAACATTGGGCAACCCCTCGCGCAGACTGCTGAGCGCAAAGACATCGAAAGCCTGATACAACTCCTTGACGTTGGCCCGGAAGCCGAAAAGCCGGACGCGATCTTCGCAGCCGAGTTCGGCGATCAATGCTCGCAATCGCGCGTCCTGGTCGCCCTCGCCAACGAGGAGCAACTGCACGTCCAGTCCGCCGCGCCCCAGCCGTTCGGTCGCTCGGACGAGGCGATCGAATCCCTTTTCCTCGGACAGACGCCCCACCGCGCCGACGACCATCCGTTGCGGCGAGATGCCGAGCGCTTGCTTCGCTTCTGCTTGGCTCCCCGTCCGAAGATATTCGACCTCATCGATCCCATTTTCGATCAAGAGGCAGCGGTCTTCGGGAACGCCGAGGGCCAAACACTCGTCGTGCAGATCTTTCGAGACACATATCACTCGTTCGTAGCGCGGCAAACAAAACTTGTCGATGCGATAGTAGAGCGGCGTCCGCCGCGTGTGTTTCACCCACCCGTGAACCGTCGTCACCAACCGCATCGGCCAAAACCGCTTGAGCAATAATCCGAGTGCGTTACTCTTATAATCGTGCCCGTGCCAGATCGCGACGCATTCGCGGCGGCAAATGTCCAACATCCTGCCGATCGAGCGCAAGTCCCATGCACCCCGATCCGGCACGGACACGAGCGGAGCATTCGCGCTGGCGGCCCTCCGACGAATCTGCTCGAATCCGGGATCGCCCTGGGGGTGCATGTACGCACAGATATTGCGATACCCCGCCGCCGCGAGAAAACGCGGCTGATTGAGTATCGTCTTCTCCGGCCCACCGCCGGTACCGCTGACGACGCGAGTATCGAGAACGACAATTGGCGTGGAAGCGGCTGACGATCCCGAGAAAAAACCGGGGAACTGATCACGAGCAGCAAATGACATCAGGCGCGGCCTTCTTCAACAGAGACCATCGTTCAAGTTGGCTGGATTTCTCTTCCCACCCCTCTTTCGCCAGTCTTTCGCGTGCTATCTTCTGACCTTGAGGAAGGCAAGTCGTCATTCGTTTGCGGACGTCCTCCACAAACGCCTCCGCCGTCTCCGCCACATCGAGACAATCGGCCCATTCGCGCGTGGAAGGAAGATCGCGTACTACGACCGGTTTGCCCGTGGCGAGGTACTCCTTGAGTTTGAGCGGTTGCATCGCGCGCGTCACCGGCAGGTCGGCGTAGGGCATGATCAAGACGGCGGCTTCGTGGGCCAGAGTTGGCAAATGGGAAAACGGCAGCGAGCCTATGCGGACCACACGCCGGCATGAGCTAAGCGTGGGGTCGGGGTCTGACTCAGGGCCGGCGAGGACGATCGTGCCGCATGTCATCTGGTCATTCAAGCAGCGAACGAACTCGACATCCATTCGGCGATCAACCACACCCCAAAAAACGACGAGCGGACGCTCCAATTCCGCCAGTTGAGGGATCGTGACACCATCCTTCGGTCGTTGCCAAAATTCCAGATCGACTCCGTGTGTCAGCAAATGAGCATCGCGCCCCAGGCCCGTGAGTCGATCTCGAAGGGGTTCGCTAACGGCGATCAAGGTGTCGACCCGTTGCACCAGCAATGCTTCCATTCGCCGTAGGGTGTCGCCATCGAGCCCCGGCCACTCGCTGAAATCATCCACACAGTAATAGACCCAGCGCTGAACCGGAAGGAGGCCGACCAAGTCGGCCACGATGGGCAACGTGGTGATGGCGATCGGCGGAGCCGGCAACGAGTCGATCAGCGATTTCAGGTAGCGTCCGAGAAGACGGCGATTAATCCAGCGATCCGCTCTGGAGCGAAACCACGGCCACATGCGCGGATTGTGAACGTGCAAATTCTCGGGCAATACCTCCCTGTTGCCCGAACGCGGAGTCCAGTGACCAATCTTCTCCAAGCCGCGCCGCACCGTATCCCAATTGAGCCGCGGCGGGCGAGTGCCGATGGTATTGATCCAGTGTACCGTGTGTCGATCGAGCAAGTGACGAATGAGATGCTGGCAACTCGACGGATGCCGTCCCCAATCGTCGGCGAAGACGAGTAGAGGTGCGCATTCGTCTACCGAATCGCCAGGTATTCTCTTCAAAACGATTTCTCCTCGTTCGCTATCGCTTTTGGATCATGACTTCACCGAGCATCGTTGCAAACTATTATTTGTCCTTCTCCGATGGAAACTCGTAAGCTCCGGGAGCGGTTTGTTCTTGCCGTCTCTTTCGCAGTACATCGACGGGACAGTCAGCATACCGAGGCACCTTCGAGAGTATCCTCGCAGCTTTGTTGGCGAGTCGAAAATCGTATTTTTCCGCATCCACAAAAATCGAGCGCTCATTCATGTTAATGTTGTCTGAGACTTTGCCATCCGCATCCTCTCTCTTCCAAATCTTGCCGTCGATGAGATTGTTGGCGATTACCAACTTATCGCTCCAACGGTATTCGATGACGCCTCGATCGAACGTGTTGTTAAGTATCACGGTATTGTTGACGGCAACGACTCCCGGCGAATCCCAAATCATAATCCCGCCGTCTGGC
The DNA here is from genome assembly GCA_021781415.1 of Planctomycetota bacterium. GTDB lineage: Bacteria > Planctomycetota > Planctomycetia > Gemmatales > Gemmataceae > JAJPHU01. The sequence continues at coordinate 3,396 of JAJXWW010000121.1, forward strand.
TCGCGCACCGCGCCGGGTTGACGATAAATAAGATTGTTTCTAATGATGCCGCCCTCGTTCTCGTGCATTCCCTTGTCTCTTTTGATAATGCCGAACCGAATGCCCATGCGGCTGTTGACGATTACGTTCCCCTCGACGAGCGCGTTGTGCGAACCACTCCAGAAGTCGATGCAACCGCCGACGAGCGGTTGGTCCTTGGGCCCTCGGATGTTGCGGAAGAAATTATTGCGCACAATCCAATCGTCTGCACCGTGGATGGACATTCCTTGCGTGTAATCGTGCCAAGCCGTGTCGGTGTATTCAACGACGCAATATTCGACGACACACTTATGCACCCCGCGTTTTTTTGAATCGAGATTCGATTTGATAAATTGTTCTCCGGCATCAAAGAGGCGCAGATTAAACATGCGCACCCGCTGGCATCCCTCTTCGGGGTTGAGTGAAACCGGATGAAACCACACTTCGCCGATCGACATATTGGCAATCAATACATCGGTGGCGTTGGTCACTAATATACCGTGCGGCACGACGCCGTAATCCTTGTTTCGCATTCCCTTGCCCTTTACGATCACCGCTGTGCGGTCGTCGCTGGCCCCTCGAATGGCGACATTTTGCACACCGCCGCTAAGATGCAGTGTATGCGTTAACTGATAGGTCCCCGGTTCGACCATAATTGTCGAATTGGACCGCGCATGGGCGACGGCATCTTGCAGTTCGTCCGCCGTTCGAACGCGGACAACCGCGCCCTTCGGCTTTCCCAGCTTAGGAGGCTTTTGCCACGGTCCCGGAATCTCCGGCGATTCGGAACTCGCAGCCAGAGCAAACGAGGAGACGAAAGCGACGAAGCACAAGCTCGCAAGATAGCGCATGGGGGATGACTCCTGGAAAGTACCGTTGGCTCAGTCAAAAATCGCGGTTTACGGAGCCGTGTTCGCTGTCGGAGACAGAATCCGTAACAGCAGTTCCTTGGCGGACCTATCCCAACAAATCGCGCAGGTACTGCCCGTAGCCATTCGGATGTTGTGCGGCCAACTTCTCGACTTGAGCGGCGGCGATGTAGCCCTTGCGGTAGGCGATTTCCTCGATGCAGGCGATCTTCAGTCCCTGACGCGCTTCGATGGTTTCGACGAAGTTGGCGGCCTGCATCAGCGATTCGGGCGTGCCGGTGTCCAGCCAGGCGAAGCCCCGGCTGAAGATCTCCACATGCAGGGCATCGCGCTTCAGATACTCGCGATTGACATCGGTGATTTCCAACTCTCCGCGCGGCGATGGCTTGAGGTGGGCGGCAATGTCGAGTACCCGATTGTCGTAGAAGTACAACCCGGTGACGGCGAAATTCGAACGCGGCTGCGGCGGTTTCTCTTCGAGCGAGACGGCCTTGCCCTGGGCGTCGAACTCGACCACGCCGTAGCGCTCCGGATCTTTGACGGCGTAGGCGAACACGGTCGCCCCTTGATCGCGGACGGAGGCGCGAGCGAGCATCCCTTGAAATCCCTGGCCGTAAAAGATATTGTCGCCGAGGATCAAGGA